>CAZDWA010000025.1:0-26776 GCA_964509065.1 uncultured Lentimicrobiaceae bacterium
TTGTTCGCCAGGAAAACAAAAGTTTCTTCATTCTTTCTTCATTTAAAAATATGGCGGCAAAAATACAATAATCTGCAATGACAAATCAAAGCCGATTGTCATAAAAGAAGAATCCCGGCCTGGACCGGGATCATAATCAGAAATATAACAGAGAAGGCTTATCGAAATAAATAGCCCGCTCGAAACTCGATACGATTATAATGGATATAAATCCGGCGCATCAAATCCGGCGGAGAAAAACATATATTGGACCCATAGTCGGATGTTTCATAGGACAATTCCTGATAATGGTATCCAACACTCAGGCTTATGGCATTCTTTTTACCCAGCGGGAACAACATACCTGCTGACGGTGCTAAAAGCACTCCGCCATAAGCACGCTGTTCCTCGCCCGAAGTTTTATCCCTTAGGTTTTTATGTAATGGTATACCCCCACCAAAACGAATTGTAACATAAGGTCTAAAACTATCTGACTTAAACACATAAGTCAGGTCGGTAAAAATCGGCATAAGCCTAAACTTATACATCTCATATCCCAGTCCCAAACCCGCATACATGCGGTCGTTAAACCGGTATCCATTGACCACTGTTAGCGAGGGGACAGGATGATTTCCATCCTGCCCCTTGCCAAACAATAGGGCTAGTGAGCTAAAGTTAAAATATCCTTTCGACTTAATCTGTTCCAAATCCGGCTCGTTTGTGGAGTCATTGAAACCAAATAAATTCTCCGCAATAGACAACTTATGGATTTTATTGTCCAAATGCGCTGACTCCCTTTCAAATAAAGGCTGGAATTCACCGCATTCGGGCTGCTGTAGCATAGGCTGTGCCAATACAATAGCCGGCAACGCAAAAACAGTAAGCCATAAAAGGATAGCTTGGCAAGAAATTAAAATTCTGCCAAAATTATTTTTGAAATCGGTTATATGGTCCCTGTTTGCTACCAAAATGAACGTAAACTTGTTGACCACAGTTTACTAAACTGTTTTGTCAAGAAATTTTGTTTTCCAAAACGATTGTTCCACGCCCGAGGCTGATTTAGTCCCGCAGATTTAAACGAAGACATGGGCCATAAAGGGCGCTCGCTGACAGTGACAATATATTCCGATCGTTTTTTAAAAAGTTTAGTTAGTCCAAACATATAGTTAAAGTATTTAAGTGTGTTATAATTATTTTTCTATGATTTCATGATACCAATTGTGCTAAGAAGTTGAAGTTCAAAATTTTCAATAATTTCAAACAATGATAGTTTTCCACCTCCTACCACAAACAAAATTTCATCTTCAACAAATAGCTTTTCGACATGTATTTCCGAGTATGCAGCCATTTCAGACAAGGTCAAACCACCAGTTTGCGTTTCCGGCTTGTACACATTCAATCCGCCATCTGCCATTCCTACAAACAATGCGTTTTCCGATTTTGCAATCGCAGTAGCTCGTATTGGCAAGACATCACTCATATTGGGATTAAACGGCTGAACCAGCTCAAAAGTTTGTAAATATCCGTCCGAAGCAGTACAATTATTATCTGTTCTCATTAGTGCAACAGCATGATTTTCAAATATTTCAACTTGATCACAAGCTGCAAGACCGGGCATTACTGCCATAAAATACGGCTTTTTCGGGTTTTCTATATCATACACATGCATTTCGCTCATTGAACCTACAAACAAATAATCTTCTATTCTTTGTATTGAACCGATATGCGCATGCATCATCAATTTATCAGCACAAATCAGCTGTTTGGGATTCTGTGCCTCCAATACAATCAGCTTATCATTATGTGCGATGTATAAATAATCATCTGCCGACTCAAACCCACCCATTGAAGACAAGCTTTCAAAAGTCGTAGCCGAAATCCCTACTTCGATATCACCAATTTGTGGTCCGGTGCTATGATTAAAACTGATAAACTCAGCACGCCCTTCACTATCTTTATCCACCACTTCGGTAATATCTTTTGTTTTCCATTCAACGACCACACCTTTCTTAAAATCCAATCCGTAAATTGGCAGTTGCACATCCATTAATGGCAACATATTCGGAAAGATATCTTCAAGGCGTTGCAGTGTTCGGGGATTATCTGCTTGGCTGATATCGAGCACCACCAAATCGATATAGGTATCGGCAATAAGGCTATTTCCATGAATTGCAAATTCATTATTTCCGGGTATAGCAATAAAAGTTAGTTGTCGCGGTGCCGCCGCATTTCGGATATCAAACACATGAATCCCTTGTTGAGCCTCATTAATAAACAGAAAACCGTTCCATGCTTTAATTCTGCCTAGTTTTTGCAGCATGCGAACTTCGTCGGTGGTAATAGCCGAGCGAAACTCGTTAAACTCCATATACACAGGCACATTCGCATTGTATTGCAGCTTTTCAAAGATCATATCTCTACAGCCCTGAATGCAAACTACAACAGAAAGTAGCAAAGAAAGTGTTATGATGCGCCTTACAACAGTTTTCATCTATATCAGCTTTGTTGTAGACAAGATGAAAACCAAGGCCTAAACGTTGCATGGCAACAAGAAAAAAATTAAATTTTTATGCGAATTCCTCCATGAACAACCGGCCAAGCTTTTTTAGCCGAGCGAATATTAAATGGTTGGGTTGAATTTAGCATAAATACTTGTAGTCCGGCTTCACCAAAAAAGCCAATGCTTTTATAAATAGGCAGGTTTAATCCGAGATTACTCAGGCTGGAAAATTGAAACCCGGTAATAGATGCATATTGCCTTCCAATATCAGTTAATTCCCCTTCGTCATAGTACAAAGAACGATTAATTGCCCGAATTCCTTTTTCAAATACGGCTGCCTGACTTAGATACAATTGGAAAGAGGGGCGCTGCCAAATATCGAAACGAATGCCAAGCGGGACACCCATATAAATCAGCACTTGTTCGTATTTACTGAATTGGCTGTCAAATTCGAATGTTTTGTTTGAAATAGTCAGCTCGGTATAAAGCACTCCTGCTTCTAAAGACCATCTTTTATTCAATCCGAAATTTACTTTTATTCCAACTGAAACAGGAGGATGATAAGTTGTTGATGCAATCTCCTCAAAGTCTGTGGTTTCATATCGTATATCCGATTGAAACGGATCCAAGCCATAGCTTGTTTTATCGGAGCCGAGTAAAACCTCAGGTTTTGGGCCTATGGCAGTGGGAATGCTGTTGACAGCCATCGACACAGCAAACATAGCCTTCTCCCCTGTTTTTATTTCGAGCTCGGGCTCCATGCTTTTCAGCATTTCCAAATGCTCTTGCAGCAACTGTTCAGCCACTCGCATTTCATCGTCTTCAGCTTCAGCTTCCACTTCAGTAGAAATATCTTCAGCTAATATGGGAGTCAAGTCTTCAACTTCTACCTCAAATACAGCTTCTTCCGAAGCTTCGCTCAAAATAGTCTCAAATTGTTCCGCATTGCTGTCGGTCAAATTAAGTTCACTGATTTTTGGAGGAATTATAGCTTCAGCTTTTGCAACAACTGCTTTGGCTTCAGGCGTTACTACTTCTATCGTACTGCTTTTTATTGTTTCAGATTGTTCTGCTTCCGCTTTATCGAATTGCATTTGATCAGCAGCAGTTTTATTTTTTATCGGCATTTCCAATAAGGCGCTTTGTTCTGCTTCAAGTGTGGGCTGTTGTGTGGTGGGGCTAAAAAGAAATGCCAGACCAACAAGGACCGCTATCATGGCAGCAGCGGCTGCATACCTATAAATAACGAGTCTTCTTTTACGCTGCAAGCCGGCATTTATCCCTGTCCAAACCGATTCGGGTGGCTTAACTTCCAGCTGTTCCATTTGCTTTCGGAACAAAGACGTCATTTCATCGTAATCATTCTTCATCCTCTATCCTCCTTTTGTTTCAATCGCTGCATGAGCCACATACGTGCTCTAGCATATTGCGATTTGGATGTACCTTCACTAATATTAAGAATGTTTCCTACCTCCTGATGTGTATAGCCTTCAATGGCAAAGAGATTAAATACGGTGCGAAAGCCTGTCGGCATGCTTTGAATCAGCTGCATTAACTCTTCCGCATCAATTTGTTCTTGAAGATTATGCGTTTCGTAATGTACAGGATTTACCATATCCAACTCCAATGAATTTTTTAACACATCGGCTTGCCTCAGCTTTTCGATTGCTGTATTCACAACAATTCTTCGTATCCAGCCTTCAAAAGAGCCTTCAAAACGGAAATCTTTCAAATATGTAAAGACCCGAATGAATGCTTCTTGAAGAAAGTCCTGCGCCATATCGGCATCTTTAGCATAGCGTAGGCAAACAGCATACATCCTTGGTGCAAAACGCTCATATAAAGCCTTTTGCGCTTTTCTGCTACCCTTGATGCAATCCTTTACTAACTGTTTTTCCTCCATCACTAAGCTAAAGTATTGCCTCTCAGTTGCGTATTATCAGACGCAAATTAAAAGGCAATAGTTGCACAAATATTAAAAAATAATTTGTCAAACCTCAAATTTACCACTCTATTTTTCAGCAAATGAAACAATTGAGGGCATGTTTTCAAAAAGCAAAATAAATAAAAAAGGGGGTGATTCCCCCCTTTTTACTATAAATAAAATCAATTATTTGCGTAGTAAGCTGCAAATTATAATTGTGGTCCGGCTGCAACGAGTTTTTTACCTTCTTCGTTATCAGTATACTTTTGGAAATTATTGATAAAGCGTTCTGCTAAATCTTTTTCTCTTTTATCGTACTCTTCCGGATCTTCATACGTATTTCTTGTACAAAGGATATTTGTATCTACACCAGGCAGTTCGGTCGGAATTTCAAGTTGGAATCCGGGCGTTACGCGTGTAGGTGCTTTTTCAATGCTTCCGTCAAGGATTGCATCAATAATGCCACGTGTATCTTTAATTGAGATACGCTTTCCGGTTCCATTCCATCCGGTATTTACTAAATATGCTTTGGCTCCTACTGCCTCCATACGCTTTACGAGTTCTACAGCATATTTTGTGGGATGCAGTGCCAAGAATGCATTGCCGAAGCATGCTGAAAATGTAGGCTGTGGGCTTGTTACTCCTCTTTCTGTTCCGGCTAGTTTTGAGGTATAGCCAGAAAGGAAGTGATATTTTGTTTGATCGCTCGTAAGCTTGGCAACCGGAGGTAACACTCCAAACGCATCTGCGGTAAGGAAGATAACTTTTGTGGCATGACCACCTTTTGAAACCGGTTTTACAATATTATCAATATGATAGATTGGATAGCTTACGCGTGTATTTTCAGTTTTTGACTTATCGTCGAAATCAATGCTACCATCATCACGAACCACCACGTTTTCCAGTAGTGCATCACGACGGATTGCACGGAAAATATCCGGTTCATTTTCTTCGCTTAAGTTAATTACTTTTGCATAGCAGCCTCCTTCAAAGTTAAACACCCCGTCATCGTCCCATCCATGCTCGTCATCACCAATCAGCATACGCTTTGGATCCGTAGATAAGGTAGTTTTTCCGGTTCCGGAAAGTCCAAAGAAAACAGCTACATCACCATCTTTGCCTTGGTTTGCAGAGCAGTGCATCGAAGCAATGCCTTTAAGTGGCAAGTAGTAGTTCATCATGGTGAAGATACCTTTCTTCATCTCGCCTCCGTACCAGCTTCCGCCAATCAGTGCCATGCGTTCACTCAGGTTAAACACCACAAAGTTTTCGGAATTCATTTCCATTTCTTTCCAATCGGGATTACTGACCTTTGATGCATTCAGTACCACGAAATCGGGTTCGAAACCAGCAAGTTGCTCTTCGGTGGGACGGATAAACATATTTTTCACAAAATGTGCTTGCCATGCCACTTCCAATACAAAGCGTACTTTCAGCTGTGTGTCGGGGTTTGCGCCTGCAAAGGCATCAACCACATACAGGGTTTTATTACTCAGCTGTCCGCCTGCAAGTACTTTAAGCTTATCCCATTTGGCGGGTTCCAACGGACGGTTGTCATTTTGTCCTTGGGTAGACCACCAAACTGTATCTTTCGATACATCGTCATAAACAATGTATTTATCTTTTGGGGATCTGCCGGTAAATACTCCCGTATCGACTGCCACTGAGCCGGTATCTGTTAAAACACCTTTTGCAAAGCCTTCGAGCTTCGGGTCCATTTCATGTTCAAAAAGCAGATTGTAAGAAGGATTATGAAAAATCTCCACTACATCTTGAATACCATAATTTGCTAAATCTGCTTTTAATTTTGTCATATTCACTGCCATAATATTTTGGTTAAATAATACGAAAGAATTGTTATTCGACAAATTTAACAATAATGATTAGTGTCCAAACTTATTTTTAAAATAAATTATCTGTATCTATACATATAATTCATTTTTTAGTGAGAGTTGCGGTGTTTTGGGAATTAAAAAAGCGCAAAAGCCAAGAGCTTTTGCGCTTTCAAAATATACCTAAATTTATATTATTTTGCCAGTTTTTCGGATACTGCTGCGCGAGCTGCTGCAATACGTGCGATTGGCACGCGGAAAGGCGAACAGCTTACATAATCAAGTCCGATAATATGGCAAAATTCAACTGAGTTCGGCTCACCGCCATGCTCACCACAGATACCAAGTTTGATATCAGGGCGTGTTTGGCGTCCTTTTTCAACAGCCATACGCATCAGCTGACCAACTCCTTCTCTGTCGATTACTTCGAAAGGATCGTGCTCGAGCAAGCCTTTTTCTTTGTAAATCTCAAGGAATTTTCCGGCATCATCACGTGAATAACCGAAGGTCATTTGTGTAAGGTCGTTGGTTCCAAAGCTGAAGAACTCGGCTGATTGTGCCATTTGGTCTGCCAATAATGTAGCTCTCGGAATCTCAATCATGGTACCTACGAGATAGTCGATGCGGTCATTGCGTTCGGCAAACACCTTTTCGGCAGTTTCACGAACGATCTTTTCCTGCAGTTTCAATTCACCGAGGGTACCGGTCAATGGAATCATAATTTCAGGAACGGCAACGATATTCCGTGCTTTAAGATTCAAAGCAGCTTCGATAATGGCACGTGATTGCGTTTCAGTAATTTCGGGATAAGTGTTTCCAAGGCGACAGCCGCGATGCCCGAGCATGGGGTTAATCTCATGCAGTTCATCAACTTTGGCTTTTACCTCTTCAAAGCTAACACCCATCAGATTCGCCATTTCGCGTTGTTCCTTTTCTTCGTGCGGAACAAACTCATGCAATGGTGGATCCAGCAAGCGTACTGTTACAGGCAGGCCGTTCATTGCTTCAAAAATACCTTCAAAGTCTTCACGCTGAATTGGTAATAGCTTATCCAATGCTGTTCTGCGTCCTGCTTCATCTTTTGCAAGAATCATTTCACGCATTGCCACAATCTTATCATCGCCAAAAAACATATGTTCGGTACGGCATAAGCCGATACCTGTAGCGCCAAAGTTACGTGCAACGGTAGCATCATGCGGTGTATCGGCATTTGTACGAACTGTCATTCTGGAATGCTTGTCAGCCAATTCCATCAGCTGTCCGAAATGTCCGCTCAGCTCCGGGTCTTTGGTATCGATACGTCCATCATATACCTCGCCGGTTGATCCGTTTAATGAAATATAATCACCTTCATTATAGGTTGTACCGTCCATTGTCAATGTACGGGCTTTATAATCAATTTTAATAAGTCCTGCACCGGACACACAGCATTTACCCATTCCACGAGCAACCACGGCAGCATGTGAAGTCATTCCGCCACGGGCTGTTAATATACCTTCTGCTACATTCATGCCTTTCAAGTCTTCGGGCGAGGTTTCCACACGTACCAGTATGACCTTTTTACCATCAGCAGCCCAAGTTTCGGCATCATCGGCATGGAATACAACCTGTCCGGTTGCTGCTCCCGGTGAAGCGGGTAGTCCTTTGGCAAGCACCTTAGCATTTTCCAAGGCTTTATTATCAAAAACGGGATGCAAGAGTTCGTCCAAACGGATAGCATCAATTCGCATCAGTGCTTCTTCTTCGTTAATCATGCCTTGTTCAAGCATTTCCATGGCAATACGAACCATTGCTGCACCGGTACGCTTTCCGCCACGTGTTTGAAGTATCCATAATTTTCCTTCTTGAATGGTAAATTCAAGGTCTTGCATATCATGGTAGTGATTTTCAAGCAGTGTTTGCAGCTCATCGAGCTCTTTATATGCTTCGGGCATTACCTCTTCCAGTGAAGGGAAGTTTTTTGCACGTTCTTCTTCACTAATATTTTGGAGCACTGCCCAGCGGCGTGAGCCTTCAAGTGTAATTTCTTGAGGAGTACGAATTCCGGCCACAACGTCTTCACCTTGTGCATTCAATAAGTACTCGCCGTTGAAAATATCTTCTCCTGTTGCGGCATCACGTGTAAAAGCAACACCTGTACCGGAACCATTACCCATGTTTCCGTATACCATCGCTTGAACGTTTACAGCTGTTCCCCATTCTTCAGGGATATTATTCAGTTTTCTGTAATAAACGGCACGATCGTTCATCCAGCTGTCAAATACTGCAGTAACCGAACCCCATAATTGTTCCCATGGATCGGTGGGGAAATCTCTTCCGGTAGCATCTTTAACAGCTTTTTTAAATCTTTTTACAAGCTCTTTTAGGTCTTCTGTAGATAAATCGGTATCAAGCTGAACGCCTTTTTCGTCTTTCAGCTGATCGATGAGTTCTTCAAAAGGATCATTTGCATCCTTTGATTTGGGTTTCATATCCATAACTACATCGCCGTACATTTGAATGAAACGACGGTAGGAGTCCCAAGCAAAACGCTCATTGCCTGTTTTTTTGGCAATACCTTCAACAGCTTCATCATTTAAGCCGAGGTTTAATACGGTATCCATCATGCCAGGCATGGAAGCTCTGGAGCCGGAACGAACCGATAACAGACATGGGTCATTGCTGTCGCCAAATTTGGTTCCCATTACTTGTTCCACTTGTCGAACTGCTTGTTCAACTTCTGCTTTGATAAGCTCAACCACATAATCAGATCCTTTCTGATTATATAACGTACAAACTTCTGTAGTGATGGTAAAGCCGGGAGGTACCGGTACACCAATCAGATTCATTTCTGCGAGGTTGGCACCCTTGCCGCCCAATAAATCACGCATCGAAGCATTTCCGTCAGCTTTTCGATCGCCAAAAAAATAAACGTGTTTAGTCATCGTCATGCTTTTAAATTAATATATTTTATACTGAATTTCAATTAATTATAGAGAATATTTTCGTTTTTTCAAAAGTTTGGCAAAGATAATAAAATAGATTGATGTTTATAACATTTTCCGACATGCATTTTATACAATTTCACAAAATACACTGCGAATATCGGATGTTTATTAAAAATGTTTAAATTATCAGGACTTTTGCATCTTAAACTCCAAAAATCAAAAATAATAATTGATTTTCGTGTTTTTATTTCAAAAACAACAAGAATGAAGCATATTATCGGAATACGACACGAAGACAAATACTTGATGGAACGCCGCGTTCCCATTAGCCCGGGCGATGCCGAACAATTGATTTCAAAGGGATGTAAAATTATTGTTGAAAAATCAGACAAACGCGTATTTAATCATGAGGAATATAAAAATGCCGGTGCTGCCGTAGCAGATGATTTAAAAGAAGCCTCATTGATTTTTGGCGTAAAAGAAATTCCAAATAAACATTTTGAGAAAGGCAAGACCTATGTATTTTTTTCACATGTAATAAAAGGTCAGGAATACAATATGCCGATGCTAAAACAAATGATGGAGCTTGGTTGTAACCTTATTGATTATGAGAAGATTGTTGATAATCAGGATAAAAGATTAATCTTTTTCGGTCGTTTTGCCGGTTTGGCAGGTGCCATAAACAGCTTATGGTCCTTTGGACAACGCCTGGAAGCTCAAGGCACAGCAAACTTATTTTCTTCACTTCGCCAGTCTTTTCAATATCATTCGCTCGAAGAAGCGAAGAATGAAATTATTCAGATTGGAAAACAAATTCAAGAGCAAGGAATACCTGAAAGCCTGCATCCGCTTGTCGTTGGTATCACCGGTTACGGCAATGTGTCATTGGGAGCACAAGAAATTATTGATTTACTTCCTGTAATTGAAATCAGTCCGGCAGAGCTTTTAAATTTAAAAGCCTCCGAGGCTTCTCGAAAGCATGTGTATAAGGTGGTGTTTCGCAAACATGATATTTCAAAGCTAAAAGGACAAAACACTGATAAAGAATTTGATTCTCAGCATTATACACAACAGCCCGAACAATATGAAAATCAGTTTGAACAATATGTCCCGAACTTATCCATACTTTTAAACTGTATGTATTGGGATCATCGATTTCCACGAATTATCACCAAAAATTTTCTTGAAACGCTATACAGCCAAGGCGAACCAAAATTAAAGGTCATTGGTGATATCACCTGTGACCCTGATGGCTCCATTGAAGCAACACATCAAGGGATGAAAATTGATGAGCCTGTATTCGTCTATGAACCTTTTAAAAGGACACCTCAACTTGGCTTTTCTGGAAATGGAATATTAATTATGGCAGTGGATATCTTACCCAGTGAATTGCCTCGTGAAGCATCCCTTTCGTTCAGTGCGGCTTTAAGCCCCTATATCCAAGCAATTGCAGAAACTGACTATCGACAAGCTTATGATGCACTCGGATTGCCGTTGCCAATAAAAAAAGCACTTATTTTGCATCAAGGTGAATTAACACCTCCATATCGGTATATTTCCGAGTTTTTAAAATAATACCTACTGCAAATAAAGAGACTAATTTCACATGAAACATGTTTTGATTTTGGGCGCCGGAATGGTGTCAAAACCCATCATAAATTATTTACTTAAAAAGAATTACAGCCTTACTGTAGCATCGCCTCTCCTCGAAAGAGCACAACAGCTTATCGACAATCATCCGTTGGGGGAAGCAGTTTACTGGACATCAGAAGACAGTGAAATGCTCCATCAGCTTGTAAAAAAACACGAAATTGTGGTGAGCTTATTGCCTTGGAGTCTTCATCATCAGATTGCCAAGGTTTGTATCACGCATGGCAAAAACATGCTCACCACTTCGTATGTACAGCCCGAAATGCAAGAACTGCATGAAGAAGCCAAAGCCAAAGGCGTGTTAATTTTAAACGAATTGGGGCTTGATCCCGGAATCGACCATATGTCGGCTATGCGTATTATTGATTCGGTACATGCAAAAGGCGGAAAAATCGAAGAATTTTATTCGTTTTGTGGAGCATTACCTGCACCTGAAGCCGCTTCCAACCCCTTTGGATACAAATTCAGCTGGAGCCCCAAAGGAGTGATAATGGCAGGAAATAATGAAGGAAAATTCCTGCGCCATGGTAAATTACACACGATTCCTTCCATTGATTTATTCAAAAATCCCATTCAAGTTGATTTCCCCGAGATTGGATTGCTTGAAGTATATCCAAATCGCGATTCACTGAATTATAAACATATTTATGGCATAGAAGAAGCCGAAACATTAATGCGCGGCACCTTCCGCTATCCGGGATTTTGTGAAAGCATGGACGCACTAAAAGCATTGAATTTGCTATCGACCGAAACATATGATTTCAGTGATAAAACATATCGCGATATGCTAAAAGGATTAAATGCATTAAATGCTGAAAATATTGAGCAGGAGATCGCCGATAAGCTCGGAATTTCTATTGACAGCCATGCAATAAAAGCGATGCGGTGGCTTGGACTTTTTGATGTACATTCGATGGAAGAAAAGCAAAACTCACCAATAGAAATCACGGGTAATCTGATGATTGACAAGATGGAACTTAAAGCAAATGAACGCGATATGGTGGTGATGCAACACATCTTCAAGGTATCTTATGAAGGCAAAAAACCTGAAATCATTAAATCTTCCATGGTAGATTACGGTATGCCGGCCACAGATACTGCCATTTCCAGAACTGTTGCACTGCCTGCTGCAATTGGCACGGAGCTCATCCTTCAAGGAAAAATCAATTTAAGCGGCGTGCATATCCCGGTATTGCCCGAAATTTACAACCTCATTTTGGATCAATTGGAAAGCCTAAATATCAAAATGGAAGAAGAATTTGACTTGCCTTTGACGGAGAATATTGGATAAACATTGAATATAAAGCATCTACGTAGCTGTTCCCCATGCTGATTCACCTAAACTGCCATAATCTTTTGGTTTTTGGTGTTAAAGCCAATTGGTAATTCCTATTTTTGCATGCAATTATGTTTTCATTCTTTTCCATATTATTAATTGTGGTGGTAGCATACTACGCTTTTGTTTGGTCAAACAAGGAGCGCAAGCGTAGCGATGCCCCTACCTCAGCCAAGAAAGGCGGCTATTCCAAATGGATTGGCGGTGGTTTGGGCTGGACCATCGGCGGACCGATTGGTGCATTATTGGGTTTTGCTTTTGGGAAGATGTTTGACGACATAAAAGGAGGTGAAGATGCCTATCAGCCTACGCAGCAAGGCGATTTCAACGTAAGCCTGTTGGTTCTTACTGCAGCAATGATGAAAGCAGACGGCAGCGTAACCCGTTCCGAATTAAATTATGTGAAATTATTTCTACGACATAATTTCGGAGAAGAAAAGGCGAAGCAACAATTGCTGATGTTACGTGAGATACTGAAGCAAGAAATTAATGTCCGTGAAGTTTCACTTCAGATTGGTCGATACATGGATTATCCTGCCCGCCTTCAGCTTTTGCATTATTTATTCGGGCTTGCCGCAGCCGACCAACTGATTCAAAAAGCGGAAATCGATTTACTTTCCTTGGTTTCGGGATATCTGGGTGTTTCTCCTTCCGAGTTCAACTCCATAAAAGCAATGTTTGTCAAAGAAACAGACTCTGCATATAAGATACTGGAAGTCAGCCCGGATGCTAGTCCTGAAGAAATTAAAAAAGCATATAGGGAGCTCGCCATGAAATACCATCCCGATAAGGTGAGCCATTTGGGAGAAGATGTTCGACAGGCAGCTGAACGAAAGTTTCAAAAACTGGTGGAAGCCTACGAAACAATTAAAAAGGAACGAAACTTCAATTAACCCGCATAATTCATGAATGAAGCAGGTTAAACGCTTATTTATAAAATCTCCAGCTCACCCCAAAATAAAAGCCCGGGTCGCGCATCGGATAATGTACGGTGGTATAATACGAATAATTACCTAAAAGTCCGAATAAGTTAGTCCCCTGCACAAAGATTCGGGCACGTTTCACTTTCAAAGCCAAATGCACATCAAGATAAGGGTAGTTACCCACTTTTTTGTCATATTGCAGATAAAACGAACGGCTGGCAGGCATAAAAGCTGCTAAACCAACTTAAATTCACGCCTGTTTGAAAAGTAGCGGCTTTTTTAAAAATATCGCTTGTAAAACTCATGTTTAAAATCCCGGCAAGCTCGGGTAAATGCATCAAAGTATCATTTTCCAGCTTTTGATAATGGGCATTTCCAATTATATCAAACTTCCCCAGCTTCAGATGATATCGTGCAAATAGATGCATCAAACCAAAAGTGCCGCTGGTTTGTGCCGGACGGGCATAACGATCCATATATAGGTATTTGTCAATAAGATGCCAATTTGCACCCAGACTCACTCCTTTATAATGATAGCCTGCCTGCATACTGAGATAATGCTCATTCACAAATTCATTTTCCCAACGAAAATGGTTTGCCTGATAGCGTCGAAAAAACCAAGAAGGCGATTGGTTTATCAGCTGCGCCTTGAAAAATACATCACCCAAGTTGCGGTCCTCAGTACCCAAATATTGCCGAACTCCTCCATGGATTCGGGCATCCCCTCCGGCAAAACTCCCGGTAATCAGTTTGGCTTCTCCATCAATATACAAAGACCTAAATAAAGAAATTTGGATACCGCCATAAGGATTCAGCTGCCAGTCGTTACGCCGCCAAGCGGAATCAGATATCACTGTTTGAACAGTTTCAACACCTGCATAAATATATAGTGGTCGGTCTTTATCTGCTTTATCTGTTCCTAAATTACTCCACCTGAACATATTTCTAAATGTTGAAACATATACAGAGTCATAGGTCTGAGTGGAGTCCAACACCATATCAAAAGGATTATAAAAAGCCTCCAAAGGGCTCCGCTCCCTATATACGCCTTGGTTGCGCTCATATTCCATGCGGTGCGAAACAAGTCCGAAGCCAAGTGGGCGGTTTTCTTCTACAGTATCATTAATTTTTACTTTACGGTCAAAAACCAATGCGTATTCCTGTTCAAGTCCAAAACCGGATTGCTTGACCATATTGTAGGCATCCACAAGATGAACCGCAATCACCCGCCGATCAAATTCCAAATCATTTTCAAAGACTCCATCATCTTTAATACCGCCATTCTCGTTCATAACCAATTTGTTATGAAAATAATGAGCTAAAACCCCATATTTTTTATTCTTCGTACGGTAGTTGGTGTTGAAATACACACTGCTCACATTTGTGAGGTTATGTTTATATGGTCCCGGGGAATTCAATAGTTCATAATCCATGCCAATATAAAACCGTGGACGGATTTGACGGCTAAGTCGTGCATTTAATTGTTGCTCCTTATCCATTCCCATCAAATAATTCACCTCCGTAAACGGCATTAAAGGTGTCATGTAGCGAATGTTTTCCGAATTCCTCAGGTAAGAGGAATATGGAGCATGCCCATCAGCAAAACCATTATGAAAAACGGGCGACCACAGCATGTCTTTATGGCTTAAGCCTGCATTACTTAAAGTTTGCTTTAAGCTCATATCGCGTTTCAAGGGATCAAAAAGCGGAAAATTCAGTAATGCCGTATCAATATGATGTGTTTTTAACAGCTTTAAACTATCATAACTCCTCACAAAATAGGATACAATGGTGGAATCAGGCTTTGGGGTGGTGTCCACAACTTGAATCGGCTGAAATGGCAATTGCGTCCAAAGCAGCAAAGGGCTTAGAAGAAAGACAAGGATAAATATATATGGTCTAATTGCAAACACCATTCAATAACTCCAATTGAGGCTGTAAAATTACACATATCTAAAAGATTTACGAGATATATTGGGCGTTTTACTCAAAATCAACAAAAATCTATTCTTTAATTTCCTAAACATATATGAAAAATTGCACTCGCGATTTCATAAATCAGCTCAAAACTTAACAAAAACCGTAATTAAATTGCCTTTTGCGATTTGATGTCGTATATTTACTTTTTGAATCATGGTTCGCTGAACCCAAAAACCAAAAAGCATATGAAAAACAACTTTAGAATTTTAAGTCTTGACGGGGGCGGTCTAAGAGGCATTGTACCTGTCTTAATTTTGCAAGAAATTGAGCGTCGAAGCGGGAAGCGCATCAATGATTTATTTGATTTAATATCAGGCACTTCCACAGGAGGTTTAATAGCCTGCGGTGTAACCGTTTCGGAAGACGGATTAAATCCCATCTACACATTAAAAGATTTAGAAAATATTTATGTGGAGCGGGGTGATGATATCTTCCCTAAAAAAACCTTGGCAGGAAAAATATTCAATTCAATTTCATCGCTCAGAAGCCCTCGATTTAGTGATAATGGGATTGAAGAAGTATTAACCGAGTTTTTTGGCACAAAAAGGATGAGCAGCTGCATCACCCCTATCTTGGTTACCTCATTTGATTTATTTAATAATGAGGCATTGTTTTTCAAATCCCGTCATGCCATTTCACGGGCAAGCCGCAATGCACTTCTAAAAGATATTTGTCGAGCCACCTCGGCAGCTCCCACATATTTGCCTGCCTATAAATTCAATTTCGACAACAAGACCAGAGTATGCGTGGATGGAGGGGTGTATATCAACAATCCGGCGGTTGCATCATTGGTTGAAATCACAAAATACCATAAAGAGCGTCCGTATGAAATGGAGTCGGTGACACTTCAAAATATTCAACTTTTATCCTTGGGTACAGGTGAATATTCTGCGGATATTGCCAGAAAAAAGGTTGAAGGATGGGGACTGCTTAATTGGGCTACAAGCATTACCGATGTAATGATGCAGGCAGTAAACCAAACTACTACCTATATGGCAGATGAATTGACAAAATCGGGAAACTTTTTACGTATCAACCTGAATATCAGAGAACGAAAATATTCCGACATGGCGGATTCTTCGGATGAAACAAGAGATTATTTGATTGCGGAAGTGAAATCTCAAATTCTTGGCAATGACATCATGATGCGTCAACTGGATATTTTAATTGAGAAATTATTGAAAGGCTAAAAATTCATTTTGCCTGTATTATTTACCAATTCATCATATATTTCCGGCAGGAAATTTCATGATTATATATGGATTAGCAGTTGTCATCTAGAAATCATTAGCTAAACAAATTTCCTAAAAGGTGTGAAATCTGTTGGATACAGCTTGAAAGCAATTATTTTTGCATTTCAACAAATCGACTTTGTTTACTTGCGGTAAACCTTTTGAATGCTCATTTGTTATAGTTCTAATTTAAAAACAAATTATCTATGACTACTGCCACAGTGCCCCAAACAGCCTTCATTGATGGTTCACGATTAATCGTGGAATCATTGGTTCAATCCGGGGCTGAAGTTTTTATCGGCTACCCGATTACCCCTGCCAATCTTTTGTATTCCTATGCAAATCAGCGTTTTCCCACTATGATGGCCGCCCCTGACGAGATTACCACCCTTCAATGGATGTCAGGTTTTGCCACCTTGGGCAAATTACCCGTAACGGCTACGGCATTCCCCGGATATGCGCTAATGATTGAATCTATCAATATGGCGCTAATGATGGAGTTGCCTATGATTATCATCTTGGCACAACGCCTTGGACCTGCAACAGGTACTGCCACCTCAGGTGCACAAGGAGATATTAATGGAGTTCACGGAACAATTTCAGGCGGATTTCAAATACCCACCTTCAGCATCAGCAACTTGGATGATTGCTGGAGCTTGCCGGCTAAAGCAGTAGAAACTGCCTTTAAGCTACGTAGCCCTGTGGTATTGCTCACATCAAAAGAAATGGTAATGACCCAAATGAGTTACGATCTTGGGAAATTGACTGAATTAAAAAAGCATGAATTGCAGTTTTATAGTGGCAAAGACAAATACAGACCTTACGATGTCGATGAAAACCTAATCCCGGAGTTTTTACCGGTAACTCAAAACAAACATCAAGTTCGATTTACTGCTTCTACACATAATAAAGACGGTATACTACAAAATACCACGCCCGAAGCACTTGGTAACACCAAACGGCTCAAAGAAAAATTAGAACAGCATGCCGATTTCTTGCTTCATTATGAATATGATAAAGAAGATCAGGCAGATGTACTATTAATAAGCTTTGACATCACGGCACAAGCTGCTCGCGAAGCAGTGAGTACATTACGAAACGAAGGGCAAAAAGTTTCTCATCTGATAGCAAAAACCTTGTTTCCAATCCCACAAAAGTATTTTGAAATAGCATCCGGATACAAACATATCATCATTGCCGAAGAAAACTTGGACGGACAATACCGCAAATTATTATTTGGTAATGCATCTCGTCCCGAAATCAGCGGTGTTAATGCAATTGGCAGAATGATTCATCCCAACGAAATCATAGAGGAGGTAAAAAAGCATGGATAAACAATTTTTAACAGATAGCAAGTCCCTCCCTTTTTGCAAGGGATGTGGACATACAGGAACTGCACAAAACACGGAACGAGCTCTGAAACAGCTAGGCTACGACCCCCTTGATGTCATATTTGTTACCGATATAGGCTGCCACGGTATTATCGACAAAAACCTCGTCAGCCATACCGTACATGGGCTTCATGGACGTTCGGTAGCAATTGCGGGAGGTATTGCAGCAGGATTACCAAAAGACAGCAAGAAAAAAGTCATCGTTTTTATCGGTGACGGCGGAGCCACCATCGGCATGCAGCATTTATTGGTTGCAGCGCATCATAACTTCCCGATGACCGTTGTTGTACACAACAATATGTTGTACGGTATGACGGGGGGACAGCCCAGTGAATTTACTCCTGATGGGTTTAACACCCCTACCGCTCCACATCGCTCTTCTGCCGGAGCAATAGATATTGCAAATGTAGTGGCAGCAGCCGGAGCTCCTTATGTGAGTCGTATTTACGGCATCGGAAACTTCACTGCTGAACTGGCAGAAGCTTTTGCACAGCCCGGCTTTTCGCTGGTAGAAGTGATGGAAATGTGCACAAGTTACGGACTGAAATCAAATCCCGGAATGAAGCTAAAAAATGTAATAGAAGATGCAGGGATAAAATTTGTGAAGCATAAGAAAGAAACTGTCACTCAGAAAGAAATACCGACCTATGAGGGCTATCACCAGTCTTTGATATCCGATAAACTTGTGATTCCCAAAGAATTTGAAGCTACCACAACAAAAAAGATAAGCATCTTATTTAGTGGTACCGCAAGTGAAGGCATTCAGTCGGCGGCAGAGTTTTTGGCACGTACTGCCATGCTATCCGGACTATATGTAAGCCGCAAAAGTCATGTGCCTGTAACGGTTGGAGTGGGCTTTTCAGCTTCGGAAGTGATTATTTCGAATGAACCAATTTATTATACCGGCTCGGCTACACCGGATTATATTATCATTACTTCAAAAGACGGATTAGATTATGCAATGCCACGCCTTACAAATGGTCATCCATCACATGTATTTCTTGATGCCACATTAGAAAAACCCGAGTCGGCTTCCAGCTTTGTGTCGGTAGCAGCACGGGAAAATATTGGAGGGAGGAATGCAGCGATGTATAGTGTATTCAGGCTTATAGCAGATAGCAGTATACTCAGCATGGAGTCTTTGGTATCAGCATATTCTAAGCATAAGCTGTCAGCTAAAGTTCCGGTTGAAACATTTTTAGATAAGCTTACAATTTAACCTGCTTAATTCACCAATTCATAAGCTTGTCAAGCTATATTTATTATAATAAGCTTATGATCATTGCGTTAGAAGGTTTTAGTCGACATTAAAAAGAGCGATTATTATAAAATGAATTTTGATTTAATTTTGGCAATTTTTGCGTTATAAGTTGTTCGCAGTAGCTGGCTACAGCTTCACAGCTCATGCCTAAAAATTTCTCAAAATTAAATTCATGAATTAAGCAGGCTAGCAACTGATTTTTGTGTATTCCTTCAAAGTTTTATGTAGCTTTGTTAGAAATAAACGAATAAAACCATGCGCAACATTTATCGTCTTCTGCTTATTGCAGTCATCAGCTTGCTTGGTCTTTTGGTACAAGCACAATACATTAGTCCCGGCAACCATCTCAGCCTCAGCCTTGACGACTTGGTTTCTGCCTCCGGAGGAGTGGTGAGCTATCATGAGAATGCCTACCAAATTAATGATGCATTCACCTTGTCGGCAACAGATACCTTGCGTATTAATGAAGCTGCCGACATACGTATTGCTGCCGGAATATGTCCTGAGTTTTATGGTACGCTAATTTCAGATCCTGCTGACGGGCATGTGCATTTTACAGCGATTGATACAAGCAGTGCCGCCACCAACTTCAAAGGACTGCGTTTTAACGATTCGCCTGCAAATCTGATGCGAAACACCATTGTATCGCATGGAGGCGGCATTCAATTAATCAGTTCCGAAGTCCTTTTTGAATATTGCACATTCCGCCATAACAGCTCTTCCAATGTGTCGGCTGCAATTACTTACAGCTCATGCAGTCCAATTATTCGTTACTGCTACTTCATTGAAAATGAACGTTCTGCCATTGGATCCGGAGCAAATGTGATGGGATCACCTGAAATTATGCACAATATCTTGATTCGCAACACCACCGACAACAGCAACCGCCCTCAGATTAACTTAGGACCGGGTGCCGAAGACAGCCTATATATCGTGGGTAACTATATCGAAGGACATTATGATATGGCAGGTGGTATCGGAATAAGTAATTTGATGGCAAGTGGAACCACAAAAGCTGTTATCCGCAACAATTATATTGTGGGCAATCGATACGGCTTTGCACAAATTGGCGATCAAATTTCAGCGTTTATTGCTGATAATCATTTTATTGACAATGATATTCAGAATGAACCAAACTTAGGTGGAAGCGGATTGAATTTTCAAGGGGCAGCAAATTCCAACACCGCTATCGTGCGACGCAATTATATTAGCGGCAATTTGTGGGGAGTTACCATACAAGGTACCGCAAATCCTGAATTTGGCACCGAAGACATGCATGGTCTAAATGTTATATTTAACAATGGGAACGGCGGACAAACTTATGCGCTGTATAATAATACCCAAAAAGATGTATCAGCAATTGGAAACTATTGGGGAACTAACAATCCCGACGAAGCTGAAAACTTCATATTTCACCAGCCCGACCAAGGCGATTTGGGCTTGGTAAGTTATTTACCAATTCATATCCTTGAACCCGTTATCAATCTTTTTATGTTTTCGACCATCGACAATCCAGGATTGGAAGTCGATATTTATGGTGAAATCAACCAAGAAACGCATACGATTGAAGTAAGCGTGCCGGCCAGTGTGGATATTTCAAACCTGATACCACAAATTGGCCTGGAGCTCGGTGTTACGAGTGAACCTTCCGGAGGAATACCCACAGATTATAGCGAAGCGGTAATTTATTCCATTAGCACTCCTCATGGAGAAACAGCTGAATATACAGTGATTGTCACTACCGAATCAGAAACTTACACACTCAGCTTTGACATCAAAAATACAAATGGAGATACGGTTACGGATGCGGTTATTACACTTAACGGAAACGAAAATCCGGAAGGGCATTATGTGTTTGAAAATTTGAGCCCGGGAAATTATAGCTATACAGTGTCACATCAAGCATACAACACCCATACGGATAGCTTTGAACTCATAAACCAAGACCTTACAATTGAGGTGATATTGGAAGAGAAAGTCGCTTTGGAAGAGATTTTTAATAGCTTCAGCATCTATCCTCAGCCATTCACGGATTTTCTGCAAATATCCGCAGTCACAAATATAAGCTACGAACTTTCAGTTTTTAATATTCACGGAAAACAACTGATTAAAAAAGAAGCTATCAAAGGTTCGTATCAGTTGGATTTGCAAGAGCTCGAAGCAGGCACTTATATATTGATAATCAATTTCCAAGGGAAAACACATGCCGAAAAAATCATCAAACTTTGAGTTTGCTGTTCTGTGTACTGAAAAATGATTTAATGACTTGGAAACAGAGACTTTTATTCTAATATCATCTTCTGAATATAGAAAACCGAACGAGGATTATGGCTTCGCAAGCGATTATTTGATATTCGCTGATATCCCGTAGCAATAAAATAAGGTCCATACCAATGTGAAAATGATGAATTACGTTCGTTCAGCAATTTATCATTGGTAAATGTATTCTCCACTTTTGCCTTTTCCAGTTGCCCCAGCTGTTTGCCATCGGAAGTAATGATTTTTGATGTTAAAACACCTTTTTGCAACATACTTACCAGCAGCATACTGCTATCTTCCATAATGTTCACGTTTTTTGTAAGGCGTGGCAATAGCATATCTCTAAGCTCCATATCCGTTGTCCATTGCAGTTCAGCATTGTTGTCAAAGGAGGCTATCAAAGCCGAATAAAACTGATATCCTTCAAAAATACTATAGGTATAAGGCACTACACGTCCATAAAAATCATAGTCCATACGGGTTTCGAGCCTATATCTCGGCTTAAAAGATTCCGCGCTATACACAAATTGATTATTCAAACGAATAAGCTGTGGATTATAAAACTGAAAGCCAATATTTTGTTTTTTGTCTTCATTTTTTGATCGTCCCATCCGATTTCGCGCACGAATTAGGTCTTCGGTTGAAAGCGTGCGATAGATATTTGTGAATTTATCAAAATCATTATATGAACTCACAAATGACTCATCTTGTAAAAAGCGCAAAAAGAACATTCCTTTTGCTTCATTTGTCATTTCGGGCTCATTTGCGGCATCACGCACCGAAGCTCTACGCCTTTGAAGGTCGTAACTTCCTGCCACAACCACATCATCATGGTCCATCATCACTGTCAGCGCATGCAGATAATAGGTATCATCCTTAAAATCAATACTTCTGAGTAGTTTACCGCTGGGCGAAACAGTAAGAAACACATCTTTCACAAAGCGATTGTTTTCAAAATGCTTAAAAGCCAACACAAAACATTTTGATTGTTCGGATGAGCCAATATATTGAAGTACGGTTTGCCCGCCAATATTATGTGAAAGGCTATTCAAGCTGCTTTGTTCAAAGTCAAACAAAAGCAGGTCGGTGGTATATTTTGGCAAATCGATTACCATTAGAATCTGATTTTCAACGATTGCCATACCTCCTATTTTAGCTTTTTCAGGCAAATCGCCTCCCATTATTGCAAAAGCGGCATGTTCATAATCGAAGCGAACAATTTCGTAAATATCTTTAGCTCGTTTGCCGGCAGGGCTGACAAAAAGGAAGACGCTATGCGTTGCCGAGCTTTGTACACTATGAAACACAAGACCGTCAGTTAAAGGCAGAAATTGCAGCCAAATTTCGTCCAATTCCGTATCCAATAAGCTAAAATACCAATGCCGTTTCCCTTCTTCATCAATTTCGGTACTTTCATAAAATACCAATACGCCCTTTTCACCAAGCACTTCAATATGATAGGCAGGAGCAGCATCGTAACGAGCCGGCATCTCAAGCCGGATAGGCTCCAAAACCTGTGAAAAAACAGTTGGTAAAGAGAAAAACAGACAAAGAAACAGAACAAAAATCCGATTGCGCATTTTATTCAATTTTGTACAAAGATATGCATTGCATGCACACGGCTAAATTTTTGTTTTGGAAAAGTGTTTCTTTAATTGTGGATTTTCCTATAAAAAGCGCAGCTTAACTTAATGAATGGCTGATATTATGTGCTTCAAATTTTAAATTGTGTATTTCGATTTTGCATTCATGCAAATAGGATGACTTCAACCACATACATAAACCTGATTATATACCCAAAAAGTAACTGCTATTCATCATCTCGCTACATTTGAGTGTTAATTTATACAAAGTTTCTCTAAAAAAAGAAAATTCTGCTTGTTGGTACGTATATTTTATTTACTTTTGACCCAAATAATAATTATCCTACTTACTAACTTAAAAGATGTATTAATTATGAAAAAAGTTTTACTTGTTGTTTTAGCATTAAGTTTTGGAGCAACTACCTTTGCTCAAAGGACTTATACGCTAAAAAGTAATTTAAGAGAGCATCAAGCCATCGAAAAAATGATGATTGGCATTGAGCCTACAAAAGCTACTACTGTAGTTAGCAATCAACAAAATGATGTTCCTGCTTTCTTACCTCAACTTAAAGACGGCAAAAACGTAAACGTTGTTACTATTGTTGACATAGGAACTTCAGCAAATGCTTATAGCTACAGCTACGGTGGTGGTCAAAAAGAAGTTTTGGCTGCTGCACCCGAAGTTGGAGTAGTATCGAACTTCCACCGTATGGGTGGTACTTTGGATCCGGGCGGGTATTCCGGAGACCTCGGTTATGACGTTTCATTCGATGGTGGTCTTACTTGGACCAATATGATTGAAATTTACACCGCTACAAATAATGCCGGTGGTGAATATTACACCGATGCCGGTCGTTATCCTTCACACGGTATTTACAATCCTTTTGGAAATACTGATGTTGACAATGCTTGGTTAGCTTTTCATGCTCCAAACCTAGACGGTACTAACTCACCCGACAGCTGGGGTGGATACAGCTATGGTGTTGCCAATCTTTCAGACCCTGAAGGCACCAAAACCAAAAACCTCCAAGGTTCAGAACCACCATACTATCAGTATATTATTGATGCATATGATGTTACCCGTGCCGGTACTATCTTTGCTGTTGACGTAAATCAAGACTGGGGTTCAGGAAGCGTTGTTTATCAAGGCAGCCTTATCCTTAACAAAGGTGTATGGGATGATGGTGAAGAAGATTTCGTATTTACTCGCGAATTACTTGACCTACCCGTTAATGCAGAAACCACACGCCCTGCACACGTAAAAACCGCTTTCTCCGATGACGGACAAATTGGTTATATCTCCGTAATTGGTGATAATGAAACTGTTCCGGTTGTTTCAGAAGCACCCGGATATTATCCTATCATCCTCAAAACCACTGACGGTGGTGAAACCTGGTCAGAGCCCAAAGGTATACAATTAGCTGGTCCCAACGGATTAGCCGGCATTGTACAAGAATTACTTGATGATGATCAAATTGCACAATTATATGAGGAGCCACTGCCCACACGTGAGCAAATCCCTTATACAACTGCATTTGACCATGATATCGTAGTTGACGCTGACGGAAACTTACATATTGGTGTTGTAATTGGTGTTGTTGGAAGCAACGACTATAGCATTGTTTCAGCAGAATATCTCTTTGCTGCTTATGATATCTATACCACTGACGGCGGAATCACTTGGCATGCCATTAAATTAGGCAATATCCGTCAATTCCGTGGCGAATGGGATAATGGCGACTTCACTGAAGACAACAGAATCCAAGTAAGCCATTCACCTGATCGCGAAAGCATTTTTGTATTATGGCTTGATTCTGACCTTGAGTCAGCTGAATCAAATAACCGTCCTAACATTTTCGCTCGCGGAGTACGTCCAAATCCATGGGGTACTGCTGACTTAACCTGTGAAAACGGAAATGATACTCCTACTAACGTAACTAACTTCTCAGCTGCAATGTGGAATGCTTCATTCCATGGTGTTGCTTCAAGAAGCTTCTACGCAAACGGAAAATATACCATTCCGATTTCATATCAGCCACTGGCTCCAGACGCTGACCCGGGTGCTGCCGTTCAGTTTAAATATATCACTGACTTCTCATTTACTAATGATGACTTCTGTATCGTAGGAAACGAAGAAATCCAAGCAGTAGAAGCTGTTCAAGTAAGTCAAAACTTCCCCAACCCCTTCAGCAATGAAACAAATGTGAACTTGAACCTTGTAAAAGGAAGCCAAGTAAGCGTTGAAGTTTATAACCTGACAGGACAAAAAGTTATTGACCTTGATTTAGGATATAAGCCTGCAGGACATAGCAGCTTTACTATCAGTGCCGAAGACTTGACCACAGGAATTTATTTCTATACCGTTCAAGCAGGTGCAGAAAAAGTAACTCGCAAAATGATTGTTAAATAACATCATAAATGATAATTTAAAAAGCCGACTCATGTGTTGAGTCGGCTTTTTTTATACTTTTTTTTAGCAGCAACCACTAAATTAATAGAAACCGGGCAATTATAATTTGGTTATTTTTTAAATCATTATGAAATTTTGTTGGAGTTTCATGAATTTGATTATATATTTGTATTGTCTTATAAATGTTTCACTAAAAACCTTAACCATGAAAAGAATTTTTACCTTAAGTATTTTACTGATTTTTGCTGGCAGCCTTATGGCACAAACGCCCTTACAAAAACAAAGCAAGGAGTTAAGTAAAATCACCATGACAACCACCAAAGCTGTAAAGGACTATTCGCCTAGCTTTGAGACAGAATTAAACCCTTATGTTGCAAACGAAAAGGGACCGGACATTGTAATAGGGACAACTCGTTACGACCTCCCCACCAATGCCACCATGCAAAGACGTATACATGCTTTCGAAGATGGAAGCATTGGAGCAACTTGGACCATGGGACATAATGATCCAAATTTTGCTGAACGTGGAACCGGCTATAACTTTAACGACGGAACCGGATGGGCTCCCGTACCTACTGACAGAATAGAGTCCGTAAGAACCGGATGGCCGGACTATCAGCCATATCTAGAAAATGGTGAGATAATTTGTGCCCATACCGGTGGTACCGATGGATTGATTTTCAGCTGGAGAGAAAACAAAAACGAAGGCGAATGGAATACATTCTACCTACAAGGTCCTGCAGGATTTCAAGACCTGCTTTGGCCACGTATGATTACAAGCGGCGATTTCAATGATGTAATCCATGTACTAGCTGTAGTTGATGCAGAATACCAAGGCTTGGACGGAGCACTCTTATACAGCCGTTCGTTTGACGGCGGACAAACTTGGGACCCACATAACGCTATTTTACCCGGCCTCGCCGCAGGTGAAATCTATGGTGTGGGTGGTGACATCTATGCTTGGGCAGCCCCAAGAGGTGAAACTATCGCCTTTTGCTATGGCGATTTTATTGCTGACGGTATCGTATTGAAATCAAATGACAATGGGGACACATGGGAAACTATGAAATATTACGAAGCTCCAGTGCCTGCATTTAATCATCAGGTACCACTTCCTGCCCATGGAGGCCTTGATGCGCATCAAGCAATCGTATTGGATGATCAGGATCGCGTACATATAGCAGTAGGACGCATGGTATTGGCTTCTGATGGTCCCGGAGCTACCGGAACCAACTACTATCCCTATTCAAACGGTTTGTTATACTGGAACGAAACCATGCCTGCAATGGATAGCACAGCTCTCACAGACAGCATCTTGAATGTGGTAAATGTGAATCCAATGTACCTGTTGGCAGAGGTGTATGACAACGGAATTGATGATATTGTGGATGTAGCAAGATACCAAGCTTCACTCACTTCCATGCCCCAATTAGTATTTGATGAAAGCCGTAAAATATTATATGCATTCTATTCAGCTATCACACTGGGATTTGACAACGATGAGTTTAACTATCGTCATATATGGTACCGCTTCTCGGAAGATTACGGTGTTACCTGGAGTGAGCAAGAAGACTTAACAGGTGATGTGT
>CAZDWA010000026.1:0-26678 GCA_964509065.1 uncultured Lentimicrobiaceae bacterium
ACTAACAAGCGATTTGCAAAATGCAAATCACTTCGCAAACCGCCCGAGGCGTTGTAGCCAATTGGTCAGAACTACAACTAATCGAACCGAAAATATGATTCAAGAAAACTATTAGCCCTCATCCGCTTTTGTTGCTTTATTTACATAGACTTGGTTTTGTTTTAAGCTGCCAACTGATTGTTAAGTAGGGTATAAAAATATTACCTTTGTACAAATTGATAATCGATGAATTTTAAAATTTTGACAGATAAGCTACTTGATGCTTACACCAAAACTGTTGCAGAATCACCTTTGGATAAACTTGAAAAGTTTAAAAAGCTTGAAATACCGGTAGATTATTTTCAATTTTATAAATCGGTTTCATCCGTTTATTCATCAAAGATTGAGGGAGAAGATATAGATTTTGATAGTTATTTCAAGCATAAATTTCTACACGTAAAATTCAAACCGGATTATACCAAAAAAGCTGATGATTTATATGCCGCATATGACTTCATTGATACTAAACCACTGACACTTGAAAATGTAAAAAAAGCCCACTCGATTTTGAGTAAAAATCTTTTACCGAAAAACCAACAAGGATTGATTCGGAACAATCCGATGTTTGTAATAAACAGCGATGATAAAATTGAGTATGTTGCTGCAAGTCCGGAAATTATTAAATCAGAACTTGATAAATTATTCCACGATATCGCTTTCCTCCGGAACAAGGAATTAAACCCATTTGAGGTTTTTTATTATGCATCTTTAATACATTTGGTTTTCGTTAAGATTCATCCATTTCAAGATGGCAACGGTCGAACTGCACGATTAATTGAGAAGTGGTTCCTAATCGAGAAAATTAATGAAAAAGCGGCATCAGTTCAGCTGGAAAAGAACTATTATAAAAAGCTTAAGGAGTATTATTGGAATATTCGGAAAATCAGTTTAGAATATGAGGATTTGGATTATTCAAAAAGCCTTGATTTTTTGATAATGACAGTAAATGGGATAAATAATCAAACATAAAAGGCTTAGCTAATTAATACCTGCATAATTCACCAATTCATAAGCTTGTCAATCTAAATTTACCGTAATATGTTTATATTCTGCGTGTTAGTAGACTTTAGTAGTAATTTTATAAAGTGTTTATTGTAAAATGAATTTTGATTTAATTTTGGCGATTTTTACGTTATGAGCTGTTCGCAGTAGTTGGCTACAGCTTCACAGCTCAGGCCTGAAAATTTCTCAAAATTAAATTCATGAATTAAGCAGGAATAAAACAAGCGGCAAGCAGTTTGGCATCAGGGCATTAAAGTGCTTAAATTATTTTCATCAATTAGGTTTCAATAATAAAAAACAGTATCTTCGTATCAATATTTGTCATCAAAAAATCGGCAGTTGTACTTGCCGACAAATTTAATGGCAACTGTTGACTGAAACCTTTAAAACAAAATAAGTATGAAAAAGCTCGTATTTTCCATATTGATTTTAATTCCTCTCTTGGGATTTAATCAAATAACAAATCATTTTGAACATGCAGATTCAAAATGGTACATTGCAAGTAATTTCATAAATGCCAGCCTAGAAAATCCAACTCATCTTGGTGTAATAACCAAGGTTTGGGGTTTTATGGGTGAGAGCATGATTGATAATCAATTGTGGTTAAAATTGTACGCAACACCTGACTCCACCTTTCAAGACGACTTGGAGTTTAAAGGATTTATCAGAAGCGAAGGCTTAAAAGTATTTTACAAAGAAACAGAAACTTCAACAGCTCGTGAACTGTATGATTTCGGCTTGGATGTTGGGGATACTTTTGATTATGAACTGGAATTTTATGGTGAAATTTTCAATACCCAACTAAGTGTTACCCAAATTGATATAATCGAAATTAATGGTCATCCGCATAAAAGATTTCTGTTTTCAAATGAGTTGCCCGAAGATTATCCCGTGACATTGGGGTCCGTATTAAAAGAAGAATGGATTGAAGGAGTTGGTAGCCTGAGGAGTCCGATATTTTCAGCAAAAGCGTTTACCATCGACACGGAATGGGGTGAACAAATTGACCTGACTTGCTCATTTGTCAATGAAACGCACTACTTTCATCATGAAGATTATGAAGACTGTTATAAACATGATGTGTTAGGCATTGAAGAAATTCGTCAAAATCAATTTGAGATTTATCCGAATCCGGTTAAAAATGAAATGCAGATTGTATCAACGCATAGCGGAGTTTACGATATTGAAATTACTAATGCATTAGGTGAAAGCATTAGCAAGTCGCAACTGATTGGCGCAAATACTTCAATTAATGTTGAAGAGCTTGCAAAAGGAATTTATTTTTTGAGGATTGGATATCGAAACACCTGGCAGACAATTAAATTCATAAAGCAATAGTCGTGTGTAGTCCCGTACGGAACTCAGGGCGTATGAATGAATAATGCGGTGCCTCAAGACTCCAAAGACATTCGGAGCTCAAGGAACATATTACAAGATAAAAACAAGGCTGTCTTTTTCGCTAGACAGCCTTATTTTCAATATTTCACAAAGGTAAATTATGCATGCTTAAAAGCTTGGCACGAAGCAGCATATTTATTTGATGAATATTTTAAAGCTTTGGTTTTCTTTTTCATTTTTTAAGTGGACAATATACAAACCGGGCGTGCAATGGTTTTGTACATCCAGGCTTGTAGTTCCCGTAAAGCTACCGCTCAACATAATTTTTCCACTCATATCCGTAATTTCGTAGTATTGCTTCAGATTCGTATTGCTGCTGCTCAAATACAGTATGGAGTTTACCGGATTTGGGAATACATTAAACGAATTGGCAATCTGGCGTTCTTCATTTCCTTCGAAATAAGCAAACTGAATATTATCAATGATAAGCGGATTTCCATAAAAGCTTACTGTTTCAAATGCAAAACGCACGTCTTTTAGCCCTCTGAGATGCTCTATATCAAGGCTAAAGCAAGGACTTCCCCATCCATTTCCACACCAATCTTCTGCCTCAGTCGGGAAAAATGCTTCAGCAGTAGGTTCATGGGTTGCAAAATTCCCCGATCCATCTTCTCCCAAGCTAATAAGTCGCATCCAGCTTTCACCGCAATCGGTAGAAGCCAACACAATCAAAGAGTCACTATACTGTGCTGAAGCTTGATTTAAAGCATATGCATGCTCAAAAGTAAGTCGGATTCCCGGCGATGCATCACTAAGGTCAAAGGGTTTACTTATCAGTCTGTCGCGCTCCAAAATGGCAAAATAATTTCTAAAGTTGACCCCTGCAGCCCATTCTCCACCATTTCCACTTACGGGGAACAGCTGCCAACTCACATCCTGATCCGGGTTTTCAATCATCCACGAGCCATCGCGGAAGCTGCCGCTTTCAAATGTTTCTTCAAGCCAGTTTTCAACCGAGCCGATGGTAATAATATCTTCCACTGTTACTACATCGGTTCCAAGGGAGTTTTGTACATGCAGGCTCAGCGTATAAGTTCCTTCTTCGGTAAACTTCACCAAAGGCTTTTTAGACTGTGCGGTTGTTCCTTGCACAAACTCCACAGTTGCCGGTTCTATAAGCCAGTTCCAACTGCTTGGCAAGCCGGTGGATGCATCAGACAACTGAATGACATCACCCACGCAAGCATTGGTGATATCCACCTCCAAAGCGGCAGTGGGAGCTGCCGGAAAATCTACCTTAAAGCTCATTGTTGCACCGGCAGCACTAATATCGGATATATACACCCCTCCTAAATTCCCATTTTGTAAAAACGGATAAGGATTGGAGTCATCGCCAAACTCAGTCCTTCCGTAATTGGCACCAAAAACAGCATCTGTCAGGTTTCCGTTTTGATTTGGTGTTCCGTTCGGGCGGAAAATATATACCTCATCCGGTGGTCCGGAAGCATTACCGTTCCCGGCTGAAGGATTAATACGGTAAATTAATAATCCCGATTTAGGAAGCGTGCCTTCAAAGGTCCCCTCCTTCTTGCGGTATTCAACCAAAAAATATTCTGATGATGAAAACTGTGAAGCAATTCGGTATGAATTGTTCGTTTCGGAAGATAAAGGATTAATGGTATAAGTTCCACTTTCGGTAATCCACGGAATAGTTTCCAGCCATTTTCCATATTTCAGCTTCATAAATGCACCCATATATTGCGGTGGATTATTATCTGCTGCCATGATATCCCAAGGTCCAACCGGTGTGATATTTGACTCAGTATAACGATATAAATCGGGAGCTCCCAGCGTATGGAACAGCTCATGGCATAATACGCCTACCGCGCCGGATTCGAGATTTGTTTCAAGCTGAAAGTTAAAGTCCCACACTTGTTTGCCGTTGATAAATACTGTTTTGGTATAAAGGCTCCAACGGTGGGGCCATAGCAAGGTTGACCATGCTGTAGGCGCTCCTCGAATAATAAACACCACATTATCTACATAACCATCGTTATTATAATCCAAATCAATATATTCAGGAACCGGAGAATGCTCATTAATCCAAATTACTGCATTTGCCAAAAGAGTGTGCTCGCGCTGTGTCCTCTGATTATCATTTTGATATCCTTCCGGATTCGTAACCGAATTATATGGCATATAATATGCTCGCGGCTTGTCATCTTGATACGAACGAATAATATTTGTTTCGGGGACGGGATAAAACGTAGAGCGCACGCTCAGCTGTTCATAAGACACCTCCCTGAAATAATTTAATACCGAACTTGCATTTGGCGTATCGTCATTAAAACGCATATAATTCACTATAGTATCTCGGCTAAACTCAGTTTGATCGCTGAATCGAATATAAATAACGATATTGTTCAATTCACCTTCAGCTTTTCCTTTGGCTCCGGTCATTTCCGTCAATCGCATTTCTTTTTCCAAGCGGGCACGTATCTCGTTTCGCTTGGCAGCTGAAATATTAAGTCCCGGCTCCAAGCCATGCTGTGCAGGGTCTGCATCGCCAAATCGAGCTGTGGAGGGCACCAATTCGTCATTTTCAAGCATTGCGTAATAAAAATAACCATCCTCCTGACTTTGAATAATTGTAAATTGAGCCGCATCATGCAACCAATTATAAAACTCATCGCCGGTAGCAAAACAATGCAAAACAGTTCCATCCGGCTGCGTAATAGTTACCGGCTCATTCGTAAGCCAAGCAGCTTGCAGCAGAAATGGAAATAAAACAAATAAAAGTAGCAGTCTTTTCATCATAATATTTTCGTTGTGATATCCTAAATAATAATTAATTCAGTTCAAAAATACAGTTTTAATAGTAACTGCTGCCCGAAAGCACTTAAAATTTCAGACTCAGACACGGAAATTTGCACTTTAAGACTGATTTCATGCTTCAGGCGGCAAGCCCAAACAGCTTTTATGTACATTTGCATCACAAAAGCTATAGCATGCAAAAGCCTGATAACAGACGTACACAAGAGCAAATGGTTTCGTTGATAAACCGCATTCGGTTTTCAGCTAAAAAACCAATACAGATTGTTGTGATGAATGGCCTTCTGCTAGAAAGTTTATACACACACGACCTTATCGAGCAGTTGCCACCAACAATAAAAATCTTGGTCGGTCCGGGTAATCCGTTGAGTTTTGTGAGCAAGGATTATATTGATAAATTGCTTGCATACAGCCGTTTGGAAAATTGTATTGTCACAGCCTATCACGAGATTATGCATCTTCCATCTTCAAGCATAAGCCTTGCCGAAGCAATAGCTGAGGGAGCCGACATACAGCCCGTTTCAACCATATTGGAAGCCATGTTAATAGCCAAAAAGAACCGCCCTAAGTCTATTGTTTTTAGCGGTTTTGGCTTTGAGCCGAGCACTGCAGCAACTGCAGGCGGCATTCAACGAGCGTATATGGCTGCATTATTGAATTTTTATGTACTTCCGGCTCATAAACGCTTTTTAGCTCCTTTGCATGCCTTGCTGATGCAGCCAAACAGCCATGACGGATTTATTATTTCATCGCATATAGCCGAAAGCATTGGTTTAGAAAATTTCGATTTCATTGCTAATAATTACAAAAAAGCGCTTGTCGTCAGCGGAACAACTCCTGTTGAAGTGCTGCAATCCATTCTGATGGTAATCCTCCAAGTGGAGAATGAAAGCCCGAAAGTGGAGCTTCAAAATCCGGCTCAATTTTCGCACGATAAAGCAGCTGTCATCCGTCATATGATTGATGAAACTTTCGAATCATCTGATGAAGATTATATTGGATTTGGAATACTTACCTCCGCCGGATTCAAATTTCGTAACCAATATAAAAGCCTTGATGCCAATACGATTTCGCTAGAGCACTATGAAACCGGGCAGGCGGATACTTCTTGTATCTGCAATAAAATCCTCAGCATGGAGTCAAGCCCCACAGACTGCCTTAACTTCAAAAATAAATGCAGCCCCGAAACACCCAAAGGCGCTTGTATGGCCGATAAGGAAGGCGCCTGTCATTTGGCATATCGAATCAGTAAATCATAGATTTTAGAACGAAAAGCGCAAGGTATTTTTCATATCCAGGTCACCCGGCTTTTTCCCTCCGTAGGGAATGGAGCGATATTGGTATTCCATCCGCATCTCGTAATATAGCTTCCCACTGAGCTTGGTACTCATCGCCATATGTAAGGAATAGCGGTAATTGCTGAAATCTTGGGGTGCAGGTTGAAAATAATTAATCATATTGATATCCACCTTATCACTTATAGCCCAAACAAGCGATAAATAATTTGACCAGCGAATCAATCGGGTATTTACTGCCGGGCTGGTATTGTAGTCTTCGTGCTCGTAAAACACGCCGGAGCCCAGAAATACTTTTATCTTGCCATTTTGTTTCAGGCTGCTGTCAGCTGATGCAACCGGGTCGAAACGAAAGCCCCCACCGATAAGCATTCGATAACGGAGCAGCAAGAATTCATCAAACTGAAATTGCGTAAAGCCTTCAAGCATAAGGAATTTACGCTCTTCCAAATCACGTACCGTCCGTAAATGAATAAAACCTTTGTTACCCGTCTTTTTCTGATTCGACATGCGATAGCTATAATCCATCACCGCAAAATAATCCTGAATCGTATCATTATAATCCACACGAAACTGATTGTTAAACTCCACATAATGTGAGTTACCTGCAGCAAAATTTAAGCCGAAACTATTGGTATACATCATTCCGTATCGGTCATAATCTTTGCGGTAGCGCTCCGTATTTACCTGGGCTTCAAGAAAAAGAGGAAAAACTAAGAAAACAAGCAACAAATATCGATTCATCGCATATCGATTACTTCAACACCGGGATATTTCTTTGCATCAAATTTGAAGAAATCGGATGCAAGCTGATTATTGGCTTTCATTTTGGAAAGATCATACACAAATGTGTTTCCGCCATTATCAGGTACGATTAGCTTTTTCACCATCAACTCAGCCTCGTTTATAACAACTTGTATGGATGTGAGGTTTTTATTCTTATTTGAATTCAGTTCAATAACTTTTAATCCTGCTCCCCCATCTTTTGAATTATTCACAAAGCTGGTTTTATAATCTTTTGCATAAGAGGTTAGCAAGGCAGATGGAGTTATTGCGTCAGGGTCGCCCGATGCATCATTTATCATTACTTCGTCACTATCTATCAGATATGTCCAAACAACCTTGCTATCGCTGATTATAAGCTGTTCATCCATTTCAAGGCGATACGCATCCCCTTTCAGGTACAATATTCCCGATTGCACCTCATCAATACCGGCTTTTTCATTGATCATACGATACGAAAAGTCGAATCGGATATTATCATAGCCGCTAATTTTGCCAATCACCTTATCAAATAATTGGGCAGGGTTTTGCTGTGCATTCACACTTATCGCGCTGAATATCAGTCCAACGACTAAAGTAAAAGAAAAAAATCGTTTCATAATTTTAAAATTCATCATTAGATCTCGAGTAAAGGTCCTTCAAAAACTGTTCCAAAGCCATCTCACTGCCAATTTTTACTTCACGTGCTTTTGATCCTTCGAAAGGTCCAACTATTCCTGCGGCTTCCAACTGGTCAATAATTCGACCTGCACGATTGTATCCTAACTTCAGTCGTCTTTGCAATAAAGAAGTGCTTCCCTGCTGATTTTGCACAATGATACGTGCAGCATCTTCAAACAGTTCATCGCGTTCGAGCTCGCCCACACTTGATGTAACATCATCTTGTTCTTCAGCAAACTCGGGTAAATGGAAGGCATCCGGATAGCCTCGTTGTGAGCCTATAAACTCGGTAACGCGTTCCACCTCCGGGGTGTCCACAAATGCACATTGCAAGCGTATCAGCTCATTTCCGGTTGAGAGTAGCATATCTCCCCTCCCGACCAATTGATCGGCACCACCGCTATCAAGTATGGTACGCGAGTCGATGTTTGAAATCACTCTAAATGCAATACGCGCGGGGAAATTGGCTTTAATTGTACCCGTAATAATGTTCACAGAAGGGCGTTGTGTAGCAATAATAAGGTGAATCCCCACTGCACGGGCTAGCTGTGCAAGGCGGGTTATAGGTCCTTCCACCTCTTTTCCGGCAGTCATTATCAGGTCGGCAAACTCATCTACCACCAATACAATATATGGCAAGAAACGATGTCCCTCCATGGGGTTCAGCCTGCGCGAAACAAATTTATCGTTGTATTCCTTAATATTTCTAACCTGGGCATCTTTAAGAAGGTCATAACGGGCATCCATTTCGATGCTAAGTGAGTTGAGCGTACGTACCACCTTGCGCGTATCGGTAATAATTGCTGAATCCGCATCAGGCAGTTTAGCCAAGTAATGACGTTCAATCTTATTAAACAAGCTAAGTTCCACCTTCTTAGGGTCGACAAGTACAAACTTCAGCTCGGCAGGATGCTTGCAATACAGTAAGGAAGTGATAATTGCATTCAGCCCCACTGACTTACCTTGCCCGGTGGCTCCCGCCATAAGGATATGCGGCATACGCGTTAAATCAGCCACAAAGCTCTCGTTTGCAATGTTTTTTCCAAGTCCGAACGGCAACTCGTACTTGTTATTCAAAAATTTCTCCGAACCGATAATCGAGCGCATGGAAACAATTTCCGGCTTTTGGTTAGGCACTTCAATACCTACAGTACCTTTACCGGGTATTGGTGCAATAATACGAATGCCGATAGCCGAAAGGCTGAGTGCGATATCGTCTTCAAGGCTCTTAATGCGTGAAATACGCACTCCCGGGGCAGGTACTATTTCATATAAAGTAACCGTAGGTCCGGGCGTGGCTTTAATCTTATCAATTCCGATAGAATAGTTACCTAAAGTTTCAACAATACGATTTTTATTTGCTTCCAACTCATTCCTGTCCACGGTAATCGTACCGTCTCCATACATATTTAATAAGTCGAGCGGAGGAAACTTAAAATCGGCTAAATCAAGTCGTGGGTCATAAGGCGTATCCAATCCTTGATGCTCTACCGTGCCTTTTGTTTTCACTTTTTCCTGAACTGCAGGCGTGATATCAAGATGAATATCAGATGATTCAGAAGCTTTTGCTTCTTCGCTGCTTTTTGTTGAGGGTTCTTCAATCTCCAACTCAATGGAAGCACTATCTTCTTTGATTTTATTTCCTTCTCCTGTCAACGGACTCACAAACTCAGGATCATCCTCATCGTCAACCGCATATTCTTCGGTATTGTATTTGTCGCCAATAGGTGATTCTTGGATAATCTTTTCTTGCGCTTCAGCTTCTTTTTCTTTTTTACGTTTAAACTGAAAGCTCATTTTGAAGGTCATAATCAAGTATGCCAAGAACAAAAACACAACCAATATAATCACGCCGGCTTGTCCGATTAAGGCAAATAAATACTCGTACACATATTTTCCCAGTGCTCCTCCAAGTACATTTAAAGGATGGCTTCGGAATAATAATGCCATCAACACAGGCAGCCACAGCAAGCTCATCACCGCATATTTCCAAATGCCCCAAGCACTGATAATCATCTTGTTAAACAAAAGACGAATTGCAGCTACAACAAATAAAAAAGAAATAAAGAAGGCGCCCAGACCAAAACCGTCTTTTGCTAAAAATTGCGCAAGAAGGGCTCCCAAGTTTCCGGTCCAGTTTTGGACAGCAAACTGTGATTCTGTTACAAATACACCTACGGTCGGCTTGGCGAAATAATCATCGGTTATTTCACTAAACCAATTGATGAAGAACGACAAAAACGCCAGAAACAGATACAAAGCTACAAACAAGAAAAGTAACCCAAATAGTTTTTTTATCCTGCCATCCACTTCTTTTGTGGCTTTTACTTTTTTTGGCTTTTTTGGTTTTTTGGCTTTTACTTTCTTTGTGTCCTTTGCCTTTTTGGGCTCCACCGCCTGCTGAAATTCTTCTTTCTCAACAGCTTCTTCCTTTAAATTATTCGATTTTAAAATATTTTTCTGTAATGCCATAACAGTATGCGGTAATATACATTTGCAAAAATAGCGAAATAAAATCTACAGCCGGCTGCTGTATTTGATTCAAACGCAGCTTTTTGTCTTTCATTGCTTTTAACAACCTAAATAGCAATTATTACAGCTATTCTATATAAAACAATAAAAGCCGAGTATAAATTTGTTATTAATGTAAAAGAAAATCGCTTGGGATTCGATATTTTTGCCGAAAAGAGATTGATTATGGATTTACAATTTAAAGACAAATTTTTTATTGTTTGCGGTGCCGGCAGCGGATTTGGTCGTGCCATAGCCGAATGCTTACTTTCAGAAGGAGCCCAAGTGCTTGCTATTGCTCGTACTAAACAGGTACTTCTAGAGTTTAAGCAACAATTTCCCGAAAACCTTCAAATACTTGCAGGCGATATCAGTCAAGAGCAGACCCAAGAAAGACTCCTTCAAATGTGTAATACCACACTTCCTGAGGGGATTGTTTTTAATGCAGGCGGACCGCCGGCAGCTACCTTTGACGAGCTGGATTTGCCTGCTTGGGATGAAGCCTATCGCACGGTGCTACGTTGGAAAATTGAACTACTCCAGCGCATGCTTCCGTTATTTCGTAAGAAAAATTACGGACGATTGTTATTCATTGAAAGCGTATCGGTGAAGCAGCCAGTAGAAAATCTCATCCTTAGCAATGCCTTTCGCATGGGTGTGGTGGGGATGGTAAAAACGCTTGCCAACGAGCTGGCAGTAGAAAATATCACACTAAACATTCTTGCTCCGGGATACCATGACACTGCTGCTATGCAGCGTCTTTTTGTGAAAAAGGCTGCCGTAGAAGGAATAAGTGAAGCACAAGCAAAAGAAGATTTCACCAAGCAAATTCCGGTTGCTAAAATGGGACAGGCAAAAGACTTTGCCAGCTTAGCCGCCTGGCTACTATCTCCACATGCTCAATATGTTACGGGACAAACTATTAGCCATGACGGCGGACTCGTAAAAGGCGTGTTTGGTTAAGTTTTTAACCTGCTTAATTCATGAATTGAATTTTGAGAAATTTTCAGGCGTGAGTTGTGAAGCTGTAGCCAACTACCGCGAACAACTCATAACGTAAAAATTGCCAAAATTAAATCAAAATTCATTTTATAACAAACACTGTATAAAAACACTAGTAAAATATCCTAACATAATGTTCATAAGCTTATTACGATTAAGTTAGATTGACAAGCTTATGAATTGGTGAATTATGCAGGTTAACGAAGAATTAGCTTTAAAGTCAATTCCACATAGCTTATATATAAGGGAATAGCGTCATTTGCCATCCATTTACTGCATATGACAACTGCATTGTTAGTAGATTTAAATACTTATTGTATTGTCAAATCAAATAATCGTGTAATTTTAGACAATTTTTCACAAATAGTCGAAACTGCATGAAGACCGAAGTATTTGAAGTTAAGACAAAGCGAGACAGGAAGAAATTCATTCTTCTTCCTGAGAAACTGCATGCCACGCATGAGCAATGGGTTCATCCCTTGTACATTGACGAGTTTAGCTTTTTTGACCCCGATCGCAACCCTTCCTTTCAAAGCTGTGATACCATTATGCTTTTGTCACGCAAGAACGGTAAAATAAATGGTCGTATCATGGGCATTATCAATCATGCATATAATGAAATTCACCAAGAAACCAATGCGCGTTTTTGCTTTTTAGATGCCGAGCAGGATTATGAAACGGTGGCATTATTGATTCAGTCCATTGAAAAGTGGGCACTTTCCAAAGGGATGAATAAGCTTGTGGGTCCACTTGCTTTTTCCGATAAAGAGCCGCAGGGGATGCTGATTGAAGGCTTTAATGAAAGAGTGGTATTAGCCACAAATTGTAATTTTGAGTGGCTGCCCCATATGCTTGAACAATACGGCTTTGGAAAAGAAAAAGACTTAGTCTCTTACCTTATTCCCGTACCCGAAAACAATCCACGCTTCCTTGAAGTCATCGGAAAAAGAGCAGCAACAAATGGCGGCTGGAGTGTGTTAAACCTAAAAACAAAAAAACAGCTTAAGCCATGGGTAGTACCGGTTTTTAGGCTTATCAATGATGCCTACAAAAATATTTACGGCTTTACTCCGCTCAGCGAAGAAGAAATGCAAGAATATGCCAAGCGTTATATACCGGTGCTGGACCCTCGATTTGTAAAATTAGTGGGCGATGAAAATCATCGTGTATATGCCTTTGTTGTTTCGTTACCCGAGATTGGGAAAGGGATAAAAAAAGCAAAAGGACGGCTATTACCTTTCGGTTGGTATCATATCTTGCAAGCTTCTAAAAAATCAGAATTATTGACATTACTATTGGGAGCTGTGGATGAGCAATATCGAAATAAAGGATTGGATGCACTATTGGCTATGGCAATTTTTGAAGAAGCACGCAAAAGGGGTTTGAAACAAGTAGACAGCCATCTTATTTTGGAAAACAACAAGGTAATGCGTGCCGAATGTGAGCGGAATGAAGGCAGACAGCATAAAAGATATCGGATTTTCAGCAAGCTGATACAATAAGCAAATATAGCTCAACACGCTTTTAAAGCAATTACCCGATTGATATATAAGCTATTGTGATTTATTCTCGGCTTCCTCAAACAATTCCAACTGTTTTTCCGTCACATAATATTGGGGTGGCACAAAAGTTTCATACTCTGATGTAAAGCGGTAAATGCTTTTCTTTATCAGTTTTATGGGAGTGATTTTACGTGCTTTACAATAATTCATCAAAGATCGGTACTGCTTTTGAGAAAGTTTAAACTCGACTTTACGAAACTTAGTTACTTTTCGCGCTTTTTTTCTTTTTCCGGATCCCATGGCATTGCGTACTTAATTAATGCTGCAAGTTACGCATTATCTTATAAAAACAAAAAAAACAATAGCTTTTTACACCTGCTTAATTCATGAATTTAATTTTGAGGAATTTTCAGGCGTGAGCTGTGAAGCTGTAGTAAACTACTGCGAACAGCTCATAACGTAAAAATTGCCAAAATTAAATCAAAATTCATTTTATGATAAATGCTTTTTTCAATCATTACGAAAATCTCCTAACACAATGTTCATAAGCTTATTACGATTAAGTTAGATTGACAAGCTTATGAATTGGTGAATTATGCAGGTTACAAATCTTTTTCCAGCAATTTCAAAACAAGCTGCACAAGCTCTTCCACCTCCGCCATACTTTTTGCTTCCGCATAAATACGGATGATAGGTTCCGTATTCGATTTACGCAGCTGCACCCAGCCATTTGCAAAATCAATTTTTATACCATCGATTGTGCTAATCTTTTCATTTTCAAACGCCTGCACTAATTTCTGAATTAAAGAATCATAATTTGTCTCCGGCTTTGGCTTCACTTTATTTTTCAACATCACATAATTCGGATAGCTTTGGCGAAGCTCTGAGCATGTTTTGTTTTGCTTTGCCAAGAAGGTCAAAAACAAGGCAATCCCAACAAGTGCATCTCTACCGTAATGCAGTGTGGGATAGATAATTCCACCATTTCCTTCCCCTCCTATCACTGCATTTATTTCTTTCATCTTTTCTACTACATTCACCTCTCCCACCGCAGCCGCAGCATATTCACAGCCATAGGTTTCACATAAATCCGATAATGCTCTTGTTGAGGACAAATTGGAAACAGCAGGACCCGGACTATTTTGAAGGATATAGTCTGCCACGGCTACCAAACTATACTCTTCGCCAAACATATTGCCATTTTCATCCACTATCGCCAAGCGGTCCACATCAGGGTCAACCACAAAGCCTAGCGAAGCTTTTTGGGATTTTACCAGCTCCGACAAATCATGAAGATGTTCCGGCAAAGGCTCGGGATTGTGAGCAAAATGTCCATCGGGCGTACAATTCAGCTCAAACACTTCCTTCACCCCCAAGGCTTTTAATAAGGCAGGCACGGCAATGCCACCGCTCGAGTTTATCCCGTCAACGGCAATCCGGAAGCCGGCACGCGCCACCGCTTCTTTATCTACCAACGGTAAATCAAGTATCATTGCAATATGACGGTCAATCCAACTATCGTCGGTAGTGTATGACCCTAGCTGCATTAATCCGGCAAATTCAAGCGGCATTTCAGACAGCTCAAGCAACCGCTTTCCATCGGCGGCAGAAATAAATTCTCCTTTGACATTTAAAAGCTTTAAGGCATTCCATTCCGCCGGATTATGGCTTGCAGTAAGCACAATACCGCCATCGGCACCCAAGCCGGCAACAGCAAGCTCCACCGTAGGTGTAGTAGATAATCCTAGGTCAACCACATCCGCTCCCATCGACATAAGTGTAGCCGACACCAAGCGGCTTACCATATCGCCCGAAATGCGCGCATCACGCCCAATAACCACACGAAGAGATGCAGAAGAGCCCGACTGCTCACGCAACAAGACAACAAATGCAGCAGTGAATTTTACAATATCGATAGGACTTAAATTTTTGGCAGGCTCACCGCCAATCGTGCCACGTATGCCGGAAATTGATTTTATAAGCGTCATAATTTTCAGTTCAAGTCAATAAGCAAATGTATTCAAAAGGAACGGGAATGCAAAACTAATATCACTTTCAGCTGTAAAGTACGGTTGCACAATAAATTTTAAAATAAATTACTGAAAAAGCAAATAACTTATTAACAATTCAGCCTAACTAAATCGTTGAAAAATAAATTTAGTTTCAGGAAATAACAGCCTAAATCACACTATCTTTACACTTCCATATGGAAACAAAGAATTTGCACTGGATTGGTATTTATAAAAAAATAGTAGTTTTGGCGATTCAAATTTTATCAAAAGCCTATGTTTGACGATTTTCAATGGGATGATGAAGAAGAGCTGAGCAAGCTGGCAAGTCGTTTCGATACCATGCTTCAAAGTGGCAGCCTTGACTTTTTCGATGCCGAAGAGTACGAAGATCTCATTGATTATTATTATATGAACGGTGATGATGAAAAGGCTCGTCTTGCCTTAGACTATGCACGTAAGTATTTCCCCGACAACAGCAATATTAAAATACGTATTGCGCGGCAGCTTGCCATAAGCGGTGAGTTTACCTCCGCGATTAAGCTATTGGATAACATTGAAAATGAGGGCGATGAGTTGATTAGCATCATCATGACACGTGCCAGCATCTACAGCATGATGATGGAATTTAAAAAAGCTGCCAACGAATTTGAAAAAGCGTTGCTTATAGCCGATGAAGAAGAAATGGAAGATATACTTGCTTCCATAGCTACCGAATATGAAAATATGGGGGCGTTTGATACTGCCATCACATACTTCAAAAAAGCATTGGATATCAGTGCCGACCCCGAACAGATTTTGTTTGAAATTGCCATTTGCTACGAAATGGGCGATCGTGTAGAAGACGCCATTGACTTTTTTAAGCAATATATTGACAAAAACCCTTATAGCTTAGCGGCTTGGTTTAATTACGGGCTTGGATTTTATCATCTTGGGCTTTATGAGAAAGCCATTGATGCATTTGAATATGCACTTGCCATCGACGATAGCTATATTGCCGCCTACATAAGCATGGCACAATCATACTCCGGCTTGGGCGAACACCTGAAAGCACTTGAAATATATAATGAAACGCATGCCATAGAAGAGCCGGATGCCCGCACCTTATATCAAATGGGGGTATGCTATGAAAACCTGCTCGAGTATGAGCTGGCATTCAAGTATTTTGAAAAAGCAATTGTGGCAGATGAAGAATATGCCGAGCCATGGGCAGGCAGAGCACGGCTGCTTGAAATAGAAAGAAGGTATAAAAATGCACTGCGCTCCATTCAAAAAGCTTCAGAAATCGATCCCTTTAACACTGATTTTGTGCTCCTTGAAGCCAAAATACATCGTCGCTTAGAATATTATAACCATGCAAAAGAATGCTATCAGGTACATGAACTTTTAGACCCGTATCATGTGAATCTATGGAAAGAGTTTTCGGCAATGTACCTTGAAACGGCTGAATTAATTAAAGCCGAACAAGTGCTGAAAACAGGCTTAATCCATCTTCCCGACAATAGCAAGCTGATGTATTATCTGGCTGGCGTACTGGTAATAAAAAATAATATGCAGCAAGCTCTTTATTACCTTGAAAAAGCTTTAAGGATTGACTATGAGGGGCATGAAACACTCGCAGAATTCCTGCCGGACATGATGGGCTATCCTGAAATTGTGAAAATGATTCTGGATAATAAACCGGTTTCCGAGTTCTGAGAAGAAATATCGTAATTTAGAGGCATGGAAATCCAACAAATGCAAGAGCTTTTGAATCATCAGAAGCTTTTCTTTAAGCAAGGACATAGCAAAGACATAGGCTTTCGGATAAAAGCGCTTAGCAGCCTTTATTCCCTAATTAAATCAAATGAAGATGCAATTATTGAAGCATTAAATCTCGATTTGGGAAAATCTGCTTTTGAAGCATATACCAGCGAGCTGGGACTTGTGTTAGAAGAAATTCGGCTGCACAAAAGAAAGCTTAAAAGATGGGCAAAGCGCAAACGAAAAGCCAGCCCTTTGGCTGCATTGCCTGCTACAAGTTATATTCAGCATGAGCCTTACGGCTGCAGCCTAATCATTGCACCATGGAATTATCCTTTTCAACTGAGTATCATGCCATTGATTGGCGCAATTTCAGCAGGAAATTGTGCAATTATCAAGCCATCCGAAACAAGTCCCAACACACAAAAACTGATTAGCAGTCTGATAAATTCACATTTTCCTGCAAATTATATTCACAGCATAAGTGCCGATGCCGAAGCCACAAAATTGCTGGTTCAATTGCCTTTTGAGCTTATCTTTTTCACCGGAAGCAGCGCTACGGGCAAAAAGATAATGGAAGCCGCTTCCAAAAACTTGGCAAAAGTAGTGCTTGAATTAGGTGGAAAAAGTCCCGCTATCATTGATGATGAGACAAATATTCGGCTGGCAGCCAAACGAATCATTTGGGGAAAGCTGATAAATGCAGGACAAACCTGCATTGCACCGGATTATATTTTGGTACATCAAAAGCAGTACCAAGCCTTAATTCATGCACTTATTCAATCAATTACCGAATTTTATGGGGAAAAGCCCGAAACAAATCCTGAATATCCAAGCATCATCAATGAGGCAAACCTAAAACGGCTGCAACACTTGCTTCAATATGGCAAAATTGAATATGGTGCAAAGCTGAACGGGCTTAAATTGTCTCCTGCAATTCTTACAGAACCGGATTTGCAATCTGCATTAATGACGGATGAGATTTTTGGACCGCTGCTGCCGGTAATAGCCGTACAAAATATACAAGAAGCAATAGAATTTGTGCAAGAACGTCCAAATCCTTTGGCAGTGTATATTTTTTCAAATAATAAACGCCACATTCGTATGTTGGCTACCCAAATAAGTGCGGGAGGTATCACAATTAATGATACCATCATGCATTTTATAAACAATAAACTGCCTTTTGGAGGAGTAGGAAACAGTGGTATGGGCAGCTATCACGGAAAAGCAAGTTTTGAAGTGTTTTCGCATCAAAAATCCATCATGAAACGAGCCACATTTATAGATATCCCGCTTCGATATCCGCCATTTAAAAACAAGTTGAAAATTGTAAAAAAAATAATGAAATAATATATGAAGTCTGCTATTACACTTATTATTAAAGGCATAGCAATGGGTGCTGCCAATGTGATTCCGGGAGTATCGGGTGGTACAATCGCCTTGATTACAGGTATTTTCGAGCGACTGATAAAAGCGATAAAGTCATTAAATCTGCATGCATTATCACTGCTGCTGAAAGGGAAATTCAAAAGCTTTGCCGAATATACCGATTTACTCTTTTTAATTTATGTGTTTAGCGGTGTTGCCATAGCTATTTTCACACTTGCCCGTGTATTGGACTTTCTTTTTGAAGCTTATCCAATTTATATCTGGTCTTACTTTTTCGGACTCATACTGGCAAGTGTATATTTTGTAGGGCGCAGCATTGAAAAATGGGACCGCAGCAGCATTATTGCATTTGTTATCGGCACGGCAATCGCCCTTGCAATAAGCTTTTTAAGTCCTGCCACCGAAAACAGAAACTTTTTCTACCTGATTTTATGCGGTGTGATTGCTGTCATAAGCATGATTTTACCGGGTCTTTCGGGCTCATTCGTGCTTATTTTGTTAGGCAATTATCAGCTTGTGGCAATTGAAGCAATTACTAATTTTGATTTACGCATATTAGCTCCGGTATTATTGGGAATGGTAGTGGGGCTCATCTCATTCTCACATTTCTTGTCATGGCTGTTGTCAAATTATAAAAATGGAACAATTGCACTTTTAACCGGCTTTATATTTGGCTCATTAGGTGTGATATGGCCTTGGAAGAAGGCTATTTACATGCTTTCGGAAAATGGTGAGCCCTTGCTCAAAAACGGCAAAATGATAGTAGAGCGCTTTTCACTTGTACTGCCTGAAAGCTTTGGCAGCAGTGAACTGATTGCTCTCGCATTTATCCTGGCAGGCGCATTAACAATTTGGCTTATTGAAGCCTTGGCAGGGAAAACAAATAATTGATACAATGGATAAGTATGGTTTAATCGGGAAAAAGCTTTCACATTCTTTTTCGAAGAAATATTTTGAAAATAAGTTCCAAAGCGAAGCAATACAAGCAAGCTATGAACTTTTTGAAATGGAATCTATTGAACTGTTTCCCAATCTGCTGCAACACAAGCCAAAGCTAAGAGGACTAAATGTCACCATCCCTTACAAAGAACAAATTATTAGGTATTTGGATGCCATTGATCCTTTTGCGGAACAAATTGGAGCAGTAAATACCATTACCGTCGAACATAAAAACAACCAAACAATTTGTAAAGGCTATAATACCGATGCAGCAGGGTTTCAAGCCAGCTTGGATGCGGTAATGGATAAAAAACAGCCCATCAAAGCTTTGGTTTTAGGTACAGGCGGCGCATCCAAAACCGTACAATTCGTACTTGAAAAGAACAACATTCCTTTTCGAACTGTTTCCAGGAAAGCATTAAACCCCAATCAATTAACTTACGAACACATAAATCCGGAATTACTGCAGCAGTATCATCTACTCATCAATTGCAGTCCGGTGGGCATGTATCCTTCAGTCAAGGAAGCTCCTGCACTACCCTATCAAAGCCTCACCGAACATCATATATTGATTGATTTAGTTTATAATCCTGAAGAAACATTGTTTTTAGCTCACGGGAAATCAGCGAATGCCAAAACAATCAACGGGCTGCTGATGTTGCATACACAAGCGGAAGAAGCTTGGAAAATTTGGAATAAACTTTAAGGAAACTCAGTCCTCAAAAGCCAAATCCAAATCCAATTCGAAACAGGGGATTATTATAAGGCGAATGCATGGTTTCATTCAAGTTGTATAGTATCATCACGCTTCCGTACCCGAAAGCAGAAAAGTATTGACGATATCCTGCACCAATAAAAATACTATGAACAAGTTGTCGCTCTCCTTTTCCTAATCCACTGCTACCGTAATAAAGCGGCTGGTAGCTGAGTAATTCATTTTCAGCATGCGCAAATAAGCCTTTAAACACCAAAAAAGAAGTATAAAGTCCTCCACCATAGTAACTTGAGCTGACTTTACGTCCATGGGATTTATAGCTGGAATAGCTATATGTCAAGCGGGCACCACTTTCCAAGCGGCTTGTAATTCGGTATCCCAGCTGGGGAGAAATAAGTATTTGTGAGCCATAATTTGAGAAGCCGGCTCCAAAATCACCACCCGTAACCCATCGCTTCGGCTTGGGTCCCTCAACATTTTGAGCTGTCTGGGCATATAGTCCAAATCCGACACTTAAAAACGCAAAAATAATGACTGACTTCAGCAATCGCAACATAATAAAAGGTTTTGCCGCGAAAATACAATAAATATCAAACTTTTACGTAATGTTTTTGTTGATTAACTTTGCCGTCTTGAAACGCTTTATAAAAGCCGAAATGAAACAAACTTCTCGTTTATTATTCGTCCTGCTGACAATAATGGTATTGATTGCCACATCTTGTCGCAAAGACGATATCATCAATAAAGACCCTAACTTAAAATTGGAGTTTTCTGCCGATTCTGTCATTTTTGATACTGTTTTTACCAGTATTGGCAGTATCACCAAAAGTTTACTGGTGTATAATACGCACAACAAACGCGTGAATATCTCCAATATAAGCCTTGCTCAAGGAAATCAATCCATGTTTCGCATGAATGCTGACGGTGTTGCTTCCACCGCGATTTACGATTTAGAAATTGCTCCACACGACAGCCTTTTCATATTTCTTCGCGTAACCATTGACCCGAGCAATCAAAATAACCCCCTTGTGGTAGAAGAAGATTTGATTTTTGAAACAAACGGTAACGAACAGACAGTAAAATTAGTGGCTTGGGGTCAGGATGCGCACTTTATTTTGGCTGACAGAAAGATTGGAGGCTTCCCAAAATTTAAAATTGTCGCCGACAGCATGGAAACAACTGTTTGGACAGCCGACAAGCCTTATGTAGTTTACGGATATGCCCTTATCGACTCCTACGGCACCTTGATTATTGAAGAAGGCACCAAGGTACATTTTCATAATAATTCAGGTTTATGGGCATTTGCGGATGGTGTTTTAAAGGTGCGTGGCAGCCTCGAAAACCCGGTTATATTTCAGGGCGACCGCCTTGACCCTCAATACCGTGACCTGCCGGGACAATGGGACCGTATCTGGCTGATGGAAGGGAGGCAAGGATTTAACCATGAAATAGATTATGCCGTCATCAGAAATGGATTTATTGGCATACAAGCCGAGTCATTCCTGCGCCCCACATCAAATCAGTTGAATATCACCAATACCGTTATTGAAAATCATACCGGAATGGGCTTGTTTTCACGCCTATTTGCCATTGATGCAAGTAATCTTGTAGTAGCTAATTGCGGGAATTACGGCATTGCACTCACAGCAGGCGGTGCATATCGCTTTTTACACACTACCGTAGCCAATTTTTGGCAATATAGCGTACGAAATGCTCCCGCCCTATTCTACAATAATTTCTTCCTTGACTCCTTGGAACAGCCGATTTCTGTGCCACTTTCTTTAGATTTTGGAAACGGAATAATTTATGGATCGAATAGTGAAGAGATTGATTATGAAATAGTAGAAGGAGCCGATACCCATGTGTTATTCGACCACTGTCTAGTTAAAACCGAGAAAGATTTAAGCGAAAGCTCGAGATTTATCGAGCCGATAGTGAATGAAAATCCTTTATTCAGAGATTATGATGCATTCGATTATCGCCCGGACACCTTGTCGCCCGTAATCGGAAAAGGGAAAATAGATTTTTCCAATCTGATTCCATTTGATTTACATGGTATTTCCAGGCATGAATCCCCGGATTTAGGGGCATTTCAATATGTGTACATTCCTGAAGAGGAAGAAAAAAGATAATTCAAAGCCATAGTCAAATGATTATTGCAATAGGAGGAGTCAGTACTGCCGGCAAAACAACCTTGGCAAGCCGTTTACGCGAACATTTTCAAGATCGAAATGTGAGCTTATTATGTCAGGATGATTTTGTTTTCCCTGTAGAACAAATTCCAAAAATCAAAAATCGAGTGGACTGGGAACATCCGGATTCGATTGACCATGAGAAGCTATTGCAAGCCATCTTAGCAGAACACAAACAAAACGACATCGTTATAGTGGAAGGGCTGATGGTATTTTGGCATGAAGAAAGCCGCAAACATTTTGATAAATGTATTTATATCGAAATAAGTCGTTCGCTTTTCCTAGAGCGTAAATCAGTAGATACTCGATGGGGCTATGAGCCAAAATGGTATGTGGAGCATATATGGAAAAGCTTTCGGAAATACGGTATACCGGAGCATCAAACAAAAATGCTCAAGCTTGACGGCTCAAAAAGTATTGAATTAAATCAGGTAATTGAGTTTATTGGGATATGACCACGGAAGAAATTCTTGCGAAAACAGAAAAATTTGCAAAAGAAACACTCATCGTAAGTGAAAGTGCCCACGACTGGTGGCATATTCATCGGGTGTATACGCTAGCTATGGAGATGGCAAAGCAAACTAAAGCAGATGAACTGATTGTGGGGGTAGCTTCACTGCTTCACGACCATTGCGATTCGAAGTTTATTGCCGAAAATCATGATAATTGCTATTCCCTCATTACAAATTTCCTGAATGATTTACCGCTCACCGATCAGCAACGTACTGAAATACTTTATATCATAAAAAATATGTCTTTCAGTGATTCTTTTGGTGAAGAAATACAGAAAAGCATTGCGTTTCAAGTTGTACAGGATTCCGACCGCCTTGATGCCATTGGCGCTATAGGAATTGCTAGGGCATTTAGCTATGGAGGCTATCGAAAAAGAGCTTTTTACGATCCCGAAATTCCGGTGCAGATACATCAAAGCACACAATCGTATAAAAACAGCAAAGCGCCTACCATAAATCACTTTTATGAAAAGTTACTCTTACTAAAAGATCAAATGAATACTGAAATCGGCAAGCAAAAAGCACAAATCCGCCATGATTTTATGCTGTACTATTTACAACAGTTTACAGATGAGTGGGATGGCATAAAATAAAAAATTGTAAACCATTTTTAAAAGACCACGAATGAAATTTACGAGCATTAAAATATTAGTATTTATACTTCTTTTTAGTAATCAATTAGTTGGGCAAAAATATGATTTTGTGAAAATTTTGCCAGGAAAAGGATTAGTTTACAATAACGACTCTATAATACTTAACAAGACAAAGATTGGAGAACTTCATCAGATTTTAAAAATTAAAGACACTTCCAATCCAAATGAATTTGTAATGACAATGTGGGATGGATTTGACCTTGAAACACTGGAATTTACTTCTGGTTCAGAATTTACACGAGAAATTAAATTTAAATCAATCACTTTTGAATTTGCAGATGAAACTGATAAGGATAACCTTAAATTAAGGTGGATTACAATAAAAGAAGATAGCACGCTAAAAATATACACGGACAATGGATTAATGATTGGAATGATTAATCCCGAAATTAGAGAATTCTATCCATTGACAGGAAAAAGAGATTACATCTCAGATAATGGATTGACCTATAATTTATACAAATATGGAATTTCTATGCAATTGGAGAAATTGAAAAATAATGATTTAAGATTAATTGAAATATCGACACATTTGATACATGACTAAAAAAACGGATTACAACAAATGCTTAGCGTCTGTCGGCTGAAAAGTATGATCTTGGGAGTTTATCTCCCGCATACAAAGTTTGTATAGGCAAACAAAAACGTCGCCCCGCAAATCGCCCGACCGCCAAGCCTTGAACCGTTTAGCCGCAAAAAACTGCATTAATAATTAATGAAATCATCAAAAAGCTGCTGTAAATACGCTTTTCCTTCCAAAATTGTTTCTGCTTCCAAGTCCGATTGAATTTCCTTTTGAATATAACGGTCCGCCATTTTATCCCAAACAAAATATCCGTAAGGCCTTTTCCAGCCAAGCCCTTCATTTAGTTCAAAATATGCAAATTCCGGCGTATACGGATTAAATATATCCTTGCTCCAGAAATAAGCTGAGTCACTCAGTCCCAGCTGTTTGAGCAGCGTAGCAGGCAAATCCGTATTACCGCAAATTTTATCAAATTGCTTGCCTTTATAGGCTTCTTTAAGCGCAGGTCCGGCTAATAATAAGGGTATTTTATGGTATTCAAAACTTGCCAAGGGGTGATTTTTATAGGTGTTTTTACTGTGATCGGCTAATACAATAAATAGCGTATTTTCATACCAAGTTGTATTTTTCGCCTCCGCAAAAAACTCACCCAATGCCATATCGGTATAATATGCTCCATTGACATAAGGCTTTTCAATTTTAGGCCAATGCAATACATGCTCCATTGGATAATCATATGGTGCATGTGAACTCAAGGTAAAAATCGTACTAAAAAACGGCTCTTTCAATTCTGATAATGCATTTGCTGCCCAAGGCAATAAAATACCGTCGTGCACACCTAATTTCCCACGTGGCCAATGGCGCGGAAAGTCTTTCCCTTCAATAATCACATCAAGCTCATTATGTATCAGATACGACAATATATTCCCGTAATTAAGTTGTCCGCCGAAATAAAATGCGCTAGTATATCCAATTTGCCTTAAATCTTTGCTTAAGGAAGGCAGCGCATGGTATTTTTCAGGATGATCGGTTATTGTCGTCAAGGGAATGCCGGGTAAACCACCATATAATGAGCCGATTGCTTGTTGCGAACGATTTGCATTTGCATAAAAATTAGTGAATAACAAGCCTTCACTTTCCATCTCACGGAAGTTGGGTGTGATGCCGGGCTCGCCTCCAAGGCTTTCAATCAAATCAGCTGACCAGCTTTCCAAAAGCATTATGACAATATTCGGTTTATCGGAAGTAAGTATGGGTACTAAAGTATCATTTTCAAAATCATGAAGTTGCGCAACAATAGATTTTGCTGTTTCCTCCGGCATGCTTTTGAAGATGTTTTCTTTTTGAATTTGCTGAGCATTCAACATGCTAACCGAAATATTGTATAAGGGATTTACGGCTGCCACATTCAACAGCTGATGATTGCTGTAATATGCCGAGCTAATACTCACGGGAATAGCTTGAAAGCCGCCACGAGCAGCAATAAACAACAAGGGGAACAGAATAAAAAATGAAATAATTACTTGAGATAATTTTGCTTTTAGCAGTGAAGATTTAGGATAAATCCAACGGATAAACAGCTTATAAAACAGCCAAATAAGTACAGCCAAGATTGACAGATAAAGTAAAACCCTAAAGTATCCGACCGTCTGCAACACTTCGGCAGGCTGCTTCAAGTATACCAAGGCTTTATATGACAGCTTTGTTTTCCATTCGGCATAAAGTCCCAGCTCCCCCATAGCAAGTGAGCCATACACTATAAGGATAAACAAGACGTAAATCTTCAGTACGTAATCGACGGCTTTTGCTTTAACTAATGCTTTGATTATCAGCAATAAGAGCGGAATAACAGATATGTATGCAGCAGTAGATAAATCCAAAGCGAAAGCAGCATATACGCTCTTTATTGCTTCAAAAATCGGAATTTCATCCGCTTTTAAATACAAAAAGTAGTAAAGCAAAAAAAGAATCCGCCAAAAATTAAAGACAATCAGCCAAAACAGTACAAGCTTGAAAAAACTGTAAAATATAGCGCGCATAGCCAAATTTTGCCCAAAGTTAAAAGTTCCTGCGGAATATGCCTGCATACAGCGTTTTGATTTCATTTTAAAAGTTCGAGATATATGAGCAAAAGCTGTAAAAAAATACAAATAAACCGGTTTTCATCCACATCTAAACATACCAGAAAGTACCTATTTCGGATGTTTTCATTAATTTTGACAACGCATTACAGAAATAGTGTAATTGAAGTGAATTTCAGTCAGAATTCACATTTTCGATGAGAAACACATACTTGAAAATCAATAAAAGCATATGAGTATTAAAGATAATTTGAGCAATTTATTAGATCAAATCCCTGAACAGACAAAGCTTGTAGCGGTAAGCAAAACCATGCCGAATGATGTTATTATGGAAGCCTATAATGCTGGGCAACGGCTTTTTGGCGAAAATAAAGTGCAGGAGCTTACGACAAAGCAGCCGGATTTACCATCCGATATAGAATGGCATTTTATCGGGCATTTACAGCGAAATAAAGTGAAATATATTGCTGATTTTGTAAGTATGATACATGCTGTGGACAGCTTGAGATTGCTAAAAGAAATAAATAAGCAGGCTGAAAGAGCCGGGCGTGTAATCAATTGTCTGCTACAGTTTCATATTGCCGAAGAATCCACCAAGTTTGGAATGGATTTGGACGAAGGAGCTGCATTGGTAAAAGAATTACAAAAAAGTGCAATGAATCATGTCCGCATCAGTGGTGTGATGGGGATGGGCACCTTCACGGATGATATGGAGCTGGTTCGCAAAGAGTTTCAAAATCTCCGAAACATATATGAGCAACTCAAAGCAACTTATTTTGCACAAGATGAAAACTTCAAGGAAATTTCCATGGGTATGTCCAATGATTTTCTAATAGCTATTGAAGAAGGCTCCACCATCATACGCATTGGCAGCACAATTTTCGGTGAGCGAAATTATTAAAGACACTATCCCATTAAGTGTGTAAGTTTTAATCAGAGGGTCTTGCTTTACAGC
>CAZDWA010000027.1:0-26354 GCA_964509065.1 uncultured Lentimicrobiaceae bacterium
TACTCCTTGTAACCGACGCAACCTTGCTTAGATTTACACATTTATTTGAGAGCGCAGAGCCCCATTTATTCATGCTTGATTTTTTGTCCTTTTTATCAAGAAAAAGGACAAAAAGAAGAACGTACTGGAATGGTTTTCAGGCTTAATGCATAAGTCATAAGAAAACCAACAAAACCAAAAAGTTTTGTGTCACTCCTACGGAGTTTTAGGTTTCTTTTCACCGATTGTATTACTAAGGTTTCACCCCTCCGGGGTTGGTTTTGTTATTTAACTTGAATGTTATTTCATACGTCAGTCTTTCTTTCATGCTTGATTTTTCCGTCCTTTTTATCAAGAAAAAAGACGAACAAAGATGGCGATACAATGTTTTTTTGGTTTAAAGCCTAAGTCTTAAGAAAGGCAACAAACCACAAAGTTAATCTATCACCCCAACACAAATGAGATTAATCAGTTTTTATCATAAACTCACAAAAGCTTCCATTATTTGATGCCCGCAATTTGTAATAATGGATTCGGGATGAAATTGGAGCCCATGAATTGGCAATGACTCATGATAAACCGACATGATTTGCTGTCCTTCATCCATTGAGCTTATATTTAGGCAGTTAGGAATTGTGCTGCTATCTATTATTCTAGACTGATAAATCCCAACTTGTGCATTTCTGTCGATATGTGTTAATAAAGCATCCTTGGTATCCGTTATTTTGAGTGTTGCTTTATGCCCGTGTCTGATATGAGGCATGGCTAATGTACTTCCTCCAAAAAATGATACGATGGCATGAAATCCCAAACCAATTCCAAGAATTTTATGTGTTTGGAAGCAATGTGCGATAGATTTTAAAAACATGTCGGCTTCTTCGGCTAAGCCTGCACCGGATGATAAAATTAATCCATCAAACTGATCTAAAATATTGATATCAAGTTTATTAGTAAGCATATGCTGTACCTCTACTTGTTTATATTTTTCAAGCATTCGCAGCATGCTGTACATAAATGCATCCTGATGGTCCAAAAGTAGAATCTTTTGCATAAAATAGAGTTCGACCTAATTTTAACTGACAAATATATAATTTTAATAGATTTGTCTTTTTAATTAAACAAAAGCATAAAGATTTGAGTCGCAATCAAATATATACTACTGTAAATGAGATGAATAGACTTGGTGGGAGTTTTATTCCCTTCTTGTTTGGTTTCGACTTTGAGCTTGAAAACGCTTTTTTGATTGAAAATCCATTAATGCAAAGCGAAGTTTTGTTTCGTAGTCCGGGATATGCCAATTATTCCGGTACGCATATATCTTCCTTTACCAATGAAATAAAGCTGGAAATTGGTGATTTAATGGGTCAGGCTGATTATTGTAAGGCTTTTGAAACTATCAGGCATGCATTTGAGCGAGGCGACAGCTATTTGTGCAACTACACTTTGAAAATTCCAATCCGGATTAATGTGTCATTGAAAGAGTTGTTTCTGCGTACAAATTCGCTGTTTGGATTGTGTTATCATAATGATTTTATTTCATTTTCACCTGAGCGATTTGTGAAAATTTCAAACGGATTTATTTATTCAAATCCAATGAAAGGCACTATAGATGCAAGTTTGCCAGATGCTGAAAACATGCTCTTACAAGATTATAAAGAAGATTGCGAACACAATACCATTGTAGATTTAATTCAAAATGATTTGAGTAAGCTGGCTTCTAATCTTCGGTTGAAGCGTTTTAAATATATCGATCGGCTTCAAACAAGTGGAGGTGAATTGTTACAAATGAGTTCTGAAATTATGGGCGAGTTGCCCGATGATTATTTATCTCATTTGGGTGATATTATTTTTTCATTATTACCTGCGGGCTCTGTATCCGGTGCACCAAAACATAGCAGTTTGGAGCTGATAAAATCTGTTGAACAACAAAAAAGAGGCTATTATACCGGAATTTTTGGTTATTTTGACGGAAAATCCTTGGATTCGGCAGTGCTGATACGTTTTATTGAGCGAGAAGGGGAGCAATTATTTTATCGCAGCGGAGGAGGAATTACGATTAACAGCCTTTGCGAACAAGAATACCAAGAAGTGGTACAAAAGATATATATCCCTTTGTAGTTATGATGCGATTTATTGAAAGTATCCGTGTGGAAAACAAGCAAATATCAAATAGAACCTTGCATCGGCAACGGTTTTTTGATACAATAAATTTCCATTACGGACACCAAGCTGCTCGTGCTGCACAAGTACAATTCGATGAGCTGCTAAATAATATTTTAAGGAAAAATACGAAGCGAAATCAAGTGCAAAAACTTCGCCTGATTTATGCCGACCGTATTTTACATTTTGAGCTTCAAGATTATCATCCGCGAATAATTCAAAGCTTAAAACTCGTTATTTGTGATCATTTGGAATATAAATTCAAATATTACAACCGGGATGTGATTACCAATTTATTTAATCAACGAGCCGGATGCGACGACATTCTTATTTGTTGCAACGGATATATTACGGACAGCTCGTTTAGTAATTTAGTTTTTGAAAACCAAGATGGGCTGTTTACACCCAAGACATTTCTCTTAAACGGTACAAGACGTCAATCATTATTAGATGAAGGAATAATCAAAGAGGCGGATATAAGTATTGACAAGCTCAAGGACTATGACCGACTTATATTAATAAATGCGATGCTTCCATTAGGAAGTATGGAAGCTATTCCTCTCCAAAAAGCTATTGCTTACTGATGGGAGGGATTGCTGCTTTTATAGTCCCGGAAGTAGGTATTATTCAGGTGGTTTCGTCCGCCGGGGCGGACAGCTCAACCACCTAAAATACACATCATTTTATACTATTTCAGCCGAATTTGTGACTTACTTCTCATTTTCTTCAAAATATTCTATGATTGAATCCACAAGGTTTGCGGCTCCATCCCATATATCTGAAATTTGTGCTTCAAGCATATAGCAAGGGGTAGTAAACACTTTATTGGCAGCGTCAAACACCACATCCCCATGATCAGTTTGGGTGTGGCTTGCACCTATGGCTTCAATTGCTTCAATGGTATCTTGGTCTGTTCCAATTGTAACATTTACATCTTTCAGAATCTTTGCCACGAAAACCGGAGAAATGCACATGGCTGCAATCGGTTTCTTTTGTGCATGCATTGCTTTTACTGCGGCTTCCACTTCAGGGTTTACCTTGGCGTTTGGTCCGTCAAATGCAACGGTGGAAAGATTCTTGGCAGCTCCAAATCCTCCGGGGAAGAGCAGCACATCATAGTCGTCTGCTTTGAATTCTGCCAAATCTTTGATGTTGCCGCGAGCGATACGTGCTGCTTCAATGAGTACGTTACGGCTTTCGGGCATTTCTTCGCCTGTCATATGATTTATCACATGATGCTGTGGGATATTTGGTGCAAAGCATTGATAGCTTGCGCCGGCTTGATCGATTGCCAGCATTGCCAGGGTAGCCTCATGAATCTCAGCACCATCATAAACACCGCTTCCCGCCAATACAACTGCAAATTTTTTCATATTTATTTATTTTTTTAAGATTAATTTATTACACTTCTGATTTAAAACACTGGTTATCAGGCTTTTTTATAAACTATGGAAACCACTGTCACATCATCGCCACCCATATTAATGGAAAGGCCGTAGGGACGTTTTTCTGTTATTTGAATTTGTGCTTTCCCTGCTTTTCCTGTCAGCTGTTGCCACAATGTTACAGCTTGATGTACTCCGGTAGCGCCTGTAGGATGTCCCCAACCAATGAGTCCACCGGTGGTATTCATTGGCATTTCTCCGTTTCGTGCAGTTTTTCCGTCAGCTACATACGCAGCTCCTTTTCCTTTTTCGGCTAAGCCCAAGGCTTCAACTGCCAGCAGTCCGGCAATACTGAAACAGTCGTGCGTTTCCACGGTCCCCAGCTGATTGATGCCAATGCCGGCATTTTTCATAGCCAATGCAGCCGTCTTTTTAATGGTGGTCAGCTCCGTAAGATCTGCAGGGTCTTCCGTGATATTGCGTGTAAGCTGTGCAAAACCGGCAATCTCCACTGCATCTTCTTTTGCAATACCCAGTTTTGCCAATCCTTCTTCCGAAGCAATGATAATGCCCGATGCACCATCTGATACTTTGGAGCAATCCAGCACATTTAAATGGTCTACAAAAAACTTGCCGTTAGGAACCATTTTATTGTATAAAGCTTCTAAATCTGCAGTATTGTTGTGAAATTCTTGAGCCGTTTCATCAAGGCGTGCATTTTCGATGCTGTTTACAAACCATTGTGCCATTCCTTTACGGGCATAGTCGTATCCGTATTTTTCGTAATAGGCACCGGCTCTGTCCGAAAATTGTCCGGGGAAGAAGTAGGCATGTCCTTTTTTTCTGTTTTGATACCATCCTGCTCCCGCTAAAATATCGGCTCCATAAATAGCTTTCACGGTATTTTGTACTTCTACGCCTAATGCCAGAACTACTTCTGCCGTTTCTGCCAACACAGAGCGAATTCCTGCCATCAATGCCAGGCCGCCTGAGCCACAAGCCCCTTCCACGCTGTGGGAGGGCTTAAACTCCAAAGCCGGGTGAATCGTAGCGGCAAATCCACCTAAATGGGCTTGCTTGTTAAAGCGTGCCGCAATGAAATTGCCTATCACCACCTCATCAATCGCGTCAGGATCTTTTATTTGATTTAAAACGGCTTGCCCTGCTTCACGGATATAATACTCTAAACCGGGTCGTTCTTTTTTAGGGTTGAATTCTTTGCGACCGGTTCCCATAGAAATGGTATTTGCACCGGCAGCTATATATATCTTTTTTCTCATGATTACAGTTTTTTTAAAATCAGATAAAATAGGAATTAATAGGTCCAAAAGCATGGAAAAATCCGGTTAGCATCACGGTATTCACGTCTTCTTCGTTGTTTGCTACCCCGTCAGCAACCAATTTCCTGCCAATGGCGTCCGAGTTTTTTCCATATGCCATGGCAAAAGCAGAAGCTTTGTTGTTTGCCAGATTGACGGTATTAAACCATTTTGTAAAGTGTGCATCCTTGTCACCCATGCGGATTACAGTCCTCCATGCTTGGAATCCTTCGGGCATTGCACCCATCCACGAGTCGGCTTGTGTATTGAAGCTTTCAAAGGCTACATAGCTTTTGCTTTCCATATCGTAAACGGCTACGGGACCTGTTCGTTCATACTTTAGGAAGCCGTCCTTTTGTGCACCGCTTGAAAACTGTCCGCCTTTTACGCCTATCTCCATCATCTGGTCAAGCAGCTCGGAATGTAGGTTTTCGTCCTTCATGAACGGATTCATCACTTTCATGATAAATTGAACCACATCGATCCCTACATAATCTATCAGCTGGAAGATACCCATCGGGCGGCAGAGATAATCTTGGCTTATTTTATTTACGATATAAATTGCTTGAATTAAAGGCATTTCTTTGCTCAGCTTCAATGCTTGTTCGATACCGTATAATGCATCGCGCATAAAGTGTCCGTTGCCTATGAAGCCTGCAATATCGTTACTTGGAACAACTACTTTGCGTAAAGCTTTGGCATAATCCAAAGCAAATTCTTTCATTTCCGGCAAGCTTTTATCGGTGACTATCAACTCAACCAGTTTTTGAACTGCCGGGGGATTGTAAAAGTGGAATCCCAATATGCGGCTTTCCAGACCGGCTTCTTTTTCAATGATATTGATTGGCACGGAAGAGGTATTGGTAAAATACCAGGGTTTTAGCGAATTGTTTTTGTCAATCTGACTTAAGATCTTGACCTTTAAGTCTTTGTTTTCACTTACAGCTTCAAAAATCAATTGTGATTTATAAGCTGCTTCCATGGATGTTGTAGGACGTACAATGCGCATCACATCCTGGATGTATGCTTCAATCACATCCGAGTTTTCGATTAAATCTGCTCTTTCGGCATAAACTTGTCGAAGCCAAATGGTTTTCTTTTCAGCTGTCTTTAGTACTTGGGCGCGCAGATAATCTACCAGTCCGGCTAGCCCGCTATCGCTTAAATCAATTGCATTTAAAACAAAAGTTTTGTCTTTGTTTTCCGGTTTTAAGCTCAGGTCGGCCATCTCGAGTGCGATAAGCAGTAAAATACCGCTTCCCATCTTACCGGCAGCTCCCAAGACGGACACATTTTGTAAACGATCGTCGTAACTCATAATGAATAAATTTATTTGTTTTTAATTTTTACCAGTTTGGGGTTCTTTTTTCTAAAAATGCTTTCATCCCTTCTTCGCCTTCGCTTCCTTTCCCGAACAAAGAGCCAAATTGCTTTGATTCTTCAGCTGAGCCGGCTTCAAATCCAATTTGCATGCCTGCCCTTGTAACTGATTTCACTTTACGTACCGCTTGAGGTCCTTTTGATGCAATCAGTTTTGCAATCCGCATGGCTTCTTCCATCAGCTGCTCCGGCTCGGTTACTTTTTGTACCAAACCCATACGTAATGCTTCTTCGGCACCTATCATCTCGGCAGTTGTGAGCAGATAAAGTGCGTTTGCCAGCCCTGCCAAACGGGGTAAGCGCTGTGTACCGGCATAGCCCGGGATAAGTCCCAGATTTACTTCCGGCTGCCCAAATCTCGCTTTGGTAGAAGCAATACGGAAATCGCAGGACATTGCCAATTCAAGACCGCCACCTAAAGCAAAACCGTTGATTGCGCCTATAACAGGGAATGGAAGCTGTTCAATATTGTTAAAGGTGTTTTGTCCCAGTTGTCCGAATGCACTTCCCTCTTCGGAATTTTTGTTTACCATCTCAGCGATGTCGGCACCGGCAACAAAAGCTTTGCCTTCACCGGTTATAACCATTGCACGGACGCTTTCGTCATCGCGAAAACGCGCAATAAGATGATCCATCTCCTCAAAAAAACGTGTATTTAAAGCGTTTAAAGCTTGAGGACGAGAAATTGTAACTAAAACAATGCCGTTTTCAACAGAAAATTGTAAAATTTGATACTCCATAGTCATATAATTTATTTATGCTCAAATATATATTATTTTCCGGAACGAAGGGCTTGTAATTTGTTTTTGAATGAAATATTTAACCATAAAATATTCATAGATAGTTGAAAATAAATAATTTAAGATTTTTTTTAAAATCATATGCAAAAAATATTTTATTTTTGCCCGGTTACTATGAAGTTGCAATTTATATATCGATTTATTTCGCTGAAGATGGCATTCCTTATCTTATTCAGTTCGGTAGGACTGGGTTTGAATGCACATTATTGCAATCAGCTTCATACAATTGAAACTTCTATTTTGCCTTTTTCTAAATTAATTGACTGCGAGCACGAAGTAATCCAAAGCTGTTGTGTGTCGGTTGCGGCTGAAGCGGACTTTGCCACGGATGAAAGCTGTGGCAATCCGGAGCATGAATTTGCTCACCTACACAACACCTCTTGCTGTGAGGATTTTTATGCCTATGTCAATTTAAATGCAGATGCGGATGTGCCGCAACAGCAAAATCAGAGTAGTTTTGATAAATTCCTGTTCCCACTTATATTGTTGTTTCAGCAATTTGCGGAATCACTTAATGTTAAGCAGCTTATATTTAATACTGCAGATGTTGAAAAACCTTTAATGAATGGGCAGGATATTGTTATTGCATTTAAACGTTTGAAAATTTCCTGCCATTTGCTTTAATCAGCTTTGTTGTCCCACTTTATGGGACTTCGTTCATTTCATTTTTTGATTAAAGCAATTTCCATGAAAACAAATTATATTAAGTGGCTGCTTATATCCGCTGCCATGTTGTTTACATCACATGTTTACAGCCAAAAGATAGAAGGATATGTATTTGAGATTTTCTCTAAAGATACGGTTCCGCTTGCCGGAGTGAATATTTACTGGGAAGGAACACATAAAGGCGCTGTTACGGATGCCGAGGGTGCATTCAAGCTGGATGCGGTACGTGGTGCCCACCATTTGGTATTTTCTTTTGTCGGTTATTCCAACGACACCATTCATTACCATCCTGATGGCAAGCCGCTGATACACTTTATGAGTGAAGCGCTCGACCTGATGGAGGTGGAGGTAGTCAACCGTGCAAAAACAAATTATGTTTCCCGCTTAAGCACTGTAAATGCAACAAATATCACATCGGGTGAGCTACAACGTGCTGCCTGTTGTAACCTGTCCGAGAGCTTTGAGACAAGTGCCAGTGTGGATGTATCATACAGCGATGCGGTTACAGGCGCACGGCAGATTGAAATGCTGGGACTGGCTGGCATTTATACCCAGATGATGGGAGAAAATATGCCAAACCTGCGTGGATTGGCAAACGGTTTCGGGCTGCTGTTTATACCCGGAAGCTGGATGGAAAGCATCCAAGTTTCTAAAGGAACATCCTCCGTATTGAATGGTTACGAATCTATTACAGGTCAAATAAATGTGGAGTATAAGAAGCCGGAAGAAAGTGAACGCTTTTTCTTGAATTTGTTCCAAGGGCAAGCCGGACGATCGGAAGCGAATTTTAACCTGCGATTAGATCCCGGACAAAAATTAAAAACAATGTTGCTCGGACATGTGAGCCATAATAGCGTAAAGCATGACAGCAATAAAGACGGATTTTTAGATGACCCGCTTTACACCCAGCTCAATTTATTTAACCGCTGGGATTACCATACTAGAAACTTTGAATCACAGTTTGGAATTAAAGCCTTAAGTGAAACAAGAAAAGGAGGCCAAGTTGATTTTGACCACTCCGTGGCACAAAGTGAGCAGCCGCATTATGGTACACAGATTGATAACCAGCGCTTTGAAGCATTCCTGAAAACCGGATTTATCTTTAATAGACCGGCAACCAGCTTGGGTATTCAGCAACAAGCTACCTTCCACAAGCTGTCATCATTTTACGGCTTACGGAATTATGATGCGGTACAACAATCTTATTACGGAAATGTGTTGTTTCAGTCATTTATCAAAGATACACGTCACTCTTATACAACCGGCTTCAGCCTGATGTATGATCGCTTTGAATCGGAGGGTGAGCTTACCGAAAACAATACGGAAGTAGTTCCGGGTGCATTTTTTCAATATACCTATAGCGATGGTACTCAGTTAAATATCATAGCCGGAATGCGCGTGGATCATCACAATGTGTTTGGTGCTTTTGTAACACCTCGACTGCATGCACGTTACACCTTTAATGAGCATCTAATCATGCGTTTATCTGCCGGAAAAGGATATCGCACGGCACGCGTACTCGCAGAGAATTTGTCACTAATGGCATCTTCAAAACAGCTTAACTGGATGTTTATTAGTACCGACCCGCTACGGATGGAAGAAGCATGGAACTTTGGGATTAATGCAACAAACTATATTCATATCAATAATAAGGAGCTTACGCTCAGCCTTGATATTTATAGAACTTCATTCTTGAATCAAGTGGTTATTGACCGCGTAAGTAGTAATTCGGAAGTGTTTATTTATAACCTTGATGGACGTTCATTTTCGAACAGCATACAGTTCGAAGCAAATTATGAGTTATTCCAAGGCTTTGACCTTACAGCAGCTTTCCGTTATAACGATGTACGGGTTACCTATATGAATGAACTTCAAGAACGCCCGATGGTTAATAAATATAAGGGCCTTTTGAGTGCGTCCTACAAACCCAATGTCAAATGGCAGTTTGACCTTACCGGTTTGTTTACCGGCTCGGCACGCCTCCCGGATTGGGCTGCACAACCCGACCCGGATAGCAGCACTCCCTATTCGCCTAACTTCTTTACCCTCAACGGACAGATAACACGTAACTTCAAAAAGTGGGAAGTGTATCTGGGTGGTGAAAACCTCACAAATTATAAACAAGACCATCCGATATTGGATCCGGAAAATCCGTTTGGCAATAATTTTGATGCATCGGTGATTTGGGGTCCATTGATGGGAGCAAAGGCTTATATCGGATTACGTTATACAATCGAATAAACACATTGAAACATGAAACACATTAAAAACTTTGGCATCGGCTCATTTATGCTATTCTTATTGTTGGCTTCACTTACAATGAGTGCCCAAAATGCAAAAAAGTCGAAAACAGAAAAGGTGACAATCCAAACTTCAGCAATTTGTGGCGACTGCAAGCAACGACTGGAGAAGAATATAGCATTTGAAAAAGGCGTAAAATCGGTTTCACTCGATGATGAAACAAAGGTGTTGACTATCGAATACCGCGCAAATAAAACCGATAAAGAAAAGCTGAAAAAAGCAATTACCAAAATTGGTTATGATGCGGATGAATTGGAAGCCGACCCGAAAGCATACGAACGTTTACCGGCTTGCTGCAAAAAAGGCAATGAGCCGCATTAATGTTTTGCAACTTGCTATGTAATAAGTCGTTCTGTAAAGAGCGACTTATTGCTTTTTAATTGAAAATACGTAATAATCCGTTGAAATATTCAGCCTGATAACGTGTCATGGGATAACGCCCTTCGCCTTCAAAAATATGTCCGTCAAGGAGTGAAAAAAGCGTTCCGGTACAGGTATCTTTTGCGAAAGGATAATGCTCATCTACAAGTAAACGGGTGCAAATATCTCCTCTGCAACATTGATTGGGATTATTTGGAGGCATGCGTTCAAAAGCTGCAAACTCATCCAAGCTGATACGATGCACAATAATGCCCCTGCTAGGCGGCTCAGCCGTTAAATACATCCAACCGCCGGCAGTGTTAAGCGGTTGATATATCGTAGAGTTAGGGTCAATGGTTACATTCAAATAGATTACCGGAATATTTGGGTTTGGTGGTTCTTTTTCGCAAGCAAAAAAACCAAAAGCAATAAAAAACAACAAGCCGAAAAAGACTACCGGAAAACGAATATATTGACCAAAAAAGCTTTTGTTACACATAATTCTAAATTGATTCTAGTGCAAAGATAAGGGATTTCACCTGCTTAATTCATGAATTATGCAGGTTCAAAAGGAAAACCTTCATATTTGCTGCTAGGCTTTTTATCACTTATGACAAAACGCAGTATCTTGTGTTTTATTTGATGACTATCAACAATTTTGGCAATGGAATTAAATGTACTTTTGCATGAACTCGCGAATAGAAATGCATCAAAACTTGAAAAAATATATACGTCTTTTCCTTGTTATAATGGTGATGCTTTTTTCATTGACAAGCTGTGCTACAATGAAGAAATACAAAGCATACAGAACACGTAAAAAGGCAGAAAAGGTACTTATTAAGGCTGAAAAACAAAATCAAAAAGACTATGTTCGATTGAAAAAAGCACATTATCAGATGCAGCCGGATAATACCCAAAAAATGATGAAGAAAACGAGAAAAAAGAATAAAAAACTCATGAAACCCATGAAGCGAAAGCGTTATTGATCCAAACTTATATTGCATGAATAAAGCTAAAACATTATGCTTAATCGTACTGATGATATTGGTCCATTCGGTTAATGGACAAGAGTCCCTGTTTTTTAATCGATTCTTATCTGAAAACATCATTATCGAGAAAGGATTAAGCCAAAATACGGTTTATACCATTTTTCAGGATGACGAAGGATTTATGTGGTTTGGTACCTGGGAAGGATTAAATCGTTTTGACGGCTATTCTTTTGTTACTTTTAATCGTGAGCAGGGACTGAGCAATGAAACCATACGTGATATTTACCAACAAGGTGATATATTGTGGGTGGGAACAGAAAACGGTTTAAACGCCATTCATTTGGATGATGGAAGTATTGATAATTATTTTGCCATAGATGGAGATGATAATTCGCTGATTAACAACTGGGTAAATCATATAACGGCAGATAAAAACGGAAATATATTGATTGCAACGGCCGGCGGATTGAGTATTTTGGATGCGTCTTCATTGGAATTTCGTCAATTTTTATGTACCCATGAAGAAAATCCCACTCGCTCGAATTATATTCATAAAATCATTCAAGATGAGGATGAAAGTTATTGGCTTGCAACAAGTTACGGATTGATTTTTTATAATCATAAAACCGGAGAAACCCGCCGTTATCTTGCTAAAGAAGATGATCATACCTCTTTGCCGGATAATTTTGTGAATACCTTACTGAAAGATGATGATGGAAAAATTTGGGTAGGAACGCGTAGCGGAATGGCACTTTTTCAAGCCTCGACCCAAAGCTTTTATACACCTTCCATATTTATGCAAGATGATATTGCACTGGATAAAAAATCAATACAAATCATTCATCAACAGCAAGATCAATTATGGATTGGAACGGCTTTCCATGGTTTGTTTGTCTATGATATGAGCAAAAAGACGGTGGTAAATTATACAAATAATCCAAACCAAAATTATACAATAAGTGATAATCGGGTATTTGATATTTTTTCGGATAAATCGGGAACTATTTGGGTAGGTACCTTCAACGGCTTAAACAAATTGAATCATTTGGCACCCAATTTCAGAACATATCCCGGTGATTATAAGCAGTTTCAGGAGCGCTCATTCAATTCGGTTTGGTGCTTTGAGGAAGGAGAAGACGGTCAATTGTGGATTGGTACCGAGCAAGGAGTGAAAATTTGGGATACTCAAAAACAAAGCATTAAACGCTTGCAGCACGACCCGGCAAATAAAAACAGCATTTCAAGTGACGGCATACGCGATATTCACCGCGATAAAGATGGAAATTATTGGATTGCAACCCGAAATAACGGACTTAATCACTACAATCCAAAAACGAACCGCTATACACATTTCAGCCATCGCAGCGAAGACAATTACAGCCTACCTGATAACTTTGTGCTGGCTGTTCAATCGGATAGCAAAGGCAATATTTTGGTAGGAACCAATAATGGTTTGGGAATAATGGATCCCGCAACAAATCGGTTTGAAGTTTTTCGTCATCATTCCGGCGATAGCAGCAGCTTAGCCTCAAATCGGGTTTATGATATCTTGGAAGATCGGCAAAAGCGGATTTGGGTTTGCAGCATGCAGGGGCTTTCGTTATTTAATCCGGAAAGCGGAAGCTTTAAGAATTATCAAATTCCCGAAGAATTTCGCGCTGAAAAGGGAATCTTACGAAATCAGTTTTTTTCAATCATACAAGCGCGTGACAATAAATTTTGGATTGGGACATACAATAGCGGCTTAGTACGATTTGATGCTGAAAATGAAAGTTTTGAAGTGTGGACTACGAGTGATGGCTTGCCCAACAATGTGGTATATCAAGCTTTGGAGGATAAAAACGGTCATATCTGGCTTTCTACAAATTGGGGTTTAACACGCTTTTCGCCCCAACAAAGTATGTTTACGAATTATGATATCACGGACGGGCTGCAGAGTAACGAGTTTAACTTTAATGCAGGGAAATTACTTCGCAACGGTAATCTGATTTTTGGAGGGATGAGTGGGTTTAATTATTTTGATCCGGATGAGATATTTGTGAATACCCTCATGCCCGAAGTACGAATTACAGCCACCAAGATATTTAATGAAACCATTAATAAAAGATTCAGAAGCGGAGATACACTCAGGCTGCAATATTCTGAAAATGTATTTTCTTTTGAATTTGCCGCCCTTGAATATTCCAATCCCGCACGAATAAAATACCAATATAAGCTGGAAAACTTTAATCGTGAATGGATTGAGCGCAAAGCAACACAGCGTTATGCCGAATTTGCACATGTAAGTCCCGGACATTATATTTTTAACGTAAAGGCATCAAACAGTGACGGATTTTGGAGTGAAGAAGGCATAAATTTGCATATCATCATTAATCCGCCATGGTACCAAAGCTGGTGGTTTAGGCTGCTTGCCCTTTTATTAATCGGCTTTTTTGTATACGGCATCGTGCATTTACGCACCCGCGTTATTCGACGAAAACACGAAGTGCAAATGAAATACCTAGAGTTTGAAAAGAAGCTTTTCGCTCTGGAACAGAAGGCTTTGCAGTTGCAAATGAATCCCCACTTTTTGTTTAATTCGCTAAATAGCATTCAAAGTTTTATTGTGCGAAACGATATTGATAATGCCATTCATTATTTATCCAAGTTTTCCAAGTTAATGCGTGTTACTTTGAGTAATTCACGTGAAAGTTTTGTAAGCCTTCGCGATGAATTAATGGCATTGCAGTTGTATTTAGAAATTGAACGATTGCGATTTAATGATAATTTTGAGTTCGAAATAAAAGTCGATCCCAGCATTGACGACAGCTTTTTGGAAATTCCGCCCATGCTGCTTCAGCCGTATGTGGAAAATGCTGTTATTCATGGACTTATGCATAAAGCTGGTAATGGATATTTACGTATTGATATCAGTCAAAATGACGATAATCTGTTGGTGCTAATCGAGGATAATGGGGTGGGGCGTGAAAGGGCGGAGCAAATCAAGCAAGATTCCGGAATCGAAAGAAAATCCAAGGGAATGCTTATTACGGGTGAACGGCTCGATATCTTGAATCAGTATACCCAAGATACCTATGCGGTGCATATTACTGACTTGAAGGATAAAAACGGAGCAGCTTTGGGAACAAGGGTGGAAATTCATATTCATGGAAATATGGGCTAGCATCCACGACTTATTTTATTTTGACGTATATTTAAAGCGAATAAAAACAATAGAAATATGATCAGATGTGTAATTGTTGAAGATGAAAGTAAATCGAGAGATACCTTGCGAGGCTTGTTGCAGCGCTTTTGTCCGGATGTGATGGTGGTTGCTGAAGCAGCAGGTGTTCAAGAGGGAAGGGAAGCCATTATAAAACACAAACCCGATTTGGTGTTTCTAGATATAGAAATGCCCGATGGAAGCGGCTTTAGGCTGCTTCAGCATGATGATCTCCCGGATTTTGATGTGGTATTTACTACCGCATTCGATCAGTTTGCGATAAAAGCCATACGCTACGCAGCTTTAGACTATTTGCTAAAACCTATTGTGCCGGATGAGCTGATGAATGCAGTTGAACAAGTGCGTAAAAGCAAGGAAAAAAAGAGCAATTTGAAAAATATTGAAGTCTTACTTAGTAATATCCGCTCGAATATGGTAGAATCCAAAAAGATTGTCCTTTCTACCATCGAAAAGAAACATGTTGTAGAGGTTGATTCCATTTTGCGCTGTGAATCCGATAATTATTATACGCACTTTTATTTTACCAATGGCAAGCATCTTTTAATCAGTAAAACATTAAAAGACGTAGAAGCAATGTTGGAAGGTGGCAGCTTTATTCGACCCCATAAATCGCATCTGATAAACACCCGTTACATCCAAAATTTCAACCGTGAAGACGGAGGAGTTATCACATTAAATAATGGGGATAAAATCCCTGTTTCACGTAGAAAGAAAGAGAAAATCCTGGAAATCATCCACAATCTTTAGCTTGTTTTACTCTTTTGTTTGTGCAATTTCGCATTCATTTTTAGGTATTAAAGTGTTTTTCTTAAAAAAGCCGCCCCAAATCCGCTAAATCCGCTGGTGGTTTGGGGAAGTTTGTGTACTTTAGCTGCAAATATTACTACCTGAAATATGGAAGAATTTATATTTGTCCTGCTTGTTTTCATCTGGATAATTGCATCAGCAGTTCGTGGAACTAAATCGAAAAAGCCACCTACTGCTACTCCTAAATCCAAGCCTGTAATTTTGGCTGATTGGGATGAGATTACCGAAGAACTAAAGCCATTTGACACCCGGTCCAAACCACGGAGTGCAAGCACTTCAGATTATGGCACCGGAACCAGCTATCGTGCACCCAAACCCTCTATCCCCGAAAATTATAAAGCTTTTGGCGGTACCTTTGCCACCATTTTTGGTGGAGAGGACTATTTTTCACTCGATTCGATAGAGGATGACAGTGCAATGCATTATGCAATGACAAGTGGTGAAATTGGTTCGGAAGATGAGCAAGAAAGTGATAAAAGTTTTGAAGATTTTAACCTAAGAGACGCAATTATTTTTGAGGCTGTTTTAAACCGCCCTTTTGAATATTAAATGGCTGATTATAAGATAGATAGTATGTTAAATCACAGTAAATCGAAATTTTTTGTTAATTAATGTGAAATAGTTTTTATCTTTACCGACCTTTAACGCACGAAATTGATAGTAGAACATAAATTTACATGGCATGTTAAAAAATTTACTAATTACCTTGGGTATCGTTCTGAGTTCCTTTACTTTAGCGTATGCCCAGCAAGGAAGGTTACAAGGAAAAGTCTATGAGAAGGATACCCGGGAGCCTATTGCTTTTGCCAACATTGTACTCGAAAACGGAGGAACAGTGGTGGGAGGAGCTACTTCCGACTTCGATGGCAACTATGTCATCAACCCCATCCCTCCGGGACGTTATGACCTCAAAGCAACCTTCGTAGGTTATAATCCCGTTACCGTAAGAGGAATAGTAATTCCCGGTAACCAGATTACATTCTACGATATTGTGATGATCAGTCAAGCAATTGACCTTCAAACAGTGGAGGTTATTGACTATAAAATTCCGCTGATTTCCAAAGACCAGACCGCCAGTGGTGCTTCGGTAACATCCGAAGAGATTAAGAAGATGCCCAACCGTTCTGCTGAAGCTGTTGCAGCAACAGTAGGGGGTGTGTTCTCTGCTGACGGTGAAAGGGGAAACGTGCGCGGTGCCCGATCCGATGCGACGGCAATGTATATTGACGGCGTACGTGTAATCGGTAGCAGCAGCGTTCCTCAATCAGCTATTGAGCAAGTAGACGTAATCCTTGGAGGAACGCCGGCACAGTATGGTGACGCCACCGGTGGTATTATTAACGTAACCACCAGAGGACCATCACGTACCTTTGGAGCCGGAATTGAGCTGGAAACATCGGAACTCCTTGACCCATACGGACATAATCGACTGGGATTCAATATGCAAGGACCTCTCATTAAAGGAAAAAATCAAACCACAGCATTGCTCGGCTATTTTATTGCCGGTGACTTGACCTATAAAAGAGATGGAAGAGTTTCATCAAACGGCTATTATAGAGCAAGCGATGCCACCTTGGAAAGCCTGCAAAACAATCCGCTGCGTCCTTCAGGAACAGGATCCGGAAGCACCTTGCCAAATGGTGAGTTTGTGCGTAAAGCTGATTTGACAACTACCGCAAGATCAATGAATTCCTCGTATTACAATGTGAATTTATCCGGAAACTTGAATATTCGAACCACCGAAACAATTAACCTTACTTTTGGTGGTACCTACAACAAGTCACATGGTAACCAGTTCAGCTATTCAGGCTCATTCTACAACTGGGATAAAAATACCGTATACGATAACAATACATGGCGTGTGTTAGGACGATTTACACAACGTTTCCCCACTTCGAGCGAAAGTGCTTCACTCATTAAAAACTTGTACTACTCAATTCAAGCCGACTATACCCGTCAGTCAAACTCATACGGTGACCCTTATCATTATGATAATTTGTTCGACTATGGATATATCGGACAGTTTACCGTGTATAAGACACCCACTTTTGAGTTAGGTAGTGATGAGGTAAATGGTAAATCATATGAAAATGTGTGGTTGCTTAACTCATGGGACTTTGATACACTCGTAACTTGGACACCCTATGACATTAACCCGCTTATTGCAAATTATACAACAAGCTATTACAACACATTCGCCGACACACCGGAAAGACATTTCCAAAACTTCGACCAAATTCAACTTGGTGGAGGCTTGCTGAATGGTAGAAACCCCACTTCATTTTATGGCTTGTACCAAGCACCCGGAGCAAATCAATCGGGTTATGGTAAGGTTGATAATGACCAGTTTAGCATTAACGTTGCCGGATCAATGGATATCGGAAACCATGAAGTGAAACTCGGATTCCAGTATGAACAACGTAATAACCGTTCAATCAGCTATGCACCCACAGGCCTATGGTCACATATGCGTGGATTGACCAACTTCCACATTATGGAGTTGGATAAAGATAATCCATATGTTATCAGCTATGACGGTATAGTGGATACCATTATGTATAACCGTCGTTTTGACGCCAATTCACAAAGAGTGTTTGATGCCAGTCTGCGTGAAAAGCTTGGTTTGCCAGTCGATGGACTTGATTTTATTATCATCGACTCCTATGATTATAATAATAATACCATTGATTATTATGATAAAAATGGAGTTCGTCATACCATCGAATCTGCTGACCGTCTGTTTAACATAGATATGTTCAGCCCCGACGAATTGCTGTATAACGGTAACTTCTATGCTGACTATAGCGGTCTTGACCATATGGGTAATAAGCTAAATTACAAACCCAGCTTCGACGACTTCTTTAATGCACGCGACGAGAATGGTCTTCATACACGTCCGATTCCTGCATTCCAGCCAATTTATATGGCCGGTTATTTGCAAGATAAATTTGCTTTCCGCGACCTTATATTTAATATAGGTGTACGTGTTGACCGTTTTGATGCAAACCAGCAGGTATTAAAAGACCCTTATTTGTTGTTTAATGCATATACTGCCGGTGAAGTTTCCGATATCAAAGGTCAACCTATTCAACATCCTGTCGGAATTGGTAGTGACTATATTGTTTATGTGGACAAAGTGGACGACCCCTCACGTATTTTGGGATATCGTCATGAGAATACATGGTTTAATGAACATGGTGCTGTAATTCAAGACCCCAGCCAGTTAGATGCCGGCTCAGGTATTGCTCCTTATATTGTTGATCCCAATCAACAATATGTGGATATCAGTTCATTTAAAGACTACGATCCGCAAATTTCTGTGATGCCGCGTATTTCTTTCTCATTCCCCATATCGGATGAGGCGCTGTTCTTTGCACACTATGACGTGCTGACACAACGTCCTACCAGTAATTTGTTCTCAAACCCTGCGGTTTATTATTTCTTCGAAAATATTGGTGATGTATTGAATAACCCTTCACTGAAGCCTTCACAGACTATCGACTACGAACTTGGGTTTACGCAAAAGCTTACAAACACTTCATCACTTACCTTCACGAGCTTTTATCGTGAAATGCGTAATATGATTCAGATTTATCGTTTTAACGGAGCATATCCGAAAGATTATACCTCGTTTAACAATCTTGACTTTGGTACTGTAAAGGGATTGACAGTTGAGTATGACTTACGTCGTACCAACAACGCTCGTATCCGTGCCGGTTATACCCTGCAGTTTGCCAATGCTACTGGTGCAAGTACTACAACAGCTGCCGCATTGGTTGCTGCCGGTCTTCCTAACTTGCGTTCTACTATTCCAATGCCTTGGGACCGCCGTCACCAGTTTAACTTACTGCTCGACTATCGTTATGGTGCCGGCAGAGAATATAACGGACCTCGAATCAGCCGTGAAAAGAAAGACAAAGCCCCATTAAATGTTTTGGAGAATACTGGTTTTGCTCTTACAGTACTTGGTGGATCAGGTACCCCTTATACTGCAGCACGTGAAGTGGTAAGCTCTATCACTGGTGGTAGTAATTTGCTGAAAGGATCCTATTACGGCTCGCGTCTGCCATGGCAATTCCGTTTGGACTTGCGTGCCGACAAAGACTTTGATGTGAGTATCAACAAGAAAGGTGAAAATGCAAGAAAAATGTTCTTAAACGTTTATCTGCAGGTGCTCAACTTATTAGATACGAAGAATGTTCTTGGAGTATATCCTGCAACAGGTAACCCCGATGACGACGGATATCTTGCTGCGCCCGAATGGCAACGCCAGATTAACACACAAACTGACCCTATTGCATTTAGGGAATTGTACGAGATTTTTGTAAATAATCCAGGAAACTATAGCTCGCCACGTCAGATTCGTGTGGGTGTGATGCTGAGTTTCTAAATTCTTTGATGCAATTATGACTAAAAAAATAAATTCTTATACAATGAAGCATATTATTCAATCGCTGTTATTTACAACAACATTATTGCTGGTAGTCAATTTAGGCTGGGCCAGAGAGCTTGAATATCCGGAAGGTAAGAAAAACTCATTCCCACTTAAGCAAACTACTGCCGGATGTTCGCCGGCGGCCGGCTTCGAGTGGCTGGATATTAATAATGTTCGAGCTCGTATCAATACAGGTGGCGATATGTGGTGGGATCTTGTGGGAGGTACCGGAGCAAAATACTTCGTTCCGAAAAGTGGTTCGGCAACTTCCATGTTTAGTGCTGCATTATGGATTGGTGGTCTCGACATCAACAATCAGTTAAAACTTGCTGCACATCGTTATCGTCAAGGTGCTACAACCAGTCTTAGCGGGGGTGTCGACTTTTGGACAGGACCCCTAACCGTGGACGGTACCGCTGCCATTGATGAAGCAACTTGCGTGGAATATGACAGACACTGGAAAATCACACGTGAGATGGTGGACGAGTTTTTAGCAAATACAGACCCCGAAACCGGAGCCTTCATCCCAAGTGATGATTATACAATTCCGAAAGCAATTTTGGAATGGCCCGCACACGGAGACATCTCAAAAAAGCAAAGCTATTACTTAGCTCCTTTCTATGATGTGGATGGTGATGGTGAATATAATCCTTATGCGGGTGACTATCCCTATTATGATATCGACAATAGCTTGTGCGGTACAAAAACTCCTACCATGGACGAAAGTATCGAAGGAGTTGTTTGGGGATCGGTATTGGCTGACCAAGTTATTAAAGGTGACCAAACAATTTGGTGGGTATTTAATGACAAAGGAAATATTCACACTGAAACAAACGGTGCTGCCATCGGTGTTGAAGTGCGTGCACAAGCATTTGCATTTGCCACGAACGATGAAATTAACAACATGACGTTTTACAGTTATGAAATCATCAACCGTTCCACATTTGAATTGACAAACACCTACTTCTCACAATGGGTTGACCCTGACTTAGGTTATGCACGAGACGACTTTGTCGGATGTGACGTTCAGCGTGGTCTGGGATACAGCTACAATGGTAAAGCTATTGACGGAAGTGGTGAACCGGAAGCTTATGGCGACCAGCCACCGGCTATTGGAGTGGACTTCTTCCAAGGACCATATATGGACCCACTGCCTTATGACCGCCCGAAATACAGATTGATTATTGGAGCCGATGGAGATACCGTATTTGAGCAATTGTGCGATGAAAGTATTAACGGTGTAAACTTTGGTGATGGAATTCCCGGTAACGAACGCTTTGGAATGCGTCGCTTCCTCTTCCATAATAACTCATGGGACGACTTGGGCGACCCGCACGAAGCACCGGAATATTATAACATTCTCCGTGGAAAATGGAAAAAAGGTGAACCCATGTCCTATGGTGGTGACGCCTTCCCCGGACACCCCGGCGTAGTTGGACCTGATTGTGACTTCATGTTCCCCGGCGATACCGACCCATGTAACTGGGGTACAGGTGGAATGCCGCCAAATGGTGGATTTAACCAAGATGGATTCTATTGGACTGAAGAAACTGCAAACAATGGTGGACCTAACCCACCTGAAGACAGACGATTCCTACACTCAGCTGGACCATTTACACTAAAACCCGGAGCAGTAAACTATATTACGGTTGGAATTCCATGGGCTAGAGCAAGCTCCGGCGGACCAATGGCTTCCGTAGAACTTTTACGTGTTGTGGATGATAAATGTCAAGCATTGTTCGATAACTGCTTTAAAGTGATTGACGGACCTAATGCTCCTGACCTTTCATTCCAAGAACTTGACAGAGAGTTAATCGTATACATCTCAAATTCGCCTTCTTCAAACAACTACGGAGAAGCTTATGAAGAGCATGATCCTAATATCCTTCAACCTCATCCAGACCCGGCTCGTGGTGGAGAACGCAGCGACTCATTGTATCGCTTTGAAGGATATCAGATATTCCAATTAAAAGACCCGACAGTAAGTGTTGAAAGCTTGAAAAATCCCGACCTGGTACGCCTTGTAGCTCAGTTTGACAAGAGAAACGGTATTGGGAAATTGGTGAACTATTATTTTGATGAGTCACTGGGTGGAACAGTTCCGGTAGTAGAAGTAAATGGTGGTGATAACGGAATTCAACATTCCTTCCGTATTACACAAGATGCTTTTGCTACAGGTGATGTGAAGCTAGTAAACCACAAACAATATTATTACTTGGCTCTTGCATATGCATATAACGAGTATATGCCTTATTCCGATGAACCGGGTGTTATTGCAGGATTATTTGGTCAGAAACAACCTTATCTTGCAGGTCGTAAGAATATTAAAACATATACTGCAATTCCTCATAAAACCATTAATGGAGTGGTATTCCGTTCCGAATTTGGCGATCAGCCTGAGATTACACGCTTAGCCGGACATGGTAATGGAGGAAGAAACTTGGATTTATCTAAAGAAACAGTTGAAGAAATCATGAGTAAAGAGCCTGCAGGACCAAATAACCCATATGGTGGACCGGATTATCCCATCGCTTATAAGGCGGTATATAAAAAGAATGCAGGACCTGTTAACATTAAAGTCATCGACCCCTTGAATGTGGTGGGAGCTGATTATGAATTCTGGCTTGATACGCTACAGCATCACAGAATACATCAAGTAACAGGTGAAGACATAATTCGTGGTGATACTGCAAGCAAATTGATTTCAAGATGGTATCTGAAAGATTTGGAATCCGGTGAAATCTTTAAATCTGATACAACTACCTTAAGTAGTAATGAGCAGTTATTCCTTGATCGAGGCATTTCAATTCAAGTTACCCAACCTTATTTTCCCGGACCTTATATTGTAGGTAACGATAAAGATAATAAGAGAATTTACAGGGTGCTTGCATCAAATAACGGCTTTATTGAATCAACCGTGCATTATGCCGACAGCTCACGACGCTGGCTTGGTGGTATTGCCGATAACGATGAACCGGCTTCCCCATTGAACTGGATTCGCTCAGGTAATTATAAGAGCCAAGAAGCCGGGCAAGGTACCTATGAAAACGACTGGCAGATGTCCTCCGATCCGGAGAGACCTTGGGACCCCACCGAAGCATATGAAAAGATTGCCGGCGGTACTTGGGCTCCTTACTCCTTGACAAGTTATGGAAATAACTACGGACAAGGTGGTGTACAAAGTAGAATTGGACCTGCCTTTAGTGAAGACGCAAAGTCACAAAGCAAGATGGAAACACTTGCCAGTGTGGACATCGTTTTAACAGCCGATAAATCCAAATGGACCAGAAGCCCTGTATTGGAAATGCAGATTGATAGAAACCTGGCAGAAGGTAATGCATACCGCTTTGGATTACGTCAGGCACCTTCGGTGGATAAAGATGGTAACCCGGCTGCTTCAATGGATATGGCTCCGAGTGACAATCCGAATGATCCCAATTATATTGGCGGTTATGGTATGGGATGGTTCCCGGGTTATGCCATTAACGTTGAAACAGGAGAGAGATTAAATATTATGTTTGGCGAAGACTCCTATGCTTCCTCACATAACGGACGCGATATGCTGTTTAATCCCCCTTCAATGGACCCGGATATCCCACAAGAACTTGACCCAAGCATTTTCCGTCAGGTAAGCAGAGAACCGGTATTTGGTGGTCAGCATTATGTATATATCATGCGTCATGACTATTATAATATAGAACAATTGGGTATAGACTTTAATTCACCCGCATATGATGCCGGACGTTATGCATTTAACTCCTTAGATACCTTATTTAATACCCCGTTCCCATTTATTTCGAGCTATTTTTATAGCCAGATTATGTATGTTGGTATGCCAATGCCTATCAAAGGTCAAAACTGGCTGGATAACGATGTAACAATCCGAATCAGAGTAGCCAAGCCTTATGCTCGCTATCATTCCAAGTTGGCACCGGATACAATTTATTCGAACGAGCTGGCAATGAACGATGGCTATCCCATGTACAGGTTCTCAACCAAAGACTTGGCAGCAGAACGCTTTAATACTGAAAAGTGGGAAAGTGACCTTGACTTGATTTCGGTAGTCCCGAATCCATATTATGCATATTCGGCCTACGAGCGAAATGCGCTTGATAATCGTATTAAGATTACTAACTTACCTGAAACTTGTGTTGTAACCGTTTATAACATGAGTGGAACAAAGATTAGACAATTTAAGAAAGATGAGCCTAAAACCTCTATAGATTGGGACCTCAAAAACTTTGCGGGTGTTCCAATCGCCAGCGGTATATACTTAATTCACATCAAGACCGATGAAGGTGAGCGTGTGATAAAATGGTTTGGTACACTGCGTCCTATTGACCTGAATACCTTCTAGTAACTAGCTGAATTTCGAACCAAAAAAAAGAATGAAGATGAATAATGTATATAGATCTTTAATCGCACTCAGCCTGCTGCTATTTATTGGAGCCGGCAGTTTGAAAGCCGGAAATAAGGACAGGTCTGGTCAAGCAGGTGCTGCAGAGCTGCTAATAAATCCTTGGGCAAGAAGTACCGGATGGGGTAATGCCGGTATGTCGAGCATTAAAGGATTGGAAGCAACTTGGAGTAATGTCGGAGGACTTGCTTTTACCCAAAAAACCGATATTAATTTTGCGCATACCAACTGGCTCAAGGGAACAGATATAAATATTGTTTCCTTTGGCCTTGCCCAGCGCTTAGGAGAATCGGGTGTTTTGGGGCTTGCAATTATGTCAATGAACTTTGGCGATATCCCCATTACTACAACTGAAAGCCCGGATGGTGGTTTAGGACACTTCTCACCCAGTCTGATGAATATCGGATTATCGTATGCGAAGTCGTTTTCTAACAGTATCCATGGGGGCTTTGTACTGAAAATCATTAACCAAAGCATTAGCGACATGAGTGCGCAAGGCTTGGCAATTGATGCTGGTATTCAATATGTAACAGGAGCTTTGGAGCAAATCCATTTCGGTATTACATTGAAGAATATCGGACCCACCATGAAATTCTCGGGAGACGGTCTTTCGCTGCGTGCATTTATACCCGGACAAGAAACTCAGTTTACGCTTGAACAACGTAAAGAAGCATTCGAATTGCCTACACAATTGGTGATTGGAACCGGATATGATTTCTTGTTTGAAAATGACTACAGATTGACACTTGCCGGTAACTTTACGTCAAACTCATTTACTAAAGACCAAGTTACATTGGGTGGTGAATTTAGTTTAAAAGACTATTTATTACTACGCGCCGGCTATACCTATGAAGAAGGAATTTGGGATAAAATCGATGCAGATATCAGAACAAACGTTCAAAAAGGTTTGAGCCTTGGATTTACTGTTCAAGTACCCATGAACAAAGAAAATGGCTCAGCTTTTTCTGTTGATTACTCCTACCGTTCTACCGATCACTTTAATGGTAATCACACTATTGGAGCCCGAATTAGCTTCTAATAGTTTTTGATATTTAAAAAATACGTACTTTTGTATTTGAAAAAGGCCCTTACTATGCTAAGGGTCTTTTTTACTTGTTAAGTCTAAAACAAATTATGCTATGGCAGAAACGAAATACTTTACGGAAGAAGGCTTACAACGCCTGAAAGATGAGTTGAATGATTTAATTGCTAAGGAACGACCCAAGATTTCGCAAATGATTGCCGAAGCTCGAGATAAAGGTGATTTATCCGAGAATGCGGAATATGATGCTGCAAAAGAAGCCCAAGGCCTCCTGGAATTGAAAATATCTCAACTGCAAGAGCTGCTTATTTCGGCCAGAGTATTGGATGAGTCCAAAATGGATACCTCGAAAATACTTTTGTTATCCAAGGTTAAAATTAAAAACCTGAAGAATGGGGCAACCATGTCCTATACGATTGTACCCGAAAAGGAAGCCGACATTAAAAGTGGCAAAATATCGGTAAACTCCCCAATAGCAAAAGGCTTGCTGGGAAAATCAGTTGGTGAAACTGCAGATATCGAAGTGCCTGCAGGTGTGTTAACATTTGAAATTTTAGATATCTCCAGATAAAAACTACAAACATGTCCAGTATTTTCTCAAAAATTGTCGCAGGAGAAATTCCAAGTTATAAAATAGCCGAAGATGATCGGTTTTTTGCATTTCTTGATATTAATCCCTTATCTAAAGGACATACCTTAGTGATTCCGAAAAAGGAAACAGATTATATATTCGATATGGCTGACAAGGAGTTGGCCGATATGATGGTGTTTGCAAAAAAAGTGGGCTTGGCTATCGAAAAGGTAGTCCCTTGTGAACGAATTGGAATTGCAGTTATTGGTCTCGAAGTACCCCATGCACATATTCATTTGGTTCCTATCAATACCATTTATGATATTAATTTTAGTAAACCAAAATTAAAGTTCACAGCTGAAGAATTTGAAAAAATTCGAGCTGAAATTGCCGGGGAGTTTGCGTAAGATATTTTTAAAGGAGGGAGTATCCCACAATCTGTGTAAGTAATTAATCAGGGGGTTAAAAGTCCGGACTTTTAACCCCCTGATTTTTTTTGTATTTTTATAAATTCACTTAC
>CAZDWA010000028.1:0-25349 GCA_964509065.1 uncultured Lentimicrobiaceae bacterium
TTTATTCGGTTTCAGGTATTTGGCAAGATGCGCATAAATCTTTAAGCGAATTTCTTTCGCTTCCCTGGTGTCAATGCGGTCAAAAGAGTGCCCTCCTCCAATATCTTGAAAAATCTCGTAATCAAACTTTTTCCCTTCTGCCTTCAGTGCTCGAATCAAATGCTCCACTTCCAATACATTCACATCGTCATCATTGGTGTTTGTATGAATTAATAGTGGAGTCTTTAACTTATGTGCATGCCAAACGGGCGAACGCTTTCTATACTCTTCAATATTTTCATTGGCAGAAGCCCCAATATGATAATCTGCTTCAAACAAATCGCGATATGATTGTTTCATATATCCCATTCGGGCAACTAAATCACTAACCGGTACCCCGGCAAAAGCCACTTGATAGGCTTCGGGATGTGAAAAAATATTGAATAAAGTAATCATGCCTCCGTGGCTCCAACCGATTATCCCTACTCGGTTGCCATCAACCATATCGTACTCTTTGACCATATGGTTTCGACAAGCATACACATCTTCGTTTTCTAATCCGCCATAGTCAATTTGTTTGTAAAAGCTTTCACCATAGCCTGTGCTTCCCCTGTATTCCGGTGCGGCAACTATATATTCTTGCGCTAAGAGTTCGCGTAAAATATGTGTGTAATAAGTAGTAAAATCACCATGCACACCTCCGTGGGGCAAAATAATAAGCGGATACTTTTTCCCACTTTCGTAAGTTGACGGAAAGAATACATAGGACCAAAATTTTAAAGGATTTTGTGCTCCCATTGCCGTTGGCTTGGGATTATTTGCCGGTGGTGGTCCGTAAATAAAAATTTTGTCAATAAATGCAATATCTCCAAGGCGTTGATGCCATAAAATATCGTCTATTTGTTTTTCAACTACATCTAATCTATGCTGTAAACGATTGCTTAACTTTTTAACTGCTTCTTCTTGTCCGCTTGCCGTGAAAACAATCAACAAGAGCGAAAATAAAATACCAAATTGTAATTTCTTCATGACCCTCGCTTTTTATGAATTTAACAAAGATAAAAAAGCTTATGGCAAGTTAGAGTAAAATAACAGACTAAATTATTGAGCTGCCTCAAAAAATTCATCAATAAAGCCTAAAAGATAAAGCTGATCACTTGCTCTAGTAACAGCAGTATATAGCCAACGTAGATACGAAATATCAATTTGTTCTTGTTGATAAATGCCGGCATCTAAAAACACGGTTGGCCATTGTCCGCCTTGGGTTTTATGCCCCGTAAGCGCATATGCAAACTTAACTTGTAAAGCGTTGTAATATGGATTTTTACGTATCATGGCAAAGCGTTTCGCACGTGTTTTTTCATCCATATAATCCTCTTCAATTGCTGAATATAACCTTCTAAAATATTCTTCCGCCAGCGAAGGTCCATCAGCATATAAGCTATCGAGTAGCAAAACGCTTTCAAATTCAATTTGTTCCGAATCATCCGTAAAGCGGAGACTTGCATGTGCAAAACGAAATCCGTAAAGCTCTTCAAAACGGATTATACGCAGCACTTCAAGAAGGTCGCCATTTGCTATGAAACCGGTGTTTTCACTTTCTTCCAGCCAATAGTAATTATTTTTTACTGCCATTATAATATCACCACCCGATATTTCGGAATCCATGCCTAAAATCCGATTTCGTATGGCTTGGTTGTACTGATTTGCTTTTTTGTTTGAACGACAAACAATCACTGCATTACTATAGTCTTTTTGGCTAAATGCATCATAAAGCTGATCTTCCAAATCCATCGGACTACTAATTGCAATATCGCTAAAGCCGTCTAGTAAAAAAAGCGGAAGCTGTATATCTTGTGCACTCAGTTTATTGCGAATGGCAGTGGCGTTAAATAAGATACCCGAATCCAATGCTTGACGCATTACCTCGGTCAACTCACGGCTTGCTGCCGTAATTGCATAGGAGGCTTTCAATAATTCAAGGTCCAATGCCGGACTAAGCTCCATACCTACGGGAGACAGCTGGGCTTTGTCGCCAATCAATAATAAACGGCAGTTTTTTCCTTGGGCAACGAAGCTGATTAAATCATCCAAAAGATTGCGCCTGTTCATGCCATCATAGCCGATGCTATAGTCTGATATCATCGATGCTTCATCAATGACAAACAAGGTGTTTACAAGTTTGTTTTCGGCTAAGATGGTTCGGTATTGTCCGTCTGCTGTCCGTTGATGGAGATAAATTCTTCGGTGGATGGTATGCGCAGGCAAGCCGGTGTATTTATTTAAAACCTTCGCAGCCCGCCCGGTGGGCGCCATTAATATAATACGCATACGTAAAAGCGGAGTAATATGTACCAAGGCTTTTACCAATGAAGTTTTTCCTGTTCCGGCATAACCTTTTAATAGATAAAGAGGAAGAGGTTTTTTACTAAGTAAGAAAGCCGACAAATCATATAATACACGCGATTGGCCTTGGGTAGGCTCCATCCCGAAAGCAGTAGTTAATTTATTGAAAAGCAGTGTCCTGTCCATTAAAAAGGATAACCAATTCCGAAATTCCATACGAAATTTCGAAGTTTTATTTGATCCATCATCCATTTGTCACCTTCCGTACGAGCGGGGTCCCTTAGTGGAACAGCTGCATCAAGGCGAAAAACAAAGAAAGAAAAGTCGAAACGGAAGCCTATGCCGGCATCTACGGCAATGTCATTGTAGAAGTTATTAAACTTGAAAGTGCCTCCTTCCAGACCATCTTTTTCACGCAACAGCCATATGTTACCTGCATCAATGAAGAATGCCCCTTTAAAGTAGTCATAAATAGGAAATCGATATTCTGCATTAAGCTCCAGCTGTATATCACCAATACTTTCGATACGAAGCGAGTCAGATCGTGAGCCCGGACCTAACTGCCTCAATTGCCAGCCTCGCATGCCATTGGCACCTCCGGAATAAAAGCTGCGCTCAAATGGCAATTCGGATGAGTTGCCATAGGGGACACCCAATCCCAAAACAGCCCTGAATGCTAATCTGCTTTCTTTTGTCAACACCCGATAATATCGCAGGTCTTGGTCAATACGGAAGAACTGTGCATAACGAATATTGAATAGCTCTTTGTGCTTATCAACCTCCTTAAATATGGAGCTGCCATCAATAAGCGACAATACATTTCCTGCTCCTTCAAGGTTGATTCTATAATAGAAAAAGTCTCTTAATAAGTTGATATTCTGGTTATTAAATATAAATGAATAACGCATGCTAAAGATCAGATGGTTGGAATACTGATCCCTGAAACGCTGATTTGACTGCTTATCCAGAAAGTCTTGAAACGCTTCCGAAGGATTTACTTTGATGCTGCTTATGTTAATCGGGCTTAACAAATGATTTACTTGTTTACTTGCCATCCAGTCGTAACCAAATGTTAAACGCAGCACCGTCCGTTCATAATATGTTCGTGTTTGTGAGTTAAATCCTAAGATAAGATTCGTTTTTGGCTGATATTCCTTTATGAAGTTCCTTAGCTTGAAGGGATTTAAAAATCTCGGAAAATATATGCTTGCATCAACCCCCACTTCACTTGTATTGAACAGCGAGGTAGTTGTTTCACCTAATTCAGCATCCGTTGAGCTGAGCTTTTGGGCTTCAAAACCTCCATTAAGTCGAAGACGGAAAACTTCCGCACCACGAAACAGATTTTTATTGCTGTAGACTAAACCTCCTCGTACACCCAAATCGCCTCCGGAGTTAGTCCCTTCAACTTCAACAGAATACGCATGAAGCTTGCTTCGCTGCAAGTAAATATTACAATCCAACCATCGCTCCATGCTGTCACTTATGTGCGCCTTGTGTGCCGTGGTGTCGAAGCTGATATTTGAAGCCCTGAAAATTTTGAGGTTATTTAGAGCCTTATAAGTCTGACGCGTTTTGTGTAAACTAAATGCCTCATTTTCATATATTTGTACAACCTGATTGAAGATTCCGCGCTTGATGAGTGGATTGCCATGACTCACAAAATAAAGCGGAGAATATTTGTTTCGTTCATTGGTTCGTATTTCAATCAGATTTGTATCTGCAGCTGATATATCGGAACGTAATGGATTGTAATTTGGAAATACCGTAACCTTTCGAATAAAGTAGCGTGGATGAGCTTCTTCTTTGTATAAACCCGTCGAAGGTATCAGATTTCTACGATTTTCTACAAGTAGGTTCAACTTAAGCTGGTGATTTTGCGAATTTGTATCTGCCTCAAATTGAATATAATCTTTTGTGAAATAATAATATCCGTTATTTTTTAAATGGTTTGTAATTCTATCGCGCTCGTCATCAATCGTATATGCATTGTAAATCGATCCTGTCTTAAGTAAAGTCTCATCTTTAATTTCATCTATAAAAGCAGCAATGGTACTGTCAGGTATCGAATATACTATATCACTGATTCGATATGGATTTCCTAAGCTAACATCATATGTAAGCTTTATCAGACGCTTAGTTTCGTTATTTGTTTTTGTCGATACGATACTATTAAAATGTCCGATATTATCGAGGTATCGTTCAATCTGAATACTTGCATTTTTTGTAAGTGCGGCATCATAATAAACCGGTGGCTTCCCAATTCGGTGATGTACCCAGTGCCAAAACTTTTTATCCGTTTTATTTTGGGTAACATAATGAATCCATAATCCGGGGCGCATCCCAAAAAAGCTGGAATTTGGCTTTTGGGCAAATAGTTGGGTGATTTCCGAGCTGCTGAAGCCGATTTTTTCAGGTTCTGTGGCTAAGCTGTTTTTTTTAAGTAAATAGCGGTCATCAGGAATATAGCGTTTACCGCTGCAAGCATTGAAAACCATCATCATTCCCAACAAGAACAAGCCAAATGCTAGGGGAGCGACTTTTCTGATTGGAGCTATAATTACGGATTTCAACTTGATAATCATTACTTCGTTTGCAAGCGTGAATATATGTTTGCAAATGTAATGTTTTTGCCTTTCTGTTTGATGTTTAAGCCGGAATCCAATAAAAAAACCGGCTTATTAAACCGGTTTTTGTTGAAATTTTAAATTTCGTCTGTTTCTACAACTTTCGCCAAAAGGTCAGCATAAGGTATTACCAATAGTTTTTTCCCTTCATAATCTACTTCTGTCCCGCTATATTTTTTAAAAAGCACGGAATCACCAACGCTAATGGCCGGATCTTCTACATTTCCTATTGCGATAACCTTTGCGATTTGTGGCTTTTCTTTTGCAGTATCCGGAATAATCAAGCCGGAAGCAGTACGCTGCTCACCTATCTCCTCACTTAAATCGAGGATGACATTTTCGTTTAACGGTTGTAACTCTTTCATTTGATTTATAGATTTTAATTTGAAACTTGTTGAATTCCCAATAATGAATTGATTTTATTTTTGTCAAATCCAATGACGATTTGACCTCCTATATCCGTTTGCGGAACCCCTTGTTGACCGCTACGTCTCACCATTTGCTCGGCAGCCTGCTGGTTTTTTGAAACATCAATATCTGTAAATTTGATGTTATTGGTTCGCAGATGTGTTTTTAATGTATTACACCACGAACAGCTTGGGGTGGAGTAAACTACCACACGCTTTTGTTTCGTTTCAGCCGGCTTTTGAACGCTGTGAAAATATGATTCTTCGAAAAGCGAAATATAGTAATCGGGGTTATTGCAACCTTTTACAACATTAATGAAACGATCTCCATCAAAAACCAACAGAGAAGGAGAACTCGTGATATTATAGACGCCATGTATATCACGTACTTCGGTCACATCCGCCAAAAGTACATTTGCTTTTTGCAGTTTTTCTCCGGCTGTCCGTATATTTTCAAAACTACATTGCCCGGCATCAGTTCCTGATTTGTAAAGTAATACATAGTTTTTGCTGTCCTTTTGAAAAGATTTCAGCATTTCCTGATGTGAAAAAATTTGTTTTACGGCCATTTTTACGTTTTGAATACTTTAAATCAATTTATGTGCCATGCACTTTTTTGACATCAATTAGGTGGATGGGGCTGACAAAATTGCAGAAAGTAGTATAAAACGACTCCCGGCTTGCCGGTCTCCTTTCCGGCAGATTATGCAAGTAGAGAGTTATAATTGCCGGGAGTCGAGCGCAAATATATGCTTTTCGGTGGTTTGCAAATCAAATTTTTGCAGAAGATTTAGTGCTGCTTTCAGTTGAAACAGCTAACCTGCATAATTCATGAATTTAATTTTGAGAAATTTTCAGGCGTGAGCTGTGAAGCTGTAGCCAACTACTGCGAACAGCTCATAACGTAAAAATTGCCAAAATTAAATCAAAATTCATTTTATAATAAACAGTTTTATAATTACCACTAAAATCTCTTAAAACAAAGATTATAAGCTTATTACGATGAAGTTAGCTTTATAAACGTATGAATTGGTGAATTATGCAGGCTAAAACATTCACGCCTTTTACTTGTTATAGTACTAATAATTATGGTGCGCTCCCATAGGTTTGTGCTTCTTTGAAGCTAAAAATAGCAGCAGAACTTATGCAAATGCGACTTGATATAGAAAATGAGTACGAAATATTTTTAACTTTGCATCTTAAATCCAATCTTTAAAAAATCTAATCCGAATTATGAAATACGATGTTATTGTAATAGGTAGCGGCCCGGGAGGATATGTAGCTGCTATCAGAGCTTCACAACTTGGCAAAAAAGTTGCTGTTATCGAAAAAGCAGAATTAGGTGGTATCTGCCTTAATTGGGGATGTATTCCTACAAAAGCATTAATGAAAAGTGCGCAAGTATATAATTATATCAAAAATGCTGCTGATTATGGCATCGTTTTGGGCGCTGAAGCCAAGCCGGACTATGATGCCATTGTAAAACGTAGCCGTTCCGTTGCTGATGGAATGAGTAAAGGTGTACAATATTTGCTTAACAAAAATAAGATAGAACTGATTAATGGCTTTGGTAAGCTGTTAAAAGGCAAAAAGGTTGAGGTGACAGCAGCTGATAACTCCAAAAAAGAATACGAGGCTGATCATATCATCCTCGCTACCGGAGCAAGAAGTAAAGAGCTTCCTTCCTTGCCTATTGACCACAAGAAAATACTTGGATATCGCGATGCTTTGGTATTATCCGAGCTTCCCGAATCAATGGTTGTAGTTGGTTCAGGTGCAATCGGCAGTGAATTTGCATATTTGTTTAACTCGATGGGAGTAAAAATTACATTGGTTGAATTTATGCCCAACATCCTTCCTATTGAAGATGAAGAAGTTTCAAAACAATTGGAACGTAACTTCAAAAAGAACAAGATGAAAGTGATGACAAATGCATCGGTAGAGCATGTAGATACTTCCGGAGAAAAATGTGTTGTGACCATAAAAACCAAGAAAGGTGAAGAAGTAGTCGAAGCCGATCTTGTACTTTCAGCCGTGGGAGTTGTAACAAATCTCGAAGGCCTTGGCTTAGAAGATGTAGGTGTTGCAACCGAAAACGGTAAAGTGGTGGTTGATGAATATTATCGCACCGCTGTTGACGGAGTTTATGCCATTGGAGATATTGTACACGGTCCTGCCTTGGCACATACCGCATCGCACGAAGGTATTACTTGCGTAGAAGCATTTTGCGGCTTGAACCCGGAACCAATTGACTATGGTAATATACCCGGATGTACCTATACAAGTCCTGAAGTTGCTTCAGTAGGGCTGACCGAAAAGAAAGCAATAGAAGCAGGTTATGAAATAAAAGTTGGTAAGTTTCCTTTTTCAGCATCAGGTAAAGCAAGTGCCTCTGGAAATAAAGACGGTTTTGTGAAAGTTATTTTTGACGCGAAATATGGCGAATGGCTTGGCTGTCACATGATTGGTGATAATGTAACTGAAATGATTGCGGAAGCTGTTGCAGCTCGTAAATTGGAAACTACCGCTAGAGAAATTATTAAAACCGTGCACCCACACCCCACAATGTCTGAAGCCATTATGGAAGCTGTTGCCGCTGCATACGGTGAAGTAATTCATCTATAAAAGTAAATAGATATACATAGTCTTCGGAATAGAAGTATAAGGGTCTTAGACTTTTGCGATTTTCGAAGACTATGTAAAGTATCCAAATCTGAATGGAAGTTATTACTACAAAAATTTCGGATCTTCTTATTTTAATCCCCGATTTGTTTGAAGACGATCGTGGTACATTTTTTGAAAGCTACAATAAAGAGCGTTTGCACGAGCTCGGTATCACGCAAGATTTTGTTCAAGACAATGAATCGAAGAGTAGGAAGGGAGTTATACGAGGACTGCATTTTCAGTTGCCGCCCTATGAGCAAGGAAAGCTTGTAAGGGTTGTTAAGGGCGCAGTGTTGGATGTGGCTGTAGACCTTCGAAAAGACTCTGCTAGCTTTGGACAATGGGTTTCTGTGGAGCTAAGTGACCAAAATAAGAAGATGATGTGGATACCCGCAGGATTTGCTCATGGATTTGTAGCACTTGAAGAAGATACGGTATTTGTGTATAAATGTACAAAACAATACAATCCGGAATCTGAAAGAAGTATTCGTTGGAATGACCCTGATTTGAACATTGATTGGGGAATTCGTGATGCGATATTATCTGAGAAAGACAAGAATGCTCCCTTGTTCCGTGAAATACACAGCCCTTTTTAATGCTTTTTGGTTTTATTTTTAAAGTAAATGAATAATAAAAAAAATATTTCAATAGCGATTCTGCTATTTATTCTTATTATTGGAATAGGGTGGTTTTGGAAAAATCAGTCTTCGGATATACAAGCTAAAAGCAATGTATTTGAAACCGAAAATGGCATTCTAAACGAACAGCCGTTTGCTGATTTTGAGTTGCCTAAAGAAATCTATTTTGCCGGAGAGCGACTTCCTTTAGAACTATTTCATGTGTACGAAAGCCTTGAGCGTGAGCTGATTGTTAACACCTACTGGCACAGCTCAACCTGGCTTTTGCTAAAACGTGCCAACAGATGGTTGCCTGTGATTGAGCCGATACTGCAATCGCAGAATATGCCTGATGACCTGAAGTACCTTTGCATGATTGAAAGCAATTTAACAAATGCACGCTCTCCAGCCGGAGCAGTTGGTTTTTGGCAATTTATGGAAGGGACAGCAAAAGAGTATGGCTTAGAACTGAATAAAGATGTAGATGAGCGCTATCATGTCGAAAAAGCTACGCTTGCAGCCTGTAAATACTTTAAAAAAGCATATGATAAATACGGATCATGGTCGTTGGTTGGAGCAGCATACAATGCCGGAATGGCACGCATTGACGGATTCTTGAAGACACAAAACGCTTCTTCTTATTTTGACTTGCTCATGGCCGAAGAAACTGAACGATATTTGTATCGGATGATAGCCCTGAAAATAATCTTAAATAATCCGGAATATTATGGTTTCCCGGTTGACGAGTCAAAGCTGTATCAGCCTTTGAACTTTGAAATTGTTCGTGTGGATGAGACGATACCCAATCTGGCAGACTTTGCTGCCCAATATGGAATCTCGTACAAATTGCTCAAGTATTTTAATCCTTGGTTAAGGTCAAATCAATTGCCCGTATCTTCCGGAAAGTATTATGAGCTAAAAATACCGCAAGAGCCATTTAATAAAACCTTCAATCCTTATTAAGTTGTTGAATTTAAGGCTGTTTAGAAAGCAGTTGAGAAATATTGATTCATGAGTGAACACAGTTTTTCTGAAGATCAGTTTTTAGATATCCAAGGTGCGCGAGTACATAATTTGCGCAATATCGATCTAAAAATACCCCGCAATGAGTTGGTAGTTATCACCGGACTCAGTGGGAGCGGTAAGTCTTCACTTGCTTTTGATACCATTTATGCCGAAGGGCAAAGGCGTTATATGGAATCCTTCTCAGCGTATGCGCGACAATTTATTGGGAATATGGAACGTCCTGATGTAGACCGTATTACCGGCTTGAGCCCTGTAATTTCCATTGAACAAAAGTCGGTAAACAGAAATCCCCGCTCAACAGTGGGTACGATTACCGAAATCTACGACTTCCTCCGCCTTCTTTATGCACGTATTGCTGAAGCCTTTTCCTATGAAACTGGTGAAAAAATGGTTCGCTTCACCGAAGATCAAATTGTACAACTTATTACAAATCAATTTGATGGACGTAAAATATTGCTTTTGGCTCCTGTCGTTCGGGGACGGAAAGGGCATTATCGTGAGCTGTTTGAACAAATTCGTCAATCCGGCTACCTGAAAGTACGAGTTGATGGCGAAATCCGTGATATCGCATTCGGGATGCAGCTTGACCGCTACAAAATACATGATATTGAAATTGTCATTGACCGCTTGGACCTTGCGAAATATGATTTGCAGCGGTTGCGCCAATCCGTTCAAACTGCATTCAAACAAGGGAAAGGCTTGCTTCAGCTTTTAGATGCCGAAAGCAATCAGCTGAGATATTTTAGTAAAACACTAATGTGCCCTGGAAGCGGTATTTCGTATGATGAGCCCGAGCCAAATACGTTTTCTTTTAACAGTCCCTATGGAGCTTGTCCCAAATGCAATGGACTTGGAAAAATTGCTGAAATTGATATCAAAAAGATAATACCCAATCCATCCGTATCCATCAAAAATGGTGGCTTGGCGCCCTTAGGGGAATATCGAAATAATTGGATATTTAGCCAGGTCGAAGCAATAGGTGTACAATATGGCTTTACAATAGATACTGCTGTAAAAGACATACCCGAAGAGGCAATGGATGCTCTTTTGTATGGCTCGACAGATACAGTGGAAGTAAAGCGTGAATATTCGGGTATCATCTCAACTTATAACCTGAATTTTGAAGGTATTATCAATTTCATTACTTCACAAGATAATGAAAATGCATCTCCTGCCATCCGTCGATGGGCACAAGGGTTTATGAATAATATCAGCTGTCCGCTTTGTCAGGGTACACGCCTCAAAAAGGAAGCGCAATATTTTCGTATAAACGGTAAAAACATTGCTGAACTTGCATCAATGGATATTGCTGCATTATCGGAATGGATAAAGGCATTGCCTGAAAAGCTGAGCGAACGCCAATTAATGATTGGAAAGGAAGTGCTGCGTGAGATTGATAAACGCATTCACTTTTTACTTGATGTAGGTATAGATTATTTAAACCTAAATCGTCCGGCACACAGTCTCTCCGGCGGTGAATCCCAGCGGATTAGGTTGGCTACACAAATCGGCTCACAGCTAACAGGAGTTTTGTACATACTTGACGAACCTAGTATTGGCTTGCATCAACGTGATAACCACAGACTTATTCAAAGCTTAAAGCAGCTGCGTGATAACGATAATTCTGTAATCGTTGTGGAACACGATAAAGATACGATACTGGCTGCCGACCATGTGATTGATATTGGACCGGGCGCCGGTACTTATGGAGGAAGAGTTGTTGCACAAGGTAAGCCGGGTGGCTTAATGGATTGCAAAAGCATCACCTGTGAATACCTGAGTGGAAAGCGTAAGATAGAAGTGCCTAAAGAAAGACGGCAAGGGAAAAAAGACCTGTTTTTATTATTAAAAGGTGCCAGCGGAAATAATTTGAAAAATGTCACGCTAAAATTACCCTTGGGAAAGATGGTTTGTGTTACGGGAGTCAGCGGCTCCGGTAAATCAAGTTTAATTAATGAAACCTTATATCCCATTTTAAACCAACACTTTTATAAGTCAATAAAAAAGCCTTTGGCGTACAAAACCATTGAAGGTCTTAAGCTGGTGGATAAAGTGATAGAAATCGATCAGTCGCCCATAGGGCGGACACCACGTTCAAATCCAGCTACTTATACAAAGGTGTTCGACGAAATCCGTAAATTATACGGCTCATTGCCCGAATCGAAGATACGAGGCTATTTGCCCGGACGTTTTTCTTTTAATGTGAAAGGCGGCCGATGTGAAAGCTGTAAAGGCGCCGGAATGAAGATTATTGAAATGAATTTCTTGCCTGATGTAGCTGTTTTATGCGAAGATTGTAATGGAAAACGCTATAATAGGGAGACCTTGGAAGTTCGATATAAAGGAAAATCAATTAATGATGTACTGAATTTGACAATTAACCAAGCAATTGATTTTTTTGAAAATATACCTTCTATTAATCATAAAATCAAGACGTTAAAAGATGTTGGCTTGGGATATCTGACCTTGGGGCAATCATCAACAACTATTTCAGGCGGTGAGGCACAAAGGGTGAAGCTCGCTTCCGAGCTATCAAAAAGAGATACAGGCAAGACAATCTATATTTTAGATGAACCTACTACCGGCCTTCATTTTGAAGATGTGAACGTATTATTAGATGTACTGAATAAATTAGTTGACAAAGGAAATACCGTAGTCATTATTGAACATAATATGGAAGTGATTAAGATGGCTGACCATATCATTGACATGGGACCTGAAGGTGGAGAAAGGGGAGGACAGATTATCTGCGAAGGAACTCCCGAAGAAATTATTCAACATCCTAGCAGCTATACTGCTTATTATTTAAAGCAAGAGCTTTAAAAGTGAAAAAGCCCTCCTACGGGCGTAGAAGGACTTTTTCGTTTAACCAACCAATATTCTGTATGAAAAAAACTACATTATATCTGATTACAATCATCGTGCCAAAGATTATTTGCATCCAATTCTAATGTTAAAAAAACAAAAATCGAATTTTTAGATTAATTGGTTCTTTGCGCTCGTATCGATATGGGATAATAGAATTGTTAGCTCGCATCCTCATTTGCTTGCGAACAGCCAAAAAAAAGGCTGCAATGAATGCAGCCCCTCCATGTTTTTTAGTAAAGATTTATTTTACCGAATCTGAAAGGTCACTACCGGCTTTAAACTTCACTACCTTTTTGGCAGCAATGCTAATTTCTTTTCCGGTTTGAGGGTTACGTCCCATTCTGGCGGATCTCCCCGCTACGGAGAAAGTACCGAAACCTACTAAGGTTACTTTGTCACCAGATTGTAATGCTTTTGTAGTAGCAGATAAAAAAGCATCTAATGCTCTTTTAGCATCAGCTTTAGTTAAATTGGCTTCCGCAGCCATTGCATCGATTAATTCAGCCTTGTTCATTTTATTTGAATATTAGTTAGTATTGGTCTTTATCTTACAAATTTAATGTTATTAATTTATTCTATGCAAGAAAAATCAATAAAAAATAACAAAAATTGCAAAAAAAATGATAAAGTCAAGTTTATTTGCAAAAAAAATGAATTTTTTGTTGAATTTTCTCAAGTTTTCTGCAATTTACAACAAAAATTGAGAAATGCAATTATAATTTATTGGATATGCCAATTTCCTTCAAAAGGATTGCCTCTAAGGAATTCTGTTACTGCCATAGCTTTTTTACCGGGAACTTGAAGTTTTTTAATTGTATAAAAGCCATTTTCAAGTGCAACTTTTAAATAAGTCTTGTTGTCTGTCAAGAGGCGTAATGTCTTTTCTTCTTGCAAATCTGCTTTAATAAATTCTCCCTCCAAGATTTTTAACTCACTGGTTTTTTGGGTTTCTTCCTGAATTATTTGAGTAAAAGCACCGGGATATGGGCTGAGGCCTCGAATCTGATTATGAATTGTTTTCCCGCTTTGACTCCAATCGATAACACAATCCTTTCGATATATTTTTGGTGCCGGCATTAACTCTTCCGTGATTTCTTGGCGCTTTGGCGTGATATTATTTTCTGCAATAGCTTGAATAGTTTGTTCAAGCAGTATTTTGCCTTCATCTATCATGCGGTCATGCAGCTCGCCTGCGGATTCATTCGGCCCAATGTCCATGGCTTTTTGAAGTAATATATTTCCTGTATCTATATTTTCATTGATGAAGAATGTGGTAAGTCCGCTTTGGTGTTCGCCATTCATTATTGCCCAATTGATTGGAGCAGCGCCGCGATATTGTGGCAATAAGGAGGCGTGCAAATTGAAAGTTCCCAGAGGTGGCATCTTCCACACAAGCTCAGGCAGCATTCGAAATGCCACAACTATAAAAAGATCAGCTTTTAATTCCTGCAGTTCATCAATGAATGCACTATCTTTTAAATTTGAAGGCTGTAATACCGGAATTTGATGTGCGCTTGCAGTTTGTTTTACTGCCGATTGACTTAATTTCCGTCCGCGCCCCGCTGCTTTGTCCGGTGCGGTGACAGCCGCCACGATTGAATAATTGTGTAAAATCAAATAGTCCATTTGCAGCGCAGCAAACTCAGGAGTGCCAAAAAATACAATTCGAAGCTGTTTTGGATCTTTCATACAGTAATAGGATTAGTGATGTTCAAAGATAAAAAAACCTGACCGAATTACTCGATCAGGTTTGTAACTTATGATTTGCACCAAATTTATTTGGTATTTAATGCGCGTGCTTTTTCAAGAAACTTTTCAATGGTACGTCCTTCTGTTGAAGTAGGATAGTTGGTTTTGATAGTTTCGTAAAATTCAACTGCTTTAGAATAGTTGCCCATAATTTCGCTTGTTCTACCGGCTTTGAACAGCATGAAAGGAGTTGTAAGCTCATTTGGATTTAGCTTGGATGCTTTTACATAATACTCCAATGCTTTAGCAGGCTGATTCAATTCCAGATATGCATCACCTATGCCACCTACAGCCATTGCGGAAATGAGATGGTCTTTTCCGTTAAATTTCTTGAGATGGTCAATAGCTTGTTGATATTCGCCAAGTTTTAAGAACGATATACCGGCATAATATTGAGCTAGTTTTCCGGTTTTGGTGCTTCCAAAATCGTCAATAACCTCTAAAAAACCCAAATTATTTCCATCTCCATAAAGGGCTAAATTCAATGAGTCGGACTCGAAAAACTTTTCGGCCATGAATATTTGCTTCTGTGCTTTGAGTTCGCGTGGCTCAAAATAATACTTCTTTAAACCCAAATAGCCAAGTATAATTGCAACAAGTACAAGTACTGCAATAGTGATAATCTTTTGGTTATCTTCAATAAAGCGTTCTGATTTGCTTAATACCTCTTCTACGGCTTCAAGCCTTTCGTCACCTTTCTTATTAGCTTTGTGTTTTGCCATGATATATCTTAGTTCAGTTAATTATGGAGGTGCAAAAGTACTTTTTTTTCCGTTACAAAAGCTGATTTACGTAAAATTTTATTGTTGAATGGCTTAATATGCAGCAGGAATGGGGTTTTAAGTGGCTTTTTAATTGTGAAAACATGTAGATTTTATGCGTAAATTCACCTAAAAACCCAAAAGTCGAATTGTTCAATCAGCTAATTTCTTTGTACTTTAAAATTTTACTTATACTTTTGCAGTGAAAAAATACTAAACAATTAATAAGATTTATCATGGGTAAAGGAGATAAAAAAACTAAAAGAGGAAAAATTATTAAAGGCTCATACGGTGTTAGTCGCCCCAGAAAAAAAGCAACTAATCGCCCCGTAGAAGAAAAAACTGAAGCTGCAGCCGATAAAGAATAGTTCGCTTGCATGGCATTAACAGTCATAAACTAGTTAATGTCTGAAATCCAGTGCGTTACAAATTGTTTTTTAATTTGAATTCAAGAGCTAAACTTTTGAAACGCATGCCCCTTTGCTCAAAATTATCATATTGGTCGTAGCTTGCGGCAGCAGGCGATAAGAGACAAAGTTCATTTTGAGATCCATGTGATTCCATGATTGAAAATGCTTCATCCAAAGAATGAATTGTAATTAATTTGCCCTTGTAGTCTGTATTTGAGCTGATTAGACCTTTGATTCGCGCTCCTGCAGCACCGGTCAGCAGTATATATTTGACTGGATTTTGGTAAAGGTAATCCGCTAATTGCTGATAGTTTATATTGCGGTCAAAGCCTCCAAGGATGAGCCAATCTACCTTTGGCAAACTCTCCAACGCACGAATTGTTGCTTCCGGAATAGTGGCAATGCTGTCATTATAAAAGTGTAGGCCACCAAACTCCCCAACATACTCCAAACGGTGGGCTAAGGCTTTAAACGTATGTAAGTGTATTGCAAGTTGTTCGATGCGTATTCCGCATGATTCAACCGCAAGAAGTGCTGCTTGCACATTATTTTTGTTATGTGTGCCCATTAGCTGTGTACATTTATAGCTTGCCAGGCGCCCTTGCGGAAAAACCTTCGTGTGCATTGGCAATGCTTCCGGGGAAAAATCTAAATTTTTGTCTGTTATTAAAACTGATTGTGGTCCTCTATTTTTGTAAATCTGCTTTTTCGCCTCGAAATAAGCTTCTTTTGTTATAAAATGGTCTAAATGTTCTTCAAAAAGATTTAATAAAACTGCGATATGTGGACTGTTTTTAATGTTTTCCAACTGATGGGCAGACATTTCAAAAACAACAATGCTGTCTTTTTGAATTTGCTCGATAATATCGAAGCAAGGAATGCCAATATTTCCCGTTAAAATACTTTTTTTGCCTACAGAAGATAGCAAATGATGAATTAAGCTTGCTGTTGTACTTTTCCCTTTTGTACCGGTAATGCCAATGCTTTGCTGGTGGAATGCTCGTAAAAATAAATCAGTTTGCGAGCTTATTTCATAGCCTGTCGATAACGGGATAGCCCCGGAAGGAATGCCCGGAGATTTTAAAATAATTTCATATTGGTTTATTGCCTCTAAATAGTTTGCTCCTGTATAAATTTGAATAAACTCATCAAGGTCCTTAGTATCAAAAGCTTGTTTATCAGCAATTCCTATTTGCTTGCTGAGTTGGTGCTTGAGGATAAACCGCAAACTGGATTTCCCTTCGCGCCCATAGCCAACTATAAGGATGCGTTTGCTTTTAAGGGCATATAATATTGGCTCAATCATAAATAGCTCTCTTTATAATTGATACAAAATCAGGGTTTAAGAAGTGATTAGTATCAAATTGCCGTAAAAGCATCTCAAATGCTTCAGCTTGATGTCGGCTAGCTTTTATTTCATCCTTTTCAGGAGTAAATAAGCTGCCTGCATTGCTTTTTTGGCTTTGATGATAATAGGCTGCATTCACTTCTTCAATTGTTCCCACACATTCGAAGGGCTTGCTTACTGTCTTCCCACGTAAAGAATCCATTAGGGGTAGTAAATCAGTATTTTCAGATAAATCCTCTTTAAAAATATGGATAAGTTCTTCTTTTTGTAAAAATGGTGAAAGCATAATCCATGTAAACAAACATTTGGGACATGTACAGCACCAGCTATCCGTCTTGCTGCCTACATTACAGCTTTTAAATACCGAATGATATTGTTTGTAACCGCTAAACAGCTTGGCAATTTGCAATTCATTCAACGGACGCAATAAGCTGAAGTATTCAATGTCTTGAACAATATATTGATTCAAATAGTGCCGAAAATCATGTTCAAATTCAATTGATTTTGAATATTGATGATTGATGTCAGTGCCCAAAACGCTTGCTTCACTGGCACTTGATTCATTTGAAAGCACAATATATCGCATTTTTGAGATGCTTGCTGTGAATGCGGTTATGAATGCAAGCAGGGCAGAAAAAGGGGTATGCCCGTTTAAAAATCCTTCCTGATTAAGTTGTAGCATTAGTGGGTCCAGCTGACGATTTACAATAATTGTTTCATCCTCGCTAAAGCCGGCAATCTGTGCACATGCCATGCTGGCAGCTCGGGGATTTACAATCATCGGGCGGATGCTGCGATTCTCAATACGTAATAGTTCTAAACTTACCACCGAATCTTTCCCGCCTCCGACTGGCACTATTAGCTCTGGATTTGGGTGAACTGAAGCAGCTTGCGGCAGTGAAGTCCCGTATGAATTCAATTGCATGAAATCATCCTTCGCAGCCTGAATGCCGTTTAGGTAGAAGAACTCGCCTAATCCGTGGTAATAAAGCTTTTTCCACCAATTTACTTGTTCGCCTGAAAGTTTGTGCGGCATGATTTTTACGATGGGAGCACAGCTCAACTTCCAATAACTTATTAATTCAACCATTCCGATGTGGAAAGCTAGGTTCTTAAGTAAAGCTGTATCTGCTTTTTGGGTATAAAAGCTTCTTTGTGGAATGAATATCTCCGGCTTGAATTGGAATTTCCCTGCGATATCAAAAAGGAAGCTCAGTTTATATCCTTTTTCGTCTTGTTTTATTTCGTAACTTTGGTAAGTGAAAACCGGATATTGTTGCCTAAGTTGTAAATATTCTTTATGTTTGCCTTTAGGTGCCAATCTGTGGTACATTATTTGATTAATGTTGTAAAAGTAGGGAAACTGTTGGTTATAACACGCAAAAGCTCGAAAAATTGACTAAAAAAATGAACAAACTCTTACGGATACAAAGTAATAAGCTAAAACCCGAGCCCGGCAGAATATTAATTGCCGAGCCGTTTATGGGCGACTATTATTTCGGTCGTTCGGTGGTTTTATTAGTGGAGCATAAGGATGAAGAAGGTACTTTTGGCGTGGTAATGAACAAGCCTTCGGGTTCAATGCTCAACGATTTGGTAAAAGACTTCCCTGATTTTAAAGCCCCTGTATTTATAGGTGGACCTGTACAAACGGATAGTATATTTTATATGCACACCTTGGGAGACGAAATTCCCGGAAGTGAGCAAGTGATACCCGGATTATACTGGGGAGGAGAATTGGAAGCGTTGCAAGAATTAATGACTTTGGGCATTGCAAAGCCTTCGCAGATTCGTTTTTTCTTAGGTTATTCAGGCTGGGATGCGATGCAACTCAGTGCCGAACTGAAACGCAATTCTTGGCTTGTTTCGGAAACCAATATACGTGCAATGATGCAAACCAAGTCACATAATATGTGGAATCATGTGATGATTCGCATGGGACCTGCCTATGATATTTGGAGACGTTATCCCGTTGATCCTGAAATGAATTAAGATTATTCCCGAAAATCATATGATTTAGTGCTTCGACTAAATCAACTTCCCGTGATAGTTTTTATGAAATGCCCAATTATGGGAGGATGCAATATTATCGTAAATAAAAGCCCGTATACTGCTCCAAAAAAATGGGCGTGGTGACCTATATTATCTTGTCCTTTTTTACCCATATATACTGAATATGTCAGATATAATATACCAAACAGCCATGCCGGTATGGGAAAAGGAATTGGAAATATGAACAGCGACATGCTCGGGGCTAATAAAATACTGGCAAAAAGCACTGCTGCCACTGCTCCGGAGGCACCAACCGCTTCGTAATATGGATTGTCTTTGTGCTTGCCGAAATCAAATAATGTAGCAAAAAGTACTCCCCCAATATATAACATCCCATAATACAACAATGCTTTGGATGAACCGAATAAGTAGCCGAAGCTTTGTTCCACATATCTGCCGAAGTTGTACAACACGAACATATTAATCAGCAGATGCAGCCATCCTGCATGTACCAACGCATAGGATATAAAGCGCCAGCTTTGTTTCTTTTCTTTAATTAGCCAAGCATTAAAACTTAAACGCCTAAATAATGCGCGATTTGAGAAAGCCAGAAAAGAAACTAAACTCGTGATAATAATAATCCCTACTGTCATAAAGTCTGTTCAGTAGTAGGTTTTGCATCTTCAAGTTCTGTGAAGTCCAGCTCCGAGCCGAGTGCACTATGCGGGATTAAATAGGTCGCAAGCATCACCACGGTGGCAATAATAGGCCATGTTCTGTTTTCAGGGCGTTTACGTAGCACATACCATGCCATAAGCCAAAAGATAAAAGCTATAATGGTCTTATTATCAGTGAGGTCGTGTCCCCAGGGCCAGCCTGTCCAATAGGCGCCGAATGCGTATTTTTGAACAATGGGACCAAATACCAAGCCGCCTACAAATAAAAGCAATAAGGTGGTTTGGGTAAGACTGAAAACCGCTTTTCTCTTTAATAATGCCTCAATTCCTGTGCGAATGCTGAATACCATGGCAAAAAACATGAAAAATACATGAGGAACAAGAATCAATGCTGGCACAGCTCCTTTAAACCGAATGATAACAGGTTCATCTGTAAGCTGATATATATTATTTCCGTCTTTTAACGAAATCATATATTGAACTTTGCCGGCAGGCGGCTGATTTGGTATATGGAAATGTAATTCATTGTCAACAGGCAGTATTTCAATGGTTTGCCATTCGTCATGGCTTTTAAAACGTTTGTAGGTAAAATCGGCGGTAACACCATCAGGTACTTCGATGGTGACCGGTGCATCGATTCCGGTATCGTGGCTGCGCAATAAATTGTATATGACTTCTTTTCCTTTAATCTCAACTTTTCCTCGAACCGGATAAGTGGGACCTGTCGTGCGTTGGTAAACTGCCAAAGCCCCCATGAGGATGAAAGATAATACCCATAAAAATAATGATCTCATGTAATAGGAATTTATGTTTTGATATAAATTATAAGATTTTGCAAAAGTAGAGAAATTTGGCTGATGTAATTTTTATTGTCATCATGCATATGTTAAATTGGGTTAATTCATTTAATTTGCAAAGCGAAATTTTAAGCCGGACGATAAAAACATGCTAAATCTTAATTTAAAATGTAGATTCGGTTTTTGCTTTGTTGACGCTATTTTGCTGTTTCATACTGCAAGACCGATTTGATGATTAGTGTTAGGGTATATGTGTACTTCGATTTGAAAATACCCGTAATGCTTTGTGGTGTTGATTATGAGTACGGAAACTTATTATTAATTCAAGGTTTTTTATGAGATTTCTCAAATTTCTGGTAATTGTTTTAAGCAGTAGTTTTTTGCTGTTTTTTATGTCTTGCTCTCAAAATGAATCTTTTGAAGTGAAAGATTTCATTGCTGTAAACAATTATGAATCAGGGGATAATTTAATAAAAACAATTAGCTTGGATTATTCCGATGCTTTTAAAAATGGATTTGTGGTTCCTTCCATAAAGCAAAGCCCGGACGGTTTTTTTGAGGCTTCATTTCAAATAAGAAATAACGGCAAATCCGAAAAGCAGTTTTTTTATAAGATTTATTATCAAAATGAAACCTATAGTTTTCCGGATAATCACCCTTTAGCCCATGAAAACTTTTATGGAAGTTGGGAGGATGTACAAAAAACCTTTGAATTAACCCCTGTTATTCACCCGGATAAGAAATTTCATACTGTTTCCACAAAATATAGAATCGTTGGTAACCCGCGCGATGAAAAGCGATTTTATGGCTCGGATATATTTGGTCGGCATACTGAGGAAGAGTTGACCGGAATGATGAATTATATAAAAGATGATCCTTCGTGGTATGCACTAATTAAACAAAAAGCGCTTGCCGCTAAAAATACAGTCGATCAGCAACTGAATATTGATGCAATTTATGCATTGGATCAACATAAAGCTGAAAATATCACGAATAACAGATGGAAAAGGAATCCACGTGTCGGGGAATATAAATTTTTGCTTGTGGTTGTGGAAGATTCCATGCAGCTTAATAAATTGCCGAATTATATTCAAAATATTGGTTTAATCGATAGCATCGGGATGAATTTCGTGAACCCTTTTTCATATTTTGCTTCACACAAAGCTAGTTTTAAGACACTTTTCTCCATTGATAAGCTTAAAGTGAAGGCACAGCCTGATTTTCAACATGGTATGTATGTAAAAGAATATGCTTTTACACGTGGAGAATATGACGATTCATATATGGATTCTTGGTGCAACTCTTCAGATGAACAATTGTTTAATGCGCATTTTGAGCAGTTTGTTTCTCATTTCGTACCATCCTATAAGTTCCGGAATATACCCCTTGTTGAAGATGTGCACGGGGGACACTACAGCAAGGAAGACTACAACAATAATTTGAATAAAACGCATCAGTTTATTTCATCAAATATTGAAATTCCCGACTGCCCTTGTAAAGGTTTGAAAGTAAATAAAGAGAAAAACAGCCTGGAATTAATCAATCCGGGTACTACGGCAGGGGAGTGGCGTAAAGAAAATATTGGAATTATTTCTCGGCATGGTTTTACATACGGAACTTATAGGGCAAAAATCAAATTTCCTTCTTTGCTCAATAAGCATGATGTATGGAATGGTCTCACAAATGCTTTTTGGCTTATTTATCAGCAGGGCTCATGGAATACAAGAAGAAATTGTTATTCACAAGGGGGATATGTACCAAAAAGTTATGATGGAGGCGAACTGATAAGAAATATCACGGATAGTTATTCGGAAATTGATATAGAGATTGTAAAAGCTTCGCGCAATTGGCCTCTTTCTTCCTATGGAGGTGATGCATCTAAGAAACCTATAGACCCTATAAGCGATTCAAATAAAGTGATGGTCACGTATACAAATTGGGATTTGGCTTGTCCCGATCCTAAAAAATTTGATTGGGGCGTATTCGATATTGTGTATAATAAAAACTACTATCAACTGCATAGGTGGGATGATTTGTATCAGGCGGTGACCGGTAAAACAGCCGTATTAAATGATGAGCTTTTTGATGATTATTATTGGTATGAGATAGAGTGGAAGCCGGAAGAAATCATTTGGCGAATTGGGTCTGCAAAAGATAAAATGTATGAAATCGGATATATGAACGCATCCGTTACTTCCATACCAAATAATCAAATGCTGATGATTGTTACGCAAGAATGGCATTTGGAAAACTGGTGGCCTGAAGCTCCGTTTAATCAGAATTATATTCCGTATCCTTCTAAAGATATTATTGGAGAAGTAGTGGAGTTTGAGATAGAGTGATTTGTTTATTCAAGAAAGTAGTTGTATAATCCTGCTTAATTCCTGAATTAAACAGGTGATAATCAGTTTTTTAGCCCTATAAACGATTATTTCTTGACAGATAAAATCTAAAATTTATCAAATGAAGCTTGTTTCATATTTATTATGTAATTTTGAATCAGCGTTTTAGCCTGCTTAATTCATGAATTGGTGAATTATGCAGGTTAGAAAGGAATGCATAGCTTTGCTAACGGTATTCTAGGAATTATGCCCTGAAATAGGAATGCTTGTTCCCAGTTTTTAGAGGAATATAGCCGTTAACTTATTTTATTTTCAAAATAGGTAGGTTCAAAGTATTTTGCCGACTTATTGAAATGTAAGCGTAGAAATATAGTACCTTGGCGGCCTAAAAGTTTTTACTTGAGCTTGTTTGTCAATCTTGACTAAGCCGCTTTACTTAGGTAAAATCATAATTTTGAACATTTATTTTCGCTTAAACGAGCATTTAATTACAATCAGATAAAAAGATGAAGAAGCAGTACTACACAAGATTATTAGTGGCGATAAGCCTTATTATGGGTTTTTCGTTTAGTTCAAATGCCCAAGTGTCTGACACGGCTCAATTTCCATATTGGATTGAAATGATGAAGGACCCTGATGCAAATTTCCTAGAAACCCAGCGTGCTTTTGAAAAATATTGGGAGAACAGGGAAGTAACGCGTGGCAGTGGCTGGAAGCCTTTTAAGCGTTGGGAGCACATGATGTTTCAGCGCGCCGATGCGGATGGCACCAAGCCTGCTCCGGATCGTGAGTTAAAGATATATAACGAATTAATGGAATCATATAGCTCCCGTAATTTGGAGGGCAACTGGACACCGATGGGACCTTTTACTGTGCCTTCGGGATATAATGGCTATAGAGGCTTGGGTAGATTGAATGCCATTGCATTTCATCCAACTGATCCAAACCATATATATGTTGGTGCTCCTTCCGGTGGTTTGTGGGTTACCTACGACCATGGCGGTGCTTGGCAAGTGCTTACTGACCATTTGCCTACCTTGGGAGTCTCATCCATCGTAGTGGATTACTCAAATCCGAATGTGATATTGATTGGTACCGGTGACAGGGATGCAGCAGATGCCCCCGGTTTGGGAGTATGGCGTAGCACGGATGGAGGAGTAAATTGGGTGCAATATAATAATGGAATGGGAAATGTTACCGTAGGTCGTATGGAGCAAGACCCGAATGATTCGCAGATTATTATTGCAGCTACTAGCGGAGGAATGTATCGTACAGATGATGGAGGCGCAACTTGGGAACGTAAACAGGGTGGAAACTTTAAAGAAGTGGTACTCAAGCCGGATAATTCAGATATAGTATATGCCGCTACCGGCGGAACTTTTTATCGTTCAGCGGATAACGGAAATAGCTATACCATTGTAAATACCGGACTTCCGGGTGCAAATCGAGGTGTGATTGCCGTATCGCCTGCTGAACCGGAATGGGTTTACTTCCTTTTGACAAATTCCGACTCGTTTAAAGGCTTGTATCGCTCAGAAAATGCTGGATTAAGCTTTAGCATGCGTTCCACTTCACCAAATATCATGGGCTGGGATTGTAATGGTGGCTCGGGCGGTCAAGCTTGGTATGACCTTGATGTGGCGGCAGATCCTTTGGATGCTTCCGTGCTTTATGCCGGAGGCGTGAACTGCTTTAAATCTACAAACGGAGGTACTACTTGGGCAATCCGCTCTCACTGGTATGGTGGATGTAATGTGCAGTCTGTTCATGCTGACTTGCATGTGCTCGAATATTCGCCTATAAATAATCGACTTTATGCCGGGAATGACGGTGGATTTTATTGGACTGATAATGGTGGAGTAAATTGGACTGAGATATCTAATGGATTGGTAATCAGTCAGGCATATAAGATCGGACAAAGCCGTACAAATCCAAATTATGTCATAAACGGATATCAAGATAATGGAACATCAGTTGTGAATGACGGTGTATGGACTGCAGTAGGCGGTGGCGATGGGATGGAATGTGCCTATGACCCATTCGACGATAGATATAGTTATTACACCCTCTATTATGGATCGATTTACAGAACATTTAATAATTATGATAACGGACAAATAGCCGGGAACGGAGTAAATGGCATTACCGAAAGTGGCGCTTGGGTTACACCATTCTTTATTGATCATGAAGATGGGAATATCATGTTTGTAGGATATAAAAATGTGTGGCGAAGCACAAATATAAAAGCGAACAACACCAATCAAGTGCAATGGAAGAAAATTAGCGCTATGGGCAATAGCGATATGAATGTGTTGGTGCAGTCCAGAGCTAATCGTGATATTGTGTATGCCTCAAGCGGAAATAGATTATATCGCACAGATAATGCAAAAGATGAAACGGTTGAATGGAAAACCTTGACCGGAAACATACCCGGCTCCGGAACTATTACCGCAATCGAATGCCATCCGACAAATCCCGATATCGTGTATCTTGCTCAGCAGACGGCAATCTTCAAATCGCTGGATCGTGGGCAAAACTGGACCTCCATTAATGCCGGTCTTTCAGGTACTCAAATCAATTCTATTGCGTATTATGCCAATAGTAGCGAGGGCTTATATTTAGGCACAGGTATTGGTGTGTTTTATCGCGATTCATCCATGGATGAATGGGTATATTTCAGACAAGGAATGCCTGCCAGTGCAAAAGTAACTGAAATTGAAATTTATTATGATCCGGAAG
>CAZDWA010000029.1:0-24650 GCA_964509065.1 uncultured Lentimicrobiaceae bacterium
AGACCGCCTCCAAAGGCGGTCTGTTATAGCTTGTTAGGAGTAGAAAAGACCTTATGTAAAGCTAATTCATCCCCCCTAATTTTATTGATGGGTAGGATAAATCTCCTAATAAGCGACGCAACCTTGCTTAGATTTATGCATTTTTTTTGATTGTGTGTAAGCCCCATTCATTCATGCTTGATTTTTGCGTCCTTTTTATCAAGAAAAAGGACGAAAAAGACGATATGTTTTGTGTGTGCAACTGTTACTGGAAGAGTGTTTCGTCCCTATAGGACGAGGTAAAAACTTGCTGCAACAGTTTTTACAAAGGTTGCGTTCCTACGGAACCGGGTTTATGCCTGCTTCTTGGTTAATTAAGCATAAACAAACTAAAAACACTTCAAAATAGCACCGGGCTGGGCGCGTACCCCCCATATTCCGATATTGGATCGTAAGGGGAGACGTCCCCTTATAAAAAACAGAATCAAACTTACAGCCTAAATAACTTCCAAAAATCAGTAAATAAACCGTATAATCCCATTAAAATCCCTTAGGTGTTTTTTTCATTCGCAGAATGCATGTATTTTTGTAGTCAATTATGCAATTGCATAAAATGTACTGATGAAGCATGAAGAAGCTATCCGTTATAATTGTTAACTACAATGTAGAATATTTTTTGGAGCAATGCCTGTATTCGGTGCGTAAGTCACTTAAAGGCATTGATGGGGAAGTAATTGTTGTTGACAACAACTCTGTTGACGGCTCTTTGAAAATGTTGAAGGAAAAGTTTCCCGAGATAACACTTATTGCCAACAAAGAAAATACCGGCTTTAGTAAAGCCAATAACCAAGCCATACGCATATCAAAAGCGGAGTATGTATTGCTCCTCAATCCCGATACTGTAGTAGAAGACGATACTTTTCGCAAGGTCATCGAATTTATGGATGAGCATCCGGATGCGGGAGGGCTTGGGGTACGTATGGTTGATGGTCAAGGAAATTTTTTACCCGAATCAAAGCGCGGATTGCCTACACCGATTACTGCATTTTACAAAATATTCGGCTTCTCAGGTTTGTTTCCCAAATCTACCCGCTTTGGTCGCTATCACTTAGGCTTTCTTGATGAGTTTGAGGTACATGAAGTAGATGTGCTTTCAGGGGCATTCATGCTTTTACGTAAGAGTGTATTGGAAGAAATAGGTCTTCTGGATGAAGAGTTTTTTATGTACGGTGAAGATATCGACCTTTCATACCGCATTCAGCTGGGAGGTTATAAAAACTATTATTACCCTCATACGCGCATCATCCATTATAAAGGTGAAAGCACAAAAAAAAGCAGTGTAAACTATGTATTTGTGTTTTATAATGCCATGATTATTTTTGCTCGTAAGCATTTTAGTCAAAAAAGGGCAAAAACATTCACCTTTTTAATAAATATTGCCATTTATTTTAGGGCATTTTTGGCATTGGCAAATCGCTTTGTGCGCCGTATTGCCTTGCCCTTCCTAGATGTATTGGCGGCATGGATTGGAATCATTCTCATTAAACAGTTTTGGGGTGAGCTGACAATTTATAAGCATGGAGGCGATTATCCGCTATTACTTGCTGCCGTTATCTTACCAGCATATCTATTAATTTGGGCTATAAGCATTTATCTAAGCGGAGGCTATGACAAACCCTATAAAATCGGAAAAGCTGCTAGGGGGTTGCTTGTGGGAACAGCCGCTATATTAATGGTGTATGCACTGCTGCCCGAATCTTATCGCTTTTCGCGTGCCCTCATCTTATTGGGAGCCGTCTGGTTTTTTCTGGTACTGGTCTTTTGGAGATTTATGGGGCATCTGCTTAAAGTTGACGGCTTTCAGCGAGGCGAACAGCTTAAAAAACGATTTCTTCTTATCGGTAGTAAAGAAGAAATACAACGTGTAGAAGCAATATTGCAAAGTACGGCAATAAAAGCAGATTTTACGGGCTTTGTAGCCGCAAACGATAAGCAAGAAACTGATGACTTCTTTATCGGAAACCTGCAACAAGTGCCGGATATCATACAAATCTACAATATCAATGAAATAATCTTCTGCTCAAAAGATATCAGCCATCAAACGATTATTGATAAAATGACGGAATGGCACGATAGGAGAGTGAATTATAAAATTGCACCGGAAGACAGCCTGTCAATTATCGGAAGTAACTCCATAAATACACGAGGCGACCTGTATACAGTCGATATCAATGCCATTGATACCATAAGTAACAGGCGTAACAAACGTATGTTCGATATTGCAGCTTCCATTATTATCCTTGTGGGCTTTCCTGTATGGATGTGGTTTATCAAACATCCCGGAACAGCATTTGTAAATCTTTTCAAAGTGTTGATAGGTAAAATGACTTGGGTAGGATATGCAGCTGTCAGCACCGAAGAAAAACGAAAATTACCTCCTATTAAAGAAGCTGTCTTATACCCCTCAGATACCTTTGAACGGCAAAATATTGACCCTTCTTTACTTGATCGACTGAATCTTTTATACGCACGTGACTATAATGTTATCAGCGACTTACGTATCCTTTTCAAAGCATTTCCGCTCATTGGCAGGCAAAAAAAATAAATTCCTGAGTGAAAGTCATACAATTTGACTACTTTTGCGCTCTTTCATTGAAGTTCATTATTGATTGTTATGTTGAGTAGACGGCATCTTAGAGTAAAGGTTTTACAGGCACTGTATGCCTATTTTCAAGCAGGTGAAACACAAATAGACCTGGGAGAAAAACAGTTGATTTTAAGTATTAATAAAATCTATGAACTCTTCATACATCAATTGTCCTTCTTGATTGAAACAACACGTTTTGCCGAAAAACGACTGGAAGAAAACAAAAGCAAACACTTTCCTACAGCCGAAGACCTTCAGCCAAATATGCGCTTTGTGGAAAACGGAATTCTTGCTGCCATTGATAATAATGTCAACTTCAGAAAAAGAGAAAATCTGTATAAGATAAACTGGGCTGACGAACAAGAAATGGTACGCAAATTTTATAATATGCTGCGTGAAACAGAAAACTATCAGCAGTATATGAATAAAAGCGAAACAAGCCTTGAAGACGAAAAGAAATTGCTTGCATTCATTGCCGAATCACTGTTTGCCGAATTTGAGCTGCTGATTTTCTATTATGAAGAAAAAAGTATTTTCTTTGTGGATGACTACCATCTCGCCAGCTATCTTTTGCTTAACTTTTTCCGCTTTTTTGACGAAAAATTTAATGAAAACAGCCCACTGCCAACCATTTTAAAAACTGAAAATGATGAAGTGAACGATGACCTCATCTTTGTAAAAGAACTGTTTAGAAAAACGATTTTCAAAACAAACGAATGGGATGAAATTATCGCTTCCTCCACATCCAACTGGGAGCTTGAACGTATTGCCATCATGGATATGATTATCCTGCGCATGGCACTTACTGAACTTACCGAATTTAACTCAATACCCGTAAAAGTTACACTCAACGAATATATCGATATTTCAAAGTTCTTCAGCACTCCAAAAAGTAAAGCGTTTGTGAATGGTATCTTGGATAAACTCATCAACGACCTGAAGGAAAGTGGACATATTAAAAAGACGGGTAGGGGACTGCTCGACAATTAATACCCCAAGCTGTTTTATTTAAACAATTGATACATAACTGCCTTGCACCGACAACAGCTCGGCAATGAATTATTTTCCCATTTATTTTTTGTAAAAAATTATAAAAGCAAGTCAAATATTCATTTATTTGATTAAATTAACGTCATTATTTTTGATTAGATATTAATCATAAATAAAAACGAGAATTATAATTCATTGATATAAAGCATTTTACTTTTACACAAGCAATAAGGGGCATGTATCTCAACACTCACAGTTATTACAGTTTGCGTTACGGCACAATTTCCATTGAACAATTGGTGCAACAAGCCAAAAAACTGGGAATTCAAGCACTTGCACTTACGGATATCAACACCAGTATGGGTATTATTGATTTTGTAAAAGCATGTCGTATACAAGGCATACAACCAATTGCGGGCATCGAGTTTCGTAATGGCGACAAGCTGTTATACACAGGTATTGCACGCAATAACGAAGGTTTCAGGGAGCTTAACGAAATGCTTAGTCGCTTTAATCTTGACAAGCAAGAGTTTCCTGAGCAAGCGCCTGCATTTTCCAATACCTATGTGGTATATCCGGCCGGCAGCCGTAAGCTGTCGCAACTGCGAGACAATGAATATCTGGGGGTTCGAATGGCACAAGTACCACGACTGCTTAAGTCAGAGCTACGGTTTAAGCAAGAGCGACTGCTGATGATGCAGCCGGTCACATTTTTGGACGAAAAAAGCCACTATATCCATAAAAACCTGCGTGCCATAGCACATAATAGTTTATTAAGCCGCCTTCCGCAGGAAGCAGTTGCCGCAACAGATGAAATTATGCTCTCCACAAATCAACTGAAAGCTGCTTTTGCACTTTATCCGCAAATAGTAAAAAATACCGAAGCACTTGTCAGCGAAGCAGCAATCGATTTTGACTTTTCAAGCATAAAAAACAAAAAAACATTTACCGGAAATAAATCCGATGACCGCCAATTGCTGAAAAAGCTAGCTTATGACGGCTTGAAATACCGTTATGGCTCAAGCAATACCCTTGCACAAAACAGGCTTGAAGAAGAGCTGCAAATTATTGATAAACTAGGCTTTGCGGCTTATTTCCTCATCACATGGGATGTGATACGCTACTCCATGTCGCGCAATTTTTATCATGTGGGGCGTGGAAGCGGTGCTAATAGCGTAGTGGCTTATTGTCTCCGCATTACCGATGTAGACCCTATCGAGCTAAACCTCTATTTTGAACGTTTTCTGAATCCAAAGCGTACTGCCCCGCCCGATTTCGATATTGATTATTCATGGAAAGAAAGGGATGAAGTGATCGACTATATCTTCAAACGCTATGGCAAAGAACATACGGCATTGTTGGGGACCATTTCCACATTTCAAGGCAAATCAATTTATAGGGAGCTGGGAAAAGTACACGGACTTCCCAAAGCCGAAATTGATGAATTGGTACGCAAGCCAACTAACAATTACAAAAACGGGAAGATTATCCGACACATACAAAAGCTTGCAACACATATACTTGACTTCCCCAACCAACGCAGCATACATGCCGGAGGCATCCTTATCTCCGAAGAGCCAATCACCAGTTATGTGGCACTTGATATGCCACCAAAAGGATTCCCCACCACACAATGGGATATGTATGTAGCTGAAGATCTGGGCTTTGAAAAGCTCGACATTTTAAGCCAACGCGGAATAGGGCATATCCGTGATGCAGCAGATATCATCTACGAAAATAAGGGAATCCGGATTGACATACACGATGTGGAACACTTCAAGCAGGATGCAAAAGTGAAGGCACAGCTGCAACGAGCCGAAACAAACGGCTGCTTTTATATCGAAAGCCCTGCCATGCGTGGCTTACTCACCAAGCTGCGATGCGACAACTACCTCAGCTTTGTGGCAGCCAGCTCCATCATCCGTCCCGGAGTAGCAAAATCGGGTATGATGCGCGAATATATCCATCGCTTTCACCACCCTGACAGCTTTCAATACATACATCCGGTCATGGAGCAACAGCTGAAGGAAACATTTGGCATCATGGTTTATCAAGAAGATGTGCTCAAGGTATGCCATCACTTCGCCGGACTGGACTTGGCCGATGCCGATGTGCTGCGACGTATCATGAGTGGCAAAAGGCGGCAACAACAAGAGTTTGACGATATCAAACAACGTTTTTTCAATAACTGCAACGAACGAAACTATCCCGAAGCCATCACAAAAGAAGTGTGGCGACAGATGGAATCATTTGCCGGCTATTCCTTTTCAAAAGCACATTCCGCCTCTTATGCCGTGGAAAGCTTTCAAAGCTTATATCTAAAAGCACACTATCCACTTGAATTTCAGGTAGCTGTAATAAATAATTTCGGAGGATTTTATCCTACATGGGTTTATTTTAACGAAATAAAACGCCAGGGCGGAACAGTACATCTGCCCTGTGTAAACCAAAGCGTATACCTTAGTTCAATACAAAAAACTAATATTTATGTTGGTTTTATACATCTAAACGGCTTGGAAGCCAAGCTGGCACACGCTATTGTGAACGAACGACAAAAGAGTGGTCCTTTTCAAAGCTTATACGACTTTATCGAACGTATAAAGCCGGATATAAACCAGCTCATCATACTCATCCGAAGCGGCGCCTTTGCATTTACCGGGCAGCCCAAGGCAGGTCTGCTGTGGGAAGCCCATCTGTACCGAAAAAAGAGCCATACCGTCGATGCACAAGCACAGCTGTTTCGAGAACAAGCAAAGCGATATACATTGCCACAGTTTGAAAGCCGTAAACTGGAAGATGCGTATGATGAAATCGAATTACTCGACTTCCCAATAAGCATATCCGATTTTGACATGCTGCGCACAAGCTTCAGAGGGGAGATTCAAGCAGCTGATATGCTGCAACATATCGGGAAATATCATCGCATGCTGGGGAAATTGGTAACTATAAAATACGTGAAAACAGTAAAAGGAGAATTAATGAATTTTGGCACTTTCATTGATTATAAAGGAGAGTTTTTTGATAGCGTACATTTCCCCCAAAGCCTTCAAGAATATCCATTTCAAGGATCAGGCATCTATCTGCTGCTCGGGAAAGTGGTAGAAGAGTTTGGATACCCCATGCTCGAAGTACAAAAAATGGCACAACTGCCTTTGCAAAGCGACCCGAGACAGTAAAAAATGGAGATAAAACAAATTGTTAAAAGAATTAAGTTGAAGAAAGTAACTGATTTTAACACAATTTACTATTTTTGAACCCTAATAACAAAAGCATGAAAAAAAGCACCTCAATCATTCGTTTGGCAATCTTACTATGCAGCATCATCGTATTGCCTGAAATCATACAAGCGCAAATATCGGTTCAACCTATCAAATCCGCTAAAGGCGACGATACACAAGGCTTTTATTATGCGCTGCCGCGACATGTGATAAAAGCAGACCTTATTGTGCGCAAAACCCAGCGTATTAAAGGACCTTATAGCGAATATGCCGAGCGCGTTTTGGGTATGAGCGACTATGTAAAACAAGATGAAATAGTATACGCATTGGAAGATGCAATCCTTTCTACCGAAGTCGAAGCCGACCCCGAAGCTTGGTATTTGGTAGAATTTGATGATCGCGGCTCCAAAGACGCACGAAGCTTGGTATTTGAACTGCAAAATAACGGTACAATCTTAGCAATAGATGACAGCCCTTCGGCATATGCTGCCAAGCAAGAGCGTATTGAGAAAACCATTGTGAATACCGGTGCGGAACAGCACTTTAAATATTATGCCGAACGCAATGTATATCAGCGTATTGATACCATAGTAAGAAGTATTACCATTGATACAGCCGTCATCAAACGGAATGTGCTGCAAACGGCTTGGGTGGATCGAACTCCCGAACAAAAAGCACGTGCTGCAGCCGATTTCATTCAACAGATTCGAGACGACCGCTTTAATCTTTTAATAGGCTATCAAGAGGTGAACTTCGGGCAAAGCATTGGTTATATGGATCAACAGCTTCAAAAGCTGGAACAAGAATATCTCAGCCTCTTCTTAGGTGCCGAAGTGCATAGCTTGGTGGAACAAACTGTGTATTTTTACCCCAAACCGGATGCAAAAGGCATTCAAAACATTGCTCGATTCTCCGAATCGGTAGGCGTGGTAACAGATGGTATGAAAGGTGAAAACCTACAGCTTATCATCGATCCGGTAGATATGACGGGAAAACTGAAAGACGGAAGCAAAAACAGTGGAAAGTCAAAGATTTCAAACGGAATTTACTATCGTGTGCCGGATGCAGCCAATCTAAGTCTCATGTATAAAGGGCAGTTGCTGACAAGTATACGTGCTTCTATAAGTCAGTTTGGTTTTATTGGAGTGATACCACTTCATAAAACACGCATACAGTTTGATCCGAATTCGGGTACTGTTACCACCATTAAACGGGAGTAACAACTGCTTCGCGTATTGCCACAAGTCGTTTTAATAATTTCTCGGTTTGCTCAAGAGGCAACATATTTGCACCATCAGATAGTGCCTTTGAAGGCTCGGGATGTGTTTCCATGAAGATGCCATCCACACCGGCTGCCATGCCTGCCGATGCAATAAGTCCAATCAATTCGGGATTTCCTCCTGTAACACCGCTACTTTGATTTGGCTGCTGCAATGAATGCGTCACATCAAGTACCACAGGAAAACCGCTTTTTTGCATGCTTACAATATTTCGATAATCGACCACCAAGTCCTGATAGCCAAAGGTAGTGCCGCGCTCCGTCAGCATCAATTGCGTATTACCGGATGTAACTACCTTATCTACAGCAAACTGCATAGCCTCACCGGATAAAAACTGCCCTTTCTTTATATTAATAATCTTGTTGGTCTTTGCAGCAGCAACGAGCAAATCGGTCTGACGGCATAAAAAAGCCGGAATTTGAAGTACATCCACATATTCTGCTGCAATTTCAGCTTCACGCGCATCATGAATATCCGTTACTACAGGAATTCCCAATTCATCACCCACTTTACGTAAAATCTTCAAGGCTTTTATATCTCCAATGCCTGTAAAACTATCCAATCGAGAACGGTTTGCTTTTCGATACGAAGCTTTAAAAATTAACGGAATCGAAAGGGATTCGCATAAGTTGACTAAATGCGTTGCTATTTGTAAGGGAGTGTGTTCATTTTCAATCACACAAGGACCCGCCAACAGAAAAAAGCGATCGGGACGCATTGACTTTAGGAAAGGGATGGTATCGGTTCTCATTATCGTATAATTTTAGGCATTAAAAATTAGTTTGACTGTAATAGTCTTTTGCTAAACGTTTTAACTCAGCAGTTTTGTATATGGTTTCCGAAAATTCATTTCGGCTGAACTGAAGCATCGCAGCTGCTACATCCGAAGCAGAAATAGACTGAAAATCTTTTAAAGCTCCTACCAATAACGGATTGGCTATCGCCATAAAAGCTGCACCAAGGCGTTCACTAAGCCTAAATTCGTTCCGCTTGCCAAGCAATAAGGAAGGACGTGCAATCATAATATGGGGTAGGGGAAAAGAGCGTACAGCTTCCTCCATACGCCCTTTGGTACGTAGATAAAAGTTTTTTGAATCGGCTTTGGCGCCAATACTCGAGATGACACAAAACTTTGAAATATTAGATTCAGCTGAAAGCTGTGCTATTTTTTGAACATACTCAAAATCAACCTTTTCAAACTCTTTCTGAGAGCCGGCTTTGTGAATAGTCGTACCTAAGCAACAAAAGACAACATCCGCATGAAATATGGATTTATATTCTTCCAAATTATCAAAATCAATCTTTAGCTGTTCAAGCTTATCATGCTGAACTGCAGTTGCTTCACGAAGAGCGGAAACAACTTTTGTGTAGCTTTTGTCTTGTAAAAGCAAAGATACCAACTGACTTCCAACTAATCCATTCCCTCCAAAAACAACTGCTTTCATGGCTTTATATATTTCAATTTGAATTGGTTAAACTATGTTTTGGCTTATAAATACTTACAAGATATACACCTGTAAAGATAAGTATAACCGGAAGAATAAAATGCCATCCCAGCTTATCTTTCCCAAATAGAATGGCAATAAGGCTTGCAAATACAGGCTGTAAATAAATAAATGTGCTATTTACCGTAGGGCTGATATGCAATAGTGAATAATTATTCAGGAAATATGCCAAAACAGTGGTAAACACAATCACATAAATAATATTTAACCAGATATTCCAAGGTATTGCGGCAAAATCTGTTTCCAAAAACACATGGGTTGTAAAAGGCATGACCACCACGGTACCAAATAAAAATACCCAACGCATTACGGTGAAAGGATGGTACTTAGACATAAGTGGTTTTATCATCACAAGGAAGAAAGCATAGGAGGCTGCATTAATCAAATTCAGCAAATTTCCTAAGCTGGTATCCTTATTAAACTCCATTGAACCTCCACTTAAAATAAGATATATAGCACCGCTGATACCCAATACAATACCTGTAACTTTAATTCTTGTTATAGCTTCCTTAAACAGCAAACGGGAAAATATTAAAACTCCAAGCGGCACACTCAGCATGATGATGCTTGCATTGATGGGAGTAGACAAATTAAGTCCTTCAAAAAACATAATTTGATTTATCGCCACACCAAATATGGAGGCTACTGCCATGGTTTGAAAATCCTTCGGACTTACTTTTTCCTGCTTATAAAAAAGACTTATAAGCCAAAAAATTAGGCTGGCACCAAAAACACGAATAAAAATCACTGCCCGAGGTAACATAAAATCGGGCATAATGCTTTTGGCAACAACAAAATTAATTCCGAAAATAAGATTGGCTGCAAAGGCAGCAGCCAAAGCGGATTTATTTGATTTCAAAGTGTGCTATCAGCTTAAAATGGCAAATCATCATCATAAGAATCTTCCGATGCTGCAGAATCGATATAAGGAGGTATTTCGGTTTCTGTAGGTACTCCGGCATCCATGCGTTCAAATCTCCATGGCTTAACATCGGTATACCATTTTCCGTTAAACTCACGCGATTCAATGTTTACAACAGCTTTAATACGCTCGCCAACAGCAAAAGCAGCAGCTTCATCAACCCGATCACCCCAACATGATAAGCAAATTTTCTTGGGATACTGATCTTCAGTTTCTATGATTAAATCCTGTCTAACCCATGTGCCGTTACGCCCTTCACCTGATTGACGCTGACCCAATTGAATAACTCTTCCAATTACTTCTAAACTCATATTTATTGATTTTTAATATATTATAAACTTTCTTTGCTAAATTTGGAATGGCAAAAGTACAAAACCACTACACGAATAACAACATTTTTGCAAAAGGATTGTTTAACAAGATACAATATGCGAAATATATTTATCATACTATTCATTCTATTAATTCATTCTTGTCAAATGGATGCACAACAACAATTGGAGACCATCACGCTTGGTGGGGGATGCTTTTGGTGTACCGAAGCAGTTTTTCAACGCGTTAAAGGAGTTGAAAACGTTGAATCCGGCTATGCAGGAGGCGATATCGCCAATCCGACTTATCGAGAAGTAAGCTCCGGCTTGACAAATCATGCAGAAGTCATTCAAATTAGTTTTAACCCCCAACAAATTTCCTTGGAAAAGATATTGGAAGTCTTTTGGAAAACCCATGATCCGACTACATTAAACCGTCAAGGAGCCGATGTAGGTACACAATATCGCTCAATCATTATGTATCATAATGAAGAACAAAGAAAAGTGGCGGAAGCACTTAAAGAAGCACTAAATCGTGAAAAAATATGGGAAAATGAAATTGTAACAGAAATTACTGCATACAAAAACTATTTTCCTGCAGAAGATTATCATCAAAACTATTACAACAATAATCCAGCACAAGGATATTGTCAATTTGTGATAGTTCCCAAACTTGAAAAGTTTAATAAGATATTTTCCGACATCAAAAAATAGTGGAAAGCTTAATAGCCGTATTTATTTTTCCAACGCGCTTTTAAAAACTTGCGCAGCTCATTTTCCCGTGGGTTATTGGCTGGTTCATAAAACTTTGTATCAACAATTTCCTTTGGCAGAAACTCTTGATTCACAAAGTGTTGTTCGAAATCATGCGCATATTTATACTGTGCTCCATAGCCCAAGTCTTTCATCAATTTTGTAGGAGCATTACGTAAATGTAAAGGCACTGCAAGGCTGCCGGTTTTACGCACCAGCTCTTGCGCATTGTTTATCGCCTTATATGCCGCATTGCTTTTTGGTGAAGAAGCTAAATATATTGCTGTTTGAGACAATATAATCCTACTTTCGGGCCAGCCGATTTTATTTACTGCATCAAAACAATTGTTGGCTAACAGCAGCGCATTCGGATTTGCATTTCCAATATCTTCAGAAGCTAAAATCAACATCCTTCGTGCAATAAACAGTGGATCTTCACCCGCTTCAACCATACGCGCCAGATAATAAACAGCGGCATTGGGGTCGCTACCTCGAATGGATTTAATAAACGCAGAAATAATATCATAATGCAACTCGCCCCCTTTGTCATAGCGACTTAAATTATTTTGAATGATGGAACGTACTGCTTCATTATCAAACACCATCTTGCCATCGGCCGTTTTAATATCACCGGATGCTTCTACAACCAACTCCATGGCGTTCAATAATTTACGCGCATCGCCTCCGCTGATTTCAAACAAAGCTTCTTTTTCTGTAAACTCAATGGAAGCGTTAAAATCACTGCTTAACTGTTCGAGGGCTTTCACAAAAAGCTGTTCCAAATGTCGTTCTTCAAGTGACTTAAGCACATACACCTGACAACGCGATAGGAGGGGAGATATCACTTCGAAGGAAGGATTTTCGGTTGTGGCACCCACTAGCGTCACCATTCCCTTTTCAACAGCTGCCAAAAGTGAATCCTGCTGCGATTTACTGAAACGATGAATCTCATCTATGAACAATACAGGCGGCTCAGGCAACATCGTGGCACGCTTAATCACTTCGCGGACATCTTTTACACCTGAATGTATTGCGCTGAGTACAAAGAAGTTCCTTTTTAAATAATTCGAAATAATAAATGCCAGTGTGGTCTTTCCAACTCCCGGAGGCCCCCACAAAATCATGGAAGGAATACGTCCCGACTCAATGGCTTTTCGCAATACCGCAGCTTCGCCAACCAAATGTTCTTGACCAATATATTGATCAAAATTTTCCGGACGAAGCCGCTCAGCCAAAGGTGTGTGAGACAAAGTCATAAATCAGTTTTTCTTGAAACTACAAAGTTACAAAGCCTGAAGCAATAAAAGAAATCGAGTTGAAATAAAAAAAAGCCCCTGGTCTTCAGGAGCTTTAGTAGCGAGAGCGAGAGTTGAACTCGTGACCTTCGGGTTATGAATCCGACGCTCTAACCACCTGAGCTATCTCGCCGCAATTGGACGGCAAAAGTACGTAATTTCCTTTATTGCGCAAATAAATACTGGATTTTTTTATTGTCAAATGAAAAATTACGTGAAATACGCATAAGATGAAGGCGAAATTTGGCTGTAGACTAAAGTCTAAAGCCTAATAATTCCAACCAAATGTAGAAATATGTATCTTTGTCGCTTTATTCAATTATATGATACTAAAAGGCTCTAAAGATAAGTTTCGGACATTATTTACAGGAAAACATAAGATTTCTCTGGTAATACATACCAATCCGGATGGCGATGCAATGGGCTCGGCACTTGGATTGCAAATGATATTAAACAAATTGGGACATGAGACAAGGGTATTAATCCCAAATATGTATCCGTCCTTCTTGGCGTGGCTGCCAAATGCCGATCAAAGCTTGATATTTGAACAACATCTGAAAGAGTTACGGGAATTTTTATCCACATCCGACTGGGTATTTTGCCTCGACTTCAACGGACCAAAACGTGCAGGTACATTGCAGCACGACCTGCTAAAAGCCACTTCGAACAAACTCCTGATTGACCATCATATCAATCCTGAAATAGATGAGTTTGAACTAATTTATCACGATGTTGAAGTATCTAGCACTGCTGAATTGGTATTTCGACTTATTGAAGAACTTGAGCTCGAATACCTTGTGGATGAAGATATTGCCTCATGCCTTTATGTAGGTATTATGACCGATACAGGATCATTTAGCTTTGCAATAAAAGGCGGAAAAACATTCCAAACAGTGGCACGTCTTAACACATTCGGCATTGATGCAGAGCGGTTGCACCGACTTGTATATGATACATTTACCGAAGACCGATTGCGACTATTGGGGCATGCCTTATCAAATAAAATGACCATATTGCCGGAATATAAAACAAGTATCATAGCACTCAGCTTAAGTGATTTGAAGAAATTCAACTATAAAATTGGAGATACGGAAGGATTGGTGAATTTGCCATTATCAATGGAAAAAATCAATTTTGCGATACTTATTATGGAGCGTAAAGATCAAATCCGACTTTCTTTCCGTTCAAAAGGAAGCTTTTCGGTGAATGATTTTGCCAGAATACATTTTGAAGGAGGTGGACATTATAATGCAGCCGGAGCCACATCTAATTTATCACTTCAAGAAACAATTGATAAACTCCTTCGTCTGATACCGACTCATAAGAACGAATTAAACTATACATATTAAAGCCTTAATTTTGACTTGTATATTTATAAGATCAATCAAGTAAACTATTTGAATACAATAAATTAGGTTAAATCTATGTTGTTTAATTATCGAAATATTTCAAATAAGATGCGTATTCAACTCGGAATCATACTGCTATTATTAATAAGCTTTTCAGCTTGTAACAATAGCACATATCAGGCAACAACTAATGATAGCCCCGAATTGGAAGCAGGCTCAAGCCTTGAAAAAGCAAACCGCTATCTCGTTCGTTCCGAAGAAGAAGATATTGATGATTTTTTAAAGCGATACAAATGGGAAATGACAAAAACCGGTACGGGTTTGCGCTATATGATTCAAACTGAAAACACTGGTCCCACCATTCAATACGGACAGCTTGTCAGCCTACATTATAAAATTCGCTTTCTTAATGGAAATTTAGTGTATAGCTCAGAAGAATTAGGTCCAAAAACCTTTATAGCCGGCAGAGGAGGCGTAGAAACAGGATTGGAAGAAGCAATAAAGTTGTTAAAGCAGGGCGACAAAGCCAAATTTATTCTACCTTCGCACCTTGCTTTTGGGCTGTTGGGCGATGGAGATAAAATACCTGCCAAAACCCCAATTATTTACGAAATTGATTCAATAGAAATTTTATAATATGATTAGAATTATGAAAAGAAAAATTACCTTCTTTTTAACAATTAGCACACTGATAATCAGCCTTTCGGCTTGTAGTCAAAGTAAATACAACGAGCTGGAAAGCGGATTACAGTATAAATTTCATCGAAAAGGCTCAGAGACCAAAAAGCCGCAAATGAATGATATTTTAACCACAAAAATGGCTTATTTTATTGATGATTCTTTGCTTTTTGATAGCTACCAACGTGGAATTCCCATGCAGTTTCCAATGGCACTGCCTCATTTTAAGGGCGACTTCTATGAAGGGCTCGGAATGATGACCGAAGGTGACTCGGCGAGCTTTTTATGCCCGGCCGATTCAGTGTTCATGCATATATTTAGGGTAATGGACCTGCCGGATTTTGTGAAACCGGGTTCCGTTATGCGCTTTGAAATTGCAATGGATAAAATTCAAACCGAAGAAGAATTTCAAAATGCCAAAATACTGGAAACGCAAGCCCTTATTGAGGAAAGCCATGAAAAATTGGTCGCATTTATAGCTGAACAAAATATTACTGTTGAACCTACAGATAGTGGCTTATATTTTATTGAACTACAAAAAGGAAATGGGAAAAAGCCAAATGTCGGACAAAAAGTCAAAGTGCATTATACAGGCACCTTACTTGAAGGCGTGAAATTTGATTCGTCACACGATAGGGGAGAACCTATTGAGTTTACACTGGGCGTTGGACAAGTGATTTCAGGATGGGATGAAGGAATAGCCCTTTTGGAAGAAGGAGGTAAAGCAAAGCTTATCATTCCTCAACAGTTGGCATACCGCGACAGAGCTGCAGGAATTATTCCGGCTTATAGCCCTTTGGTATTTGAAGTGGAATTGATAGAAATCGTGAAATAGAACCAATGAACACATTAGCACAAATTAAAACGCTGTTTTTCATCATATTAGCCTCCACACTTCTTGTTGCTTGCAATAAAGAAGATGATATGCATAAAACAAAGGTGAATGAAAGTAATGAAAAACTGGCTGCATATATTGCCGAAAACAATATCACGGTATCACCCACAAAAAGCGGTTTGTATTTTATCGAAACAAAGCGTGGAAACGGGATAAAACCTACAAGACGCGTGAAAGTAAAAGTACACTATGAAGGCTGGCTTTTGGATGGCACCAAATTTGACTCTTCCATAGATAGAGGAATACCTTTTACTTTTACTTTGGGTGCTGGACAAGTGATTGAAGGCTGGGACGAAGGAGTAGCACTCATGGAAGAAGGAGGAGAAGCAATACTGATACTCCCACAAGACTTGGGATACGGCAACCGTGCCACAGGCAATATACCTGCCTATAGCCCGCTGGTTTTTCAAGTCAAATTAATCGAAATACTTAATTAAATTATATGAATAAGAAGCATTTATTCAAGGCAGCAACGCTTATTGTCTTTGCAATCGCTGTCCTTGCATCCTGTAATTCAGGAACATCAAAAAAAGGATTAAACATTGTTTATCACGAGCGAGGAACATCGGATCAGTCACCACAAGTGAATGATTATGTGCTGCTCGATATGATATATCGCCTGCAAGATACCGTGATTTTTGACAGCCATCAACTATTTGAACCACTGGAAATTCCGGTTGTGGAACCTAGCTTTGACGGCGACCTTTATGTAGCATTGCAACAAATGAAGATAGGCGATTCTGTTACGGTGTCTTTCCCCGCCGATTCATTCTTTATAACAATGGCCGGCATGCCCCAATTACCTGATTTTGTAACAGCCGGTGAACCCATCTTCTTTGATATTCGCTTGAAAAGCATTAAAACGCCCGAAGAAATGATGGAAGAATACCAAATGTATCTGGAAGAGCTAAGATTACAAGAACCTGAAGTATTGGAAGCATATCTTGACGAATACGATATTAAGGTAAAACCCACAGCCTCAGGACTTTATTATGTTGAAGATAAAAAAGGAAGCGGACCAAATCCACAAGAAGGCGATGTAGTAACATTACATTTCAGCGTGAGTATTATTGAAGGATTCCCACTTTATTCCTCTTTCGATCAAGAACCTTTAGAAATGGTATATGGCGAACCATTCGATACAGATGGTTTTGAAGAAGGAGTGGGATATATGCGTAAAGGAGGAAAAGCACGGTTTATCGTTCCCTCACATCTGGCATTCGACAGTATTGGACAAGGTCAAATAATTCCACCCTATACGACCATGCTCTATGAAGTTGAAATAGTAAATATCTTATCCAAAGAAGAAGCAGACAAAGCACGTGCCGCAGCTAACAAAGCTCGTGAAGCCGGTTCAGAAAAAGCGAGAGTAGAAGAATCAACAAAGATTCAAAACTTTATAAAAAATAATAATATCACGGTTCAGCCATCCGCATCAGGATTGTATTATATTGAAACTGAAAAGGGTACAGGCAAGAAAGCAGCAAACGGAAAAACCGTGAAAGTACATTATACCTTATTCAATATTGCTGGCAGACAATTACAAAGCTCAAAAGATTTTGGTCAGCCATTCAGTTTTGTACTTGGCCAAGGACAAGTAATCCAAGGTTGGGATGAAGGCTTGCTGAATATGCAAGAAGGTGGCAAAGCACGCTTACTTATCCCTTCTTCATTGGCATATGGCTCAACTGATAGGGGTGAAGATATTCCAGCATATTCGCCACTTGTATTTGATGTGGAATTAATCGAGGTGGCAGATTAAAAATTATGCCGACTTTTTAACCTGCATAATTCAGCAACTCATAAGCTAGTCAAGCTAAATTTATCATAATATGCTTATATTCTGTGTGTTAGTAGACTTTAGTGGTAATTTAAAAAGCTGTTTATTATAAAATGAATTTTGATTTAATTTTAGCAATTTTTACGTTATGAGTTGTTCGCAGTAGTTGGCTACAGCTTCACAGCTCACGCCTTAAAATTTCTCAAAATTAAATTCATGAATTAAGCAGGTTAAATCAAAAAAATCCGAGTTCAACAAAAACTCGGATTTTTTTTGTGTCGGCCATCGCATAAATCTTATTCTATCAGCTTATGACTCGACGAGTTGATAAATATCATATTCCCCACGTTTTCATAGCCTTCAAACATTTTTGCGCCTTCGTGGCGAAGTTTATCCTTATGAAAACCTAAAATAGTGAGCCCTGCATCGGCAGAATAATTGTTAATAATACTTTTAGCCGATACTTCATCATCCTGAACGATAATCTCAATATTATTGGGATTAATCGGCAGGCGCCCCATCATCAGTAGATTCTTCATCCGTTGACGTACCGCTTCGATTTCGTCCGGCTTACAAATATCAAAAATCTTGATGTTTCCGTGCTTCCAATCGGGATGACCCAAAATGATAAAGCTCAACAAAATCATCAGATTGGTATTATCTTCATCTGTGGATCGAATCCAAACATGAATGCCATTTTTAAAGATAAAAGGACGACGGCTGGCAGCCATAATACACACATCGAAATTGCCTGCATTTACCAATGCAAAATTCTCAATTATTTCATCCAGTCCATCAGGATTTTCTTTGTCATATTCAAAAATCAACATATTATTCTCCATCCCTGCAATACCGGGTATTTGTATTGCCTGAGAAATAGCAGCGGTATATGAAGGAGAAATCAAGGTATCGATATATACGTAATTGTCTCGTTCAATGTTTTTTAACAGCTTTTCCAACTCCAGCTTCGATTGCTCATAGGTGTTTTTTGAATAATAACCTTCAATACGATGGAGGTAGGTGCCAAAACCATATTTATATGAAATCCAGGTTAATAACCTAAAAACATTATCTCTTTCAAAACTATTTTCGGTAATGCATATGGCGCTTGGACGCCATTCAGTATCATTTCCTCTGCCCAAACGGGTCTTTTGCAAATAAACTTGTAAATTTCTATTTACCTGAAAAATTGCATTGGCAAAAATTGCAGTAAGTCCTTTTCTGTTTTTATGAATATAACTGACGTACAAATATAAAATCGTCATTACAATAATTGCAAAGAAAGAATAAAATACATCAATCTTAAACATTACCCAAACAGCTGTAACAAAACCTATTACAGATATTATCCAATGTGATTTAAAGGAAGGACGATAGGAAGGAGATGAACCAAAATGATGTAAAAAAGAAATCAAACAAAGCGAGCCATATGTCACCATAAAAAACATGGAAATGATTCGTGCCACGGCATCCACATCTCCCAATGCTACAAATACCAAAGCTATTACAATGGTAACTATAGAAGCATTATAAGGTTCGCCATCTTTTTCACGTGACTTTCCTAACCATTTGTTAATCTTCATTATAGGTAAAGATTCATCATGTGCCAATGCCTGAAGCGTACGCGGTGCAATCATTATTGAGCCTAAGGCCGAGGAAAAAGTAGACGCAGCCAATCCTAAAGGAATTACTAAAAATCCCAGATTGGCAATTTTTGACATAATCAGTTGGTCAGCCAGCAAATCTTCTGTTGAAGCAGAAATTGCCAATTTATATGCCACAAAGAAATACAATACCAAGCCCAATACCGTAGCAGCTATTGTTCCTAAAGGGATGGATTTTGACGGATTCTTCAAATCACCGGAAAGTCCAACACCTGCAGTCATCCCGGTAAAAGCCGGAAAAATGATTGCAAAGACAATGAAAAAAGAATCCATGTTACGTATTTTGGCAGTAAAAAGACTCAAATTACCAGCTTCCGCATAATCTGTTGAACCGGTAAAAAATAAAATCAAGGACAAAGCCAAAATTACTATGACAATATATAATGCCTTGACACCTAAATCAGCGCCTTTTTTTAATATTAGCCAAGATAAACCCAACATAATAGGTATGCTGATTACTTGACGAGGCAGCACAAAACCATGCTGATGCAATAAATAATCAAAAAGGAATGTAAAAGCTTCTGTAAATGCAATTATATAAAATGCCACGCTGATAGCCTGTGACAGAAACAATGCAATGCCAATTGTAGCTCCAATATTTAATCCAAATGAACGCGAAATAATAAAATATTCACCTCCGCCTTCAACGCGTTTATTTGTAGCTATCTCAGACAAAGCCAAGGCAGTAGGTATGGTCACCAAGTGCCCCAGCAAAATTATTAATACAACTCCCCAAAAGCCTAAAGTACCAACCGCGTATCCAAAGCGTAAAAATAAAATTGCACCTAAAATGGTGGAAATTGCCGTGAAAAATACCGGGGCAGTACCAAATTTTTTAACCTGATTCATAATAATGCATTGTTAAATCGCTACCAAAACTACCAAATTTGAACTAATTATTCGCTATTTATTTTAAGCTGCTTAATTCATGAATTTAATTTTATAATGAACACTTTTTTAAATCACAAATAAAATCTCCGAACATATTTATTATAAGCCTGTTACGATAAAATTAGATTGTTAAGCTTATGAATTGGTGAATTATGCAGGTTAGGCATAATTATTTAAAAGGCATAAAAAAAGCCGCCTAAATTAAGACGGCTTCAATTTTTTAGAAACAATATCTATTTTCTTCTATTAAAAGTTCCGCAATTCGGCGTCGAGCATCTTTCACATTTGCAACTTTAAAGCTGCATAATCCATATGTTGCACGAATTAAATCATCTTGTTTTTCTTCGGGGGCAAATCCGCTAATAGCGTCAAAGCCTGCCTTTTGAACAGTATGGGCAGTTTCATGTACCAATACATCAACTATGTCGCGGTAAATCAACAATGTTTCACCAGCTTTAAGTTGTTCCATCTTTTGAACGCGCATGACAGTTGATTCCAACACATAAATTTGCATCAACATATCCGATAAATTCATTAAAACCTCTTCTTCGTCAGCAAGCTTACGTCCAAAACTTTCGGATATGCCGGGAATAAGCATGAGAACAGCTTGTTTCAAATTATCGATCACTGCATATTTTTCGTCAAAATAGGAGAGATTTTCCAAAGAGCGTGCATTTGCTCTATTTTCACAAGCTTCTCGAGCTATTTCAAATAAATTTATTTCATTACGCATGCCTTTTTTCAAGAGTGCATCCACTGCCAACAAGCGGTTTATTTCATTTGTTCCTTCAAAAATTCGATTGATACGTGAATCGCGATACGCCCTGTCAACCGGAGTTTCAGAAGAGAATCCCATACCTCCGTATATTTGAACGGCTTCATCCACCACATAATCCAACGCTTCGGATCCAAATACCTTCAACAACGCACATTCTATGGCATATTCGGCAACACCTTCTATATTGGCTTTTCCATAAGGATGCCCTTCGGCTGTCATCTTGGCAATATTATCCTGAATGTCTTTGCTGGCACGATAAATAGCTGATTCTGTAGCAAATGTAAGTATTACTTGCTGTGCAAGTTTATGCTTTATAGCACCAAATTCTGCAATGGCTTTTCCAAATTGCTTTCTTTCATTTGCATAATTTACCGAATGCATGATCGCACGTTTTGCACCGCCAACAACTGTTGCACCTAATTTAATACGTCCTAAATGGAGGATATTCAGTGCAATACGGAATCCTTCGCCACGCTTACCCAGTAAATTTTCTACGGGTACTTTCACATCATTATAAAATATTTGACGGGTGGAAGAACCTTTAATTCCCATCTTCTTTTCTTCCGGATTCATGCTCACGCCTTCCCAATCACGCTCAACAATAAAAGCACTGAGGACGCGGTCATTGTCAATCTTGGCAAAAACAGTTTGCACATCGGCAAAACCGCCATTGGTAATCCACATTTTTTGCCCGTTTAAAATATAGTGCTTGCCATCCTCGCTTAATACAGCCTTTGTCCGTCCGCTATTTGCGTCAGAGCCTGCATCCGGCTCGGTAAGACAATATGCTGCCATGAGTTCACCGGAAGCTAGCCGGGGAATATAACGTGCTTTTTGCTCCTCATTACCGTAATAAAGAATTGGCAAGGTTCCAATACCCGTATGTGCCATAATGGCAACTGAATAGGAATATCCTGCGCCCAATGCCTCATTGGCACGCATAATATTTAAAAACGGCTGGCTGAAGCCACCATACTCTTCGGGTACAGAAAGGCCCAACAAACCTAAATCGCCTGCCTTTTTTAATAATGACGACATTAATCCGTCTTCCTGCTGATCAATACGATCCAGATTGGGAAAAATTTCTGATTCCAGAAAATCTTTACAGCTTTCAACAATCATATTTGCCTCTTCGTCAAATTCTTCAGGGATGTAAATATCCTTTAAATCAACACGCTTGAGCAAAAATTCTCCACCTTTTAATGCAACTTGATTATCCATATGAGATAGTTTATATTGATATGGCAAACTTAGGACATTTCCATGAAAATTAACCGTAAACAGCACAATAACAAGCCTAATTTAGAACCACTCAAAATTAATTCAAACATTTTTTAATCAAAATTAAAATTCATCGAGGCTATAATTTACTTAACTCAATAGCTATTCAAATAGGGCTAAGCAGCATAATCACTATGTTAAAGAAGTGTTAACCTCAGCGGATAATATTGAAAATCATAAGAAATAAATTAGTTTTGTTGGAAGGCTATAAAAAAAACAGCTCCACATAATAGCCTGAAGTTTAAGCTAGCTACAAATTATTTGTGTGTAACACAATGTTAAAACTACAACTTATGACAAACAAAAACTTCAACAAGAAGAAAGGGAAATGGGTAATCCCCTTAATCTTGATACTTGCAGGTGTACTTTTATTTACATATGACAGCATAATTAGTGTTATAGGCAAAACTGAATTGGATGTTAAGATAGAACATGCCCCAGCTATTTTACCGGCCGCCTATAAAGTGTATGCCAACGAACAAGCATTGGATGGCAAATATCATATATTTAAAATGTTGATAACCAATACAGGAAAGGGCACTATAAAAAACCTAAAAATAGATTATGATATTCCCGCTTATATTGAAAAGAGCAATATTCGCAATATAGCCGTTTTAAAACCGGGGCAGTCTGCAGTAGTAAGTTGCTTCCCTACTTTTAATCCAAATATTGTAGAAAAAACCACTGCCTCCAAAGAACGTGTGAATATTGAAATTAGCGGAATCGGCTTAGAAACAGTTGAAAAGAGCTTCCCTATCGAAATTAAAGGAAGGAATGAACTGATGTACACCTTTATTCCCTTTGATGAAATACGAACGCCCGGTGAGTTTTTTGATAACCTTCAATTAGCCAGCTGTTTTGTAACCCCTGAAGACCCTATTGTAAAATATTATACCCAAAAGATTCAGGAAAAAGTATTAAAAGGCGAAGCAGCTTCTGTGTATAATACTGAAGAAGAAGGGATTCGTTTTTTAACAGGTATATATAACGCTACTTTGGCTAGTCATATGGTTTACAGTGGTACTAGTGGAGTTCCGTCAAACGAAGGGGGAGTTTCATCAATTACACAAAGCATTCGGCTACCACGCGAACTTATCACGGGAAATACCGGGCTTTGTATTGAGCTTTCTATCTTATATGCCAGTATTTTAATGAATGCCGGACTCGATCCAATTATATTTCTGATTCCCGGCCATGCATATCCCGGATTTAAAATGAATGGCAATCTTTATGCTATTGAAGCTACCGGAATTGGTGGCGAAGGGCTAAATAGTATTGAATCTGCCTCACAAGCATTTCAAACAGGGATGAAACAGTTAGAAGAGTTTAAGATGGGAATTCAATCAGGCGATGACCGATATTCAGTGATTGATGTTAGAGAATCTATTAAAAAAGGCGCATTGGCAATGGAGTTAAAAGATGATCCATATTTAAGGTCGCGAATTGATGAAATTGCTATAAACTTTGAAGCACAACCCAAAAATTATAATTCGTATTATGCCACCAATTCTTCGGGAGCCGGAGAGCATACAACTTCATTGGCCGGATATATCAACTACAATGGTTCAGTAAGTTTCTCATATCCCGGTAATTGGTTAAATGTACCAAGGAATCCGAGTACTATCCCTTATAACATTATAACAAAAGCAAGTCCACTAAATGAAGCCTATATAGAAGTGTATGAATTTCAAGGTTTTAGTAATCCCGAACAAGCTATTTCAGCTATTCAACAACATATACTATCAAAAGGGGCAATGATGCAATACGCTGTTACAGGACAAGAACAAGGATTTACACTGTATAATGGGCAAACTTTTGGAAGCTATGATATATTGACTTGGATAGCAGCTTTTAAACCTGTACACGGTGGGGTTGCCGGCATAGCAGTGGGTATGTCAGGAAATGCCCAAAATAACTATGAAAATGAAATATCCAATATCCTAAACTCATTAAGATAAAAATTATGAAGACATATACATTAAAAACGGTTTTAATCTTGTCCTTCTTCAGTTATTTGATAAGCACAAGTTTTGCACAAGAAGAAATTAAAGGAATGAAGCAACGGCTTGAATTTAATATTGACGAGTTAGGAGATGCCGAAATTGTAATGAGCATGAAATTGAATGCTTCGCAATGGGACGCCTTCAAACATACAATTGGGAATAATCCTGCCCATTTAAAAAGAGAAATTATAAAAGGCTTACCTACATTTTACCTCACAGATTTTAAATACGAAGAAGATGCGATGGACCGCTCCTACAAAATGTCGATGAAAGGTTTGGGTGCCGTCCAACTAAATAAGAATGGAAAATGGGAAACAAATCTGGAAATGAAAGATCCTGAAATTATTAAATTGAATAACAAGCAGTTTCGATTAAACGGGAGTATCCCACAATCTGTGTAAGTAATTAATCAGGGGGTTCAAAGTCCGGAC
>CAZDWA010000030.1:0-23973 GCA_964509065.1 uncultured Lentimicrobiaceae bacterium
TTTTGAGTCGTTATAATAGGCGGCACCATGTACGTTTGCGACATATTCCAAGCGATGTTCCACATTTTTGTAATTCGAAAGTGAAGCTTTCAGACTTTCTTTACGAATTTGGGTTAAACGTGAAGCCATCCCGGCAGCCAGCGAGTTATAAATGTTGTGTTTGCCTTGTAGTGCAAGCTCTTCTATTGTCATAGAGAAATGGGTATTTGATATTTTTATATGTATTTTATTTTCTTGTAAGTATGCAGCTTCGGTAAAGTCGTGTGCATGAATTGAAAAGGGATATTTACGTGCTTTTATATTGTGTTTTTTAAGCTGTTTAACTGTTTCAAAGTCGTCCGCACAATAGATGAACGCATCATTTTCATCTTGGTTTTTCGTTATTCTCATCTTTGATGCTGCATATAACTCCATGTCGTTATTATAGCGGTCAAGATGGTCTGCGGTGATATTGGTAAGTATAGCCGTATTGGGTTTAAATGATTGAATGCGATCAAGCTGAAAGCTGCTCAGCTCCAGTATGAAATAATCATGGTCGGCTATAGCTAATTCGGCAGCAAAGCTGTTCCCTATATTGCCGGCCACACAGCTGTCGAGCCCGGCATCTTTGAAGATATGTCCCAACAGATTTGCCGTAGTGGTTTTTCCGTTGCTTCCGCTAATAGCAATGATGTGGCTTTTGGTGAAATGGCTAGCAAATTCGATTTCCGAAATGATGGGTACGGATTTATCAATTAGGGAAAAGACCGGAGCAGTATCAGCTATTCCCGGACTTGCTATAACCAAATCTATATTTTTGAATTTGTTGGGGCTATGCCCGTTTTCTTCAAAATCAATATGGTTTTCCAAAAGGATTTTTCTGTAATTGTTTTTTATTGTACCGTATTCACTAACAAACACATCAAGCTGCTGCTTTTTGGCAAGCAGAGCTGCTCCTGTACCGCTTTCACCGGCACCGAGAACAAGAATATTTTGATATGTCTGTAGCATTTCGCTCATATTTTATCTGAGTTTTAAGGTTATAATAGTTAGTACGGCAAGGAAGATTCCTACAATTTGAAAGCGTAAAACTATTTTGGGTTCCGGAATTCCTTTCTTTTGGAAATGATGATGCAAGGGCGACATTTTGAAAATTCGACGTCCTTCACCGTATTTTTTTCGCGTATATTTGAAATAGCTGACTTGTAAGATGACCGATAGGCTTTCTGCCAAGAATACCCCGCATAAAATTGGAATGAGTAATTCCTTTCGGATAAGAATGGCAAATACAGCAATGATGCCCCCAATTGCCAAACTGCCGGTATCTCCCATAAATACTTGGGCAGGGAAGGAGTTATACCAAAGGAATCCAATATTTGCACCTACAAAGGCGCTGATGAATATGGTCAACTCGCCAGTATTAGGTAAATACATGATATTCAGGTAGTCAGCAAATATAATATTGCCTGACACCCATGCCAGTATTCCCAGTGTAGCTCCAATAATTGCTGAGGTGCCTGTTGCCAGGCCATCCATTCCATCGGTGAGATTGGCTCCGTTTGAGACAGCCGTGATAATGAAAATCACTACCGGTATAAATATCAGAAATGCCCATTTTTCATAGCCGGGTCCTAGCCAACGAAGCAATACGGCATAATCAAATTCATTGTTTTTGATGAAAGGGATTGTGGTTTTCGTAGCGTTTGAGCCTTCAATATCAAAGCGTGAGCTGGGACCGCTTACTGTCGACTCTTGAAATATTTCATTGGAAATTTGTGTTTTTTCACGAATTGTTAAGCTGTTGTCGAAATACATGGTAACAGCTACCACTAATCCTAAAATTACTTGACCATAAACTTTAATTTTTCCCGGAAGTCCTCGCTTATCCTTTTTGAAAACCTTGATATAATCATCAATAAAGCCAAGCCCTCCCAACCAAATGGTTGTAAACAGCATGAGTAAAATATAGGTATTGGCTAATTCGGTAAATAAAATTGTGGGTATTACTACGGCGGCAATAATGATGAGCCCCCCCATAGTGGGTGTACCTTCTTTTTCTTTTTGTCCTTCTAGGCCGAGGTCACGAATTGTTTCACCAACTTGCCGTTTATTCAAATAATATATCCAACGACGTCCAAACACCAGAGAAATAAGCAATGAAGTAAGTACGGCAGCAGCTGCCCTGAAGGAGATATATTGAAATACTTGTGCTCCCGGGAAACTATATGCTTCATGCAGATATGAGAATAAATAATAAAACATCTTTTATCCGGTAATTTCGTTTAACAATCGTTCAAATAGCTCTTTCTTATCATCAAAAGGGTATTTCTTCCCTTTGATTTCTTGGTATTTCTCATGTCCTTTGCCCGCTACCAAAATGATGTCGCCGGGATTTGCCATGCTTACTGCAGCATGTATAGCTTCTCTGCGGTCGGTAATGGAAAGGGTGTTTTTAAAATATTCACCCGGAACTCCATTTCGCATATCACGAATAATATCTTCCGGTTCCTCGCTTCGTGGGTTGTCGGATGTCAAAATCAGCTTATCGCTTAATTTCGCAGCAATTTGTGCCATTTCCGGGCGTTTGCTTTTATCCCTGTCACCCCCGGCACCACATACGGTAATCAATGTTTCATTATGTGTGCGAATTTCATTGATTGTATTCAGGATATTTTCCAATGCGTTGGGGGTATGGGCAAAATCAACTATCCCCACAATTTGATCCCTGTTTTTTACAAATTCAAAACGCCCTTCGGCACTATGTAACATGCTTAAACCAACCAATGCATCATCTATTGACATGCCCATAAGGCGAGCTGCACCATATACTGCAATCAGGTTGCTGGCATTGAAACGGCCTACCAAATGGGTGAATAATTCTTTGCCGTCAATGTTTAAAAGCAATCCTTCAAAGTGATTTTCAATCACTTTTGCTTTATAATCAGCATCGCTGGTGATGCCAAAGGTTTTGCAATCAGCTTTTGTGTTTTGTAGCATGAATGCACCATTTTTATCATCTTGGTTCACCAATGCAAAAGCCGAAGTAGGCAATATGTCGAAGAAAAGCTTTTTGGCATCCCTGTATTCTGCAAATGTGCCATGATAGTCAAGGTGGTCATGGGTGAGGTTTGTGAAAATGCCGCCGGCAAAATGCAAGCCAAATACCCGCATCTGGCTCATGGCATGTGAGCTCACCTCCATAAATGCTTGTCCACAGCCTTTATCAACCATTTCGCGAAGCAGTGCATTAATGCTGATGGGGTCGAGTGTAGTATGTGTGGTATCAAAAGTTTCTTTGCTTATTTTGTTGTGTACGGTTGATAATAAACCTGTCGGGTATCCGCTATTTTCAAATAATTGATACAACAAGCTGGCAATGGTGGTTTTTCCGTTTGTACCGGTTACACCAATCAGCTTTAACTCTTTTGAAGGATGCTCATAAAAATTTGCTGCTGCAACTGCCATGGCATATGCAGTATGTTCCACTTCGATAAAAGTGATAGTGTCATCGGTTATTTCAAGAGGGATTTTATTGCAGAAAATCGTTTTACATCCTTTTTCAATACATGCATTTATGAAGTTGTGACCATCGGTGATAGTACCTTTAATAGCAAAGAAGGCAGCCCCATCCTCCGCCAATCTCGAATCGAAAATCAGCTTGCTGACCTGCTTCGTCAATAATCCTGTGGTATGTTTTACAGGAATGCCCGGCAATATGTCATTTATGGTCTTTCTTCTCATAGGTTTAACAGTTTTAAATCAATCTTTTGTCCTTTTTGTACTGCTATGCCGGGTTCAATGGATTGTGCCACCACTTTTCCTTTCCCCGAAATCCTTGGAGCTAATCCTATTGACTCTAAAAGATATATCGCATCGCGAACATTCATTCCGGTGACATCCGGCATGACTTTTTCCTGTAATTGAACATAGTCATACTCAATGCGATTGCTTTCATTAATTACGGGTATTCCCCAAGCGGCTGTTTGCGGCTGTGGGCTTGATGAAACCCCAAATAACTGAAACAGCTTTGACAAATCTGCAGCATTGGAAATGCAATTTATTTGAGGCATTCCTGCTAAATAGGTGTCATTAGAAACAATATTGTCATGAATATGCGGTCGTGAGGCATAAACCTTTGCTGCAATTTCCTTGAAGACGGGTGCTGCTACCGCTCCTCCGTAAATTTTTCCTGATGAAGGATTATTTACAAATACGATGCAGCTGTATTTTGGATTTCCTGCAGGGAAATATCCTGCAAAAGAAGCATTGTAGTTCTTTTTGTTATAGCCGTGTTGAGGTGAAGCAATTTGTGCGGTCCCTGTTTTCCCTGCAATTCTGAAAGGGCTGTCCTTTAATGAGCGTGCCGTACCGTTTTCCACCACTCCTTCTAGCAAATACCTAGCTTCTTTTATGGCATCTGCGGAGGCAATGGATTTATTCAATACTACCGGCTGACGTGTTTCTATCACCGTATTTCCCTGCCGAATTTCTTTTACAAACAAGGGTTTCATCATCTTGCCGTTATTTGCTACGGCATTATATAATGTAAGCAGTTGCAGGGGTGTGATTTGCAACTCATATCCAATTGACATCCATGGGAGGGAGGTGCCATACCAGTACTTTTTATCGCTCGGATGCTTGATATACGGCTTCCCTTCTCCGGCAATCTCAATGCCTAATTGTTGATTGAGTCCCATGCCGTATAGCTTTTCAATAAACTTTTCCGGTTCATTTTTATAGGCATCGGTCACCATTTTGGCCATTGCCACATTCGAAGATTTTTCAAAAGCTTCTTGCACACTAATTCGACCGTCTCGAATAGGATATACGTCCTTCATTACGCGTGTATGAAACTTCATATGCCCGTTTCCGATAGCCATGCTATCACTGATATTTATCTTTTTGTCATCTAATAGTGCAAGTATCGAAGCCAGCTTGAAGGTAGAACCGGGTTCTACGCTTTCACCAATGCCGAAATTGTAGATTTCGTGATAAGTGCCTGTTTTTTTGTTTAGACTTAAATTGGCTATTGCTACGATATGACCGGTTTCCACTTCCATAAGGATGGCACAGCCTTGATCGGCATTATTTTCTTTTAAGTTTCTGCGCAATGCACTTTCAGCCACATCCTGTATATTGATGTCAATAGTTGTGACGATATCGTACCCATTTTGAGGCTCTATGGTGTTTTCGTCAAATAATGGCTTCCAGTCGCCGTTATTGATTCTTCGTTTCACTTGTTTGCCGTCCGTGCCTTTGATATAATCATAATATGCGCCTTCAAGGCCTACCGAAATATTCTCCACCTTGTTTTCGTAGCCGATAGTCCGTTGGGCAAGCTCTTTATATGGGCGTTCCCTTTTGCTGCCCGGCTCAAGTATTAAACCGCCCTTGTATTTTCCGCCTTTTAAAATTGGCAAAGTACGAAGTCGTTTCACCTCACCATAGGTCACATTCTTTTTTAGTAGCAGATAGCGGTTGCCATTATTACGCCCTTCTTGTAATAGCTGTTTAAATGCAGCTGCCGATTTGTTTTTTAACACATTTGCCAGTCCAATGGAGAGGCTGTCGATGGCAGATGTGAATTGTTCATCAGTGATTAAGGGTGATGACACATCCATTCTTACTTCAAATACCGGTACTGTGGTGAGTAAAAGGGTGCCGTCGTATGCAAGGATATTTCCCCGCATTGCTTCAATATTAAATGCACGAATCTCCTGCTGACGTGCTTTCTCCAAAAGCTCGTCCGTTTTGTGAATTTGGATATATGCGATACGCCCAATAATCACGATTCCCCAAACCAGCATGAACGCATAGAGGAGAGAAACACGCATTATGATAACTTTTTTCGGGTCACGCATATTCATTTAATTTTTCGGGATTATTATTTTTTTTACCGGTGTTACGGATTCTTTTAAACCTGTTGAACTCAGTTTGCGAGTTAATTCAGACTGTTTGCTGTGCTGCATCACTTGCGATTTGCTGGAGATATATTCAAACTGCAGTTCTTTTAAATCACGTGTTACACGATCAATTTGTCGGGCAATGCTTTCGGCATAATAGCTGTTGGCAATATATATGACGCCAAGAATGGCTAAGAATAAAATGAAATTGATTTGGCGAACATTCCATCTGTTGGCAAGAAACTCACCTCCGATGATATTGAATATTCGACGGCTCCAGTTCACCTTCTTTTTCGGCTTCGGCGGCTTAGCTACAGGAGTTGTAGTAACCACAGCAGGCTCTTCGCCTTTGATATAATTACTACGCTTTTCCATGTTCTATCTTTTCTCCTATTCTTAATTTTGCACTTCTTGCCCTGTTATTTTCTTCAATTTCTTCCTTGTCCGGTACGATTAACTTTCCTATGGGGCGCATCGGACTGAGGTTATTACCGAAGAAATCCTTTTCAATATTTCCTTCTGCATTGCCTGAGCGAACAAAGTTTTTCACGATTCTGTCTTCTAACGAATGATAGGAAATGACTACAAGGCGTCCTCCCGGTTTTAGCACTTGGATAGCTTGTGTTAAAAATTGTTCCAAAACCTCCATCTCTGCATTCACTTCAATACGTATTGCCTGGAAGAGCTGCGCCAATAATTTATTTTCTTTTCCGGCAAACAAGTGAGGGGCTACTGCTTCACGTAATTCGAAAGTAGTATTGATTGTATTCTTCTTCCGTGCACTGACAATCGTGTTTGCTAAACGTTTTGCCTGCGTGAGCTCGCCATAGGTTTTAAAAATGCGAACCAGCTCTTCCACATGATATTCGTTAATAACCTGATGTGCGTCAAGCGGATTGTTCTGATCCATGCGCATGTCGAGGCGGCTGTCGAAGCGGGTTGAAAAACCCTTTTCTGCTTTGTCGAATTGATGAGAAGATACGCCCAAGTCTGCTAAGATGCCATCGACCGGGATAGCGGAATGGTATTGCAAAAAGTTTTTTAAATACCTGAAGTTGCTTTGGATAAATGTAAAACGCTCATCATCCGGAATATGTTGGCGGGCATCTTGGTCTTGGTCAAACGCAAATAGCTTTCCACCTTTAAGCTGCTTTAATATCTCAATAGAGTGACCACCGCCACCAAAGGTGACGTCGACATATACACCCTCAGGGTATATACGCAACGCTTGTACACTTTTGTGTAAAAGAACCGACTGGTGGTACATGTCAATGCAGTTTTATTCGGTTTATTAATCGTTAGTATGTTCTCCAAGTCTTTCTTCAAGCTGCTCAAAATAGGTCTCCGGATCCATCTCATCCAGTTTGTCGGTATATAATCCTTTATCCCAGATTTCCATATAAGTGGGAAGGGCGGTGATAACAACCTCCTTGCTCAATCCGGCATATTCTACTAATTCCTTTGGGATCAGCAGTCGGCCGGAAGCATCAAGCTTCACATGTTTTACACCGGCATTGTACTTACGCATTAAGTCTACATTTACTTTGACAAACTGGCTCATGTTTTTTAGCTTCTTCTGTTTTTCAACCCAATCCGCTATAGTATACATCTCAATACATTTGCTGAACAGCCCGGGCCGTAACACAAAACCCTCATCCAGCATGTCTTTCAATTGATCCTTGAAAGTTGCCGGAACCATCAGGCGGCCTTTGCCATCCAGCTTACAATGTATGTCACCAATTAGGATTTCCACTGAGCCTGCTTTTTAATGTTGTAAAAGTACTGCATTTTTTCCCATTAACAACCATATTTTACCATTTTTTCCCAAAAAAGTTGCATAATATGGAGTAAATATTTCCTATTTGCATGTAAAAAGCTGAAAATCAGCAAGAAAGATTTTTTTAATTGTTAATAACTTTTTTTGGGTTTATTGCATTTGACTTATGCAAGTTTAGGATGCTATTTTGCATTCTTTTATCAGCTAAAAAGGCGGTGGTATGCACTTAATTCAAGAAAAGGAGTGCATTGGCACATCTTTATTTTATCTTTGTGTTGATTTCTAAAAATCATCTTTGTATGGAAGAGCAGCAAAATGCGATAAACAAAATGCATATTGATGTCGAGCAGATTTTAAAGACAAAGAGCCCTGCCTTGGCAAAAATCTTACCCGGCTTCTTGATTTCTTATCTAAAACGAATTATTCATCAGGATGAGATTAATGTATTTTTAGATGGTGCATATACTAAGCAAGGGCTTGATTTTGTGGATGCGGTGCTTGATATGTTTCAGCCTGAGATTCAGATAGAAGGCATTGAAAATCTTAGGCTTCAGGATAGAATGATTGTTGCAAGCAATCATCCTTTGGGGGGCTTGGACGGCTTGGCGCTGATGCAGTCAATTGGTAGGGTTGACAAAAAGATTCAGTTTCCGGTAAATGATATTTTACTTTACTTAGATAATTTGAAACCTTTGTTTGTGCCAATTAACAAGCACGGCTCAAATGCGGAAAATGTTAAAATATTGAATGATACTTTTGAGAGCGATGCCATAATCTGTTACTTTCCTTTTGGGCTTGTTTCCCGTAAACGCAAAGGGGTAATTCGTGATTTGGAATGGAAAAAAACATTTATTTCAAAGGCAAAACGCTTTGATCGATATATAATCCCTACGCATATAAGTGGGAATAATTCAGCGTTCTTTTATAATTTATCCAATATTCGAAAACGATTAGGCATTAAGGCAAATATTGAGATGCTTTATTTGGTGGATGAATTTTTTAAACAAAAAAATCAGGAAATTAGAATTACCTTTGGACAGCCGATACATTGGCAGCTGTTCGATAAAAGCAATACGGATGCAAATTGGGCAGAAAAATTGCGCATATTTGTATATTATCTTGCAACTCATTCGGATGCTGTTTTTGACCCGAATACTGATTATTCAAAACTTATTTAACACTTTAATATTGAACCAAATATGGAAAATATTATTCCTCCAGTCGACAGAAAGCTACTACTTGAAGAGTTAAGCCCGGAACGCTTTTTACGCAACACTAATAATGGTAATAAAGAGATTTATGTGATTACAGATTCCGATTCTCCGAATTTAATGCAGGAGATTGGTCGCTTACGAGAGATTTCTTTCCGTATGGCGGAAGGCGGAACCGGTAAATCAGTGGATATCGATCAATTTGATCTGGGCGAAAATTCATTTAAACAATTAATTGTTTGGGACCCTCAAGAGTTGGAGATTGTGGGAGGCTATCGCTATATTGATTGCAATTTATTGACAAAAACTCCGGAAGGAAAGGTGGCAACTCCTACTGCCGAACTTTTTGATTATTCCGAACAGTTTATCAATGATTTTTTACCTTATACCATTGAGCTTGGCCGTTCTTTTGTACAGCCTGAATATCAGCCTACAAAGAATATCCGAAAAGGAATGTATTCGCTTGATAATCTGTGGGATGGCTTAGGTGCTATCGTAATAAATCATCCTCAAATTCGTTATTTCTTTGGTAAAGTTACCATGTACAGCCAGTTTGAAGCCACTTCCAGAGATCTTATCTTATACTTTATGAATAAATATTTCCCGGATCCGGACAAGTTGGTATTTCCTCATCAAGCGCTGCCATATAAGACGGATATTACTGAATTTGAAAGTATGTTTGACGGTGGCAGTTATGAGGCGGATTATAAGACGCTGGTTCAGCAGGTGCGTCAGCGAGGGGAGCATGTGCCGCCTTTGGTGAGTGCATATATGAATTTGTCGTTTTCCATGCGTTCTTTCGGAACTTCTTTGAATGCCGAATTTGGACAAGTGGAAGAAACGGCAATTTTAATTTCTATTGGCGATATTTATGATTCCAAAAAGGACCGCCACTTAAATACGTATAAACCCGGAGAAAAAAGGATAAGCGATGATAATTCGTGAGGCAGTTTTTATTAAAAGCAGTACTTCATTAACTATGATGCCCGATCCGGTTATGCCGGAATATGCATTTGTTGGACGCTCCAATGTGGGCAAGTCATCTTTGGTGAATATGCTTACGCAAAGAAATACGTTGGCTAAAACATCCGGCAAGCCGGGAAAAACCACTTTGATAAATCATTTTTTAATTAATGAAAGCTGGTACTTAGTTGATTTGCCGGGCTATGGCTATGCAAAGCGCTCTAAAAGTTCACGTGAACAATGGAGTGAATTAATGTATCAGTATTTGAAGGGGCGCCCCAATTTAGTGTATACCTTTATTTTAGTGGATGCCCGTCATAACCCACAAAAAAATGATATGGAATTAATGGAATGGATGGCTGTTAACGGCCTTCCTTTCGTAATTGTTTTCACCAAGACCGACAAGCTGGGGACTACTAATCTTGGGTTTGCCATAGATGCATATAAAAAAGAACTCCTCCAACAATGGGAGGAGTTGCCTTTAATGTATTTAAGCTCTTCGGTAACCAAAATTGGGCGTGAAGATATTTTGCAATTAATTCATCAGGAGAATGAATCGTTTGGGACATATTCCAGTTCCACCAACACCTGATTTTTGGTAACCCTTTCGTCTTTTTTTACCTGAATTGATTTTACTACGGAATCAAAAGGCGCTTTTATTTCATTCAGCATTTTCATGGCTTCCAGTATCAACAGGTCTTGCCCTTTTGTAACCTGATCGCCTTCTTTTACATACACATCCGTTATTGTACCCGGAATAAATGCAGTAAGTATATTATTGTGAAATCCTTCAAAAGATTTTCTGTTTTGGAACTTCTTTGTCAATGCTGTTTTATAGCTAGCACTATCAATAACCAAGGTTTTAAGTTTAGGCTCTTGCGAAGTACTATTCTTTTTTACAGTCTTTTGATCTTTTTTAAGTTCCTTTTCTTTCTTGGAGTCTTTTTTATCCTTTTTAGATTCTCTTTTATCCTTTTTCATGATATTATATACTAAGATTAAATATCAGCAGAGCAATTGGTATAATGCTATATTTTTTGTTTCTGCCGATTGATTAAAATGGTGGTATTCCATGTTTTTTCATGGGTACATCCACTATTTTATCTTTTGAAATCTCCAAGGAGTGAATAAGCATTTGCCTTGTTTCAGCAGGTTCAATTACTGCATCTACATATCCGTAAGCAGCTGCTACATATGGATTAGCAAATTTCGTTTTATATTCTTCCACTTTTTGTTTTCTCATCTTTTCCGGATCTTCTGCAGCCATTATTTCTTTTCTAAAGATAATATTTGCTGCACCTTCCGGACCCATTACTGCAATTTCGGCTGTGGGCCATGCAAATACAAAGTCGGCACGTAAATGGTTTGAGCACATTGCAATATATCCACCACCATAAGCTTTACGCATAATTACGGTGATTTTTGGTACGGTAGCTTCAGAATACGCATAAAGTAATTTAGCTCCATGACGGATTACACCGGCATGCTCTTGGTCTACTCCCGGCAAATAGCCCGGCAGGTCGACTAATGTAACGAGCGGTATATTAAAGGAATCGCAATAGCGAATAAAGCGTGCAGCTTTATCGGATGAATCCACATCTAATACTCCGGCCAGCACAGCCGGCTGATTTGCTACAAAACCAACTGTTTCGCCATTTATTCTACCAAATCCGATGACGATATTTGCAGCAAAAAGCTCTTGAACTTCAAGGAATTCCGAATTATCTGCAATTGATTTTATCACATCGCGCACATCATAAGGCATGCGAGGGTCGGTAGGCAAAATCTCATTGATTTTATAATCTCTTGTTCGGGGTGATTTTTTGGGAAAACTACCCGCTTTTTTCATGTTATTCCAAGGGATATAGCTTACCAAATGCTTAATTTGTTCAAAGCATTCTTCTTCGCTATTGGCGTAAAAATGCGCATTCCCGGTAATTTCGGCATGAATACGTGCTCCGCCAAGCTCTTCCATTGAAATTTCTTCTCCTAAAACTGTTTTAATTACTTCAGGTCCTGTAATAAACATTTTGGAAATATTTTCTACAACAAACACAAAGTCGGTTAGTGCAGGTGAGTATACTGCTCCACCGGCACAAGGACCTAATATCACCGAAATTTGTGGTATCACTCCGGAAGCTTGTGTGTTCCGGTAAAAAATCTCACCATATCCGGCAAGTGAATTCACACCTTCTTGAATACGTGCTCCCCCTGAATCATTAATTCCGATGAGGGGTACTTTTAATTTCATGGCGTGATCCATGATTTTTGTAATCTTTTTGGCATGCATCCAGCCAAGCGAACCTCCCGCAACAGTGAAATCTTGCGCGTAAATACACACGGGATGACCACTCAGGGTTCCTGTCCCGGTAATAACGCCATCTCCCGGCAGATACTTTTTATCCATATCGAAATCTTTTGCGGCATGTTCCACAAAAAGATCGTACTCATGAAATGACTTTGGATCAAGTAAGGCGATGATACGTTCGCGAGCTGTAAGTTTCCCGATAGCCTTTTGTTTGTCGATAGCCTGTTGGCCACCTCCCATCAGTGCTTCACGCATGCGCTTTTGCAAATCAGAGGTTTTCTGTTTGATTCCCATAGATGGTTCAATTAAATTATTGATGACAAAGAACAAATACGCATCCACCTCATCACTTTATCTGAAAAAATGAAACGGATTTGCCCTTTGTATTGCCTTTTCTGTATATGCAAAAATAATCTAAAATCCTTAAAAGACAAATTTACATTGAATAAGTTCGCAGCTTAAGGCGAAATTATTTTATTAGACTGTGATAATCAAACATTTCAACAGTATAAATTTTCTGTTAAAATAAAAAGGCCATCCTCAAACGGGATGACCTTTTAAAATCTTTATACTAGCCTACGAGACTTATCTGCGTACAACCAGTTTTCTGGTGATAATAGTCTGATTATTAACCTGAACTGAATATAAATATACACCTTCTTTCAGGTCTGCAACAGAAAGTTCAAGTTTTCCGCTAGTGGCGCTAATATGCTGCTCCATAACGGGCTGTCCCAATAAATTGAAAATCTTTAATATTCCACTGTTAGAGGGTGAAACAAGATTATAATCGAATGACACCATATTGGTAGCAGGATTGGGATATGCATTGCCAAATAGGATTGGATCAGCAAATTCATCGATTGATACGGGCGAAGCATGGAATTTCACAACATAGCTTACAAAATCATCCGGATCGGATTCAATATAGAATTTATATTCTAAAATTGATGTACCCGGATTTCCCATGGGCATATAATCTGCTGAAAACTCGCCGGGAGCAGTCATCTCATTGGCCTCAATTTCTATTGATTCGGGTGATACACTGGTATCCGGTCCAAAACAATATCCCCAGCAGAAATTATTTACGCTGCCTTCAACAGTTGAATGTGTAATACGTTCAACCATAACATGTACGCTACGATCCGTATTGTTCTTTACTTGAACCTCGTTCACCATCATATAATAAAGATCACCTTCCGGTATTTCATCATATGCTACAACGGTATCACCATGATTTAATGCTTCTCCTTCGTAGATTAAAGTTAAGGATTGCGCCTTGATGCCTACTGCAAAGGCTGCAAAAAGAAAAATAAGTAATGATTTTTTCATAACAACAAGCTTTTATGAATACTCTACAAATAGTATGCAAAAGTAATACTTTTTACTTTCTTTTTATAGACAAGTTGAAAATAAATAAAGTTGCACTTGTTTTTAACTATTTATTTTGTTCAAATCGAGTATGATTTTGATGAAAATTTCGCTTAAAAAAATCTTTCAATCATATCATCATCTGCAAAGTTAGGCAATGTGACTTTTAGCCTTGGTTCAGCTTCCATTGCACGCTTTATGGCAAAGATAGCTTCTTTGTTTCGTGCCCAGCTACGTCTTGCAATACCGTTATTTACGTCCCAGTGCAACATATTTTGAAGTCTTTTATCTGCTTCACGGCTTCCATCCAATACAAGTCCGAATCCGCCATTTATTACTTCTCCCCATCCTACACCACCTCCGTTATGTATGGAAACCCAAGTGGCACCTCTGAAGCTATCGCCAATGACATTGTGAATTGCCATATCGGCTGTAAAGCTGGAACCGTCGTAAATGTTTGAGGTTTCGCGGAAGGGTGAATCGGTGCCGCTCACATCGTGGTGGTCGCGTCCAAGCACTACGGGAGCTTTAATTTTTCCTTCGCGTATGGCACGATTAAAAGCAGCAGCAATTTGAATACGTCCATCGGCATCGGCATATAAAATGCGTGCCTGAGAACCTACAACAAGCTGATTTTCTTGGGCTTCCTTAATCCAATGGATGTTATCATCGAGTTGCTGTTTTATTTCTTCAGGCGCATTTTGAGCAAGCTTTTCCAATACCTCCCTGGCTATATTATCAGTAGTCTTTAAATCTGCGGGATCCGAGGAAGTGCACACCCAACGAAATGGTCCAAATCCGTAATCAAAGCAGAGTGGTCCCATAATATCTTGTACGTATGAAGGATATTTGAATTTTCCGTCTTCATTCATAATATCTGCACCGGCTCTACTGCTTTCCAAGAGGAAGGCATTGCCGTAATCAAAAAAGTACATTCCTGCCGCAGTCAGTTTATTGATGGCTGCTACTTGGCGTTTCAAACTGTTTTGCACCTTAAGTTTAAATGCTGCAGGATCATTTGCCATCAGCTCATTTGCTTCTTCAAAAGAAAGTTCGACCGGATAGTATCCTCCTGCCCATGGGTTATGTAATGAAGTCTGATCCGAGCCCATATCTACTTGAATATTGCGCTCGGCTAAGCGTTCCCAAAGGCTCACGATATTTCCCAAGAATGCGATGGAATGAGCTGTATTTTTTTCTTTCCATTCCAATGCAGTATCAATTGCTTGGTCCACATCACTAATTACTTCATCAACCCAGCCTTGGCTGTGTCTTTTGTATGCTGCCTTTGGGTTTATTTCGGCTGTGATGCTTACCACACCTGCAATATTTCCTGCTTTTGGCTGTGCACCGCTCATTCCACCTAAGCCGGAGGTGATAAATAATTTTAAACCGCCTTTATATGCGGGATGCTGGTGCATGCGTGAGGCATTTAATACCGTAATGGTAGTGCCGTGAACAATGCCTTGGGGTCCGATATACATGAAGGAGCCGGCAGTCATTTGACCGTATTGTGATACGCCAAGCGCATTCATTCGTTCCCAGTCGTCGGGCTTTGAATAATTGGGGATTACCATGCCGTTTGTCACCACTACTCTCGGTGCTTCACGATTTGAGGGAAATAAACCCACCGGATGACCCGAATAAAGTACCAATGTCTGCTCATCTGTCATTTCTGCCAGATATTTCATGCTAAGTAAGTATTGAGCCCAATTTTGAAATACTGCTCCGTTTCCTCCATAGGTTATCAATTCGTCCGGATGTTGTGCCACAGCTTCGTCCAAATTATTGCTGAGCATCAACATAATGGCTGCTGCTTGACGCGATTTATGTGGAAACGCATCAATATTACGTGCATAAATCTTATAATCCGGTTTAAAACGGTACATATAAATTCTTCCGTATTGGTTCAGCTCTTCAGCAAATTCGGGAGCCAATACTGCATGCTGGTGTTCGGGGAAATAGCGTAACGCATTTCGTAAGGCCAAGCGTTTTTCAGCGGGGCTTAAAATGTCTTTACGTTTGGGAGCATGGCTAACACCTTGATTATAAGGTTTGGGAGCCGGAAGTTGTGCCGGAATTCCATTTAATATACTTGTCTGAAACGATGTGAATGTAGACATGGCTTTTTGTTGCAAAAATACGCTATTAAGCGGTATGAGCCAAATCTTTTAACCATCCACTGAAACTAACCTGCTTAATTCATGAAGTTATTACTAAAATCTTCTAGTGCAATGATTATAAGCTTGTTATGATAAAGTTAAATTGATAGCCTTATGAATTGGTGAATTATGCAGGCTAAATCGAATCGGATTGTTTTCTAAGAATATTGTACAATAATTCTCTTGAGCGAAACAGCTGTGCTTTGACTGTTCCTATGGGGAGATTCATTTTTTGGGCAATTTCTTCGTAGCTCAACTCTTCAAAATACCTGAGCTCAACAATATTTCGATAATGCGGCTTTAGTTTTTCAACCACCTGCCGCATGGTTTCGTGTTTTTGCTCCTTGATAATTGTTTCCTCTGGATTTGGTTCGGGATCAGCCAGAAATATATTGGAATCTTTGCTTCGTTGCTTCTCATCCGTATCGCTAAGGCTACTCAAGTTGAGCCTGTTTTTTCGGTGAAAATCGATGCAGTTGTTGGCAGCAATGCGGAAAAGCCATGTGCTGAAACCAAATTCGGGTGAATATTGATGTAAATTTTTGAAGGCTCTTCCAAAAGCTTCTATTGTTAAATCCTCCGCATCCGTGGGGCTTGATGTCATCTTAAGCATCAGATAATACACTGCATCCTGATAATGATGCATTAAACTGGTATAAGCCTGCTGGTCATCCTCGTTTAACGCACGCTGTATCAGCCGGTAGTCGCGAAGTCCTTTTTCAGTAAGATTTAACTTTAGATCCATTTTACCGGTTTTGAAATTCGATTATATAAGTGTATAACAGGGTTAAAAATAATAAAAAATACTTCGGCAAAGGGCAAAAGCAGCCATAAGAAAGACTGTTTTAGTTTGCGTGCCGCATAAATAAATATGATTTCTTGATTAATTAATCGAACAAGAAATATTGCCAAAGGTATGAAAAAAGGAATCTTGGTAAAAAACAATGCAATCAGCAATGCATAAAATAGTATTTGTGTGACCCAATAGGTGCCAAGCAGCCATTTTGTTTTAGGTTTATAATATAGCTTTGTTGACAGCTGAAGTCTTTTTTGGCGCACCCATTCACTAAAATCGGCTTTTGGAAGGGTAAACATTTGTGATTCGGGGCTTATTTCAATTGCGGTATTGCGCGAATTTCCTATTTGACTGATAAACAAGTCATCATCACCCAAAGGGATGTCATAGTGTGTAATAAAACCTTTATTTTTCAGAAATAAACTCTTTTTATAAGATAAATTTCGTCCTACACCCATAAATACATTTCCGGCTAATGCCATCGAAAAATATTGAATACCCGTAAATAAGGTATCATACTGTATCAGCCAGTTTAATATGCCCGGTTTTTTTTGATAAGGGCTGTATCCCAGTACCACATCAATTTCGGGTGTATAATTTTGAACCATATTTGTAATCCAGCGATCGGAAATAGGCGAGCAGGCCGGTTCAGTAAGTAACAGACGCTCATACGCAGCAGATTTGATGCCGATGCTGAGTGGAAACTTTTTCCCTCTGAAAAAATTTAAACTTTGTTGAAGATGAATATGTTTTACGCGTGCATCCTGCCTTACAAAATCTTCCAGTAAATCTTCGGTGCCATCATCTGAACAGTCATTGACAACCACTAATTCAAAATTTTCGTATTCTTGAGCTAAAATAAGCGGAATATTTTTTTCGAGACTGCTATATTCATTATGTGCACAAATTATAATCGATACAGGCGGTAAATCCGGATTGGTATTCAATGACTTGTGCTTTTTTGTGAAAGCCAGCCGTGAATAATAATACCAAAAATAGAACAACTGAATAAGTAAAACTATCAGAAGTAATATCAATGTCAGTCGTATTAGAAGTAATTCCATAGCGCTGACAGTCAGTCCGTTCAGTATAAAATCAGTAAACACAGCATTATTAATTTGTGATTGCAAAAGTATTGAAACTTTATGATTTGGATTATCTTTGCTCAAATTTAGCCATTTATGGAGTTTAAAATTGTTGGTAGAGACACATCTGTTTCGGCCCGGGCCGGCATTCTAAGCACGGATCATGGTATTATTGAGACGCCAATTTTTATGCCTGTTGGAACGACCGGTACGGTCAAGGCTGTGCATCAGCGTGAACTGTTACATGATATACAGGCAGAAATTATTTTGGGTAATACCTACCATTTGTATTTGCGACCCGGCTTGGAAATAATCCGGCAGGCAGGCGGCTTACATAAATTCAACGGCTGGGGAAAGCCAATATTGACTGATAGCGGAGGTTTTCAGGTTTATTCACTAAGCGACCGCCGCAAGTTAACGGAAGAAGGGGTTGTTTTTCAATCTCATATTGATGGCAGCCGACACCAATTTACACCGGAGCGCGTGATGGATATTCAACGGATAATCGGGGCAGATATCATGATGGCATTTGACGAGTGCACCCCATATCCATGCGATTATACGTATGCGGAACGTTCCATGCATCTCACACACAGGTGGCTCGATCGTTGTATTAATCGTTTTGAGGAAACTGAAGCCCTTTACGGCTATCAACAAAATTTATTCCCAATTGTACAAGGCAGCACCTTCAGAGATTTACGCACACAATCGGCGGAATATATTGCCTCGAAAGAGGCTGCCGGCAATGCTATTGGCGGCTTGTCGGTAGGTGAGCCGGTTGAACAAATGTATGAAATGACCGAATTGGTTTGTAAAATATTGCCGGACGATAAACCACGCTATTTGATGGGCGTTGGAACACCTGCCAATATTTTGGAAAGTATTGCACTCGGCGTGGATATGTTTGACTGCGTAATGCCTACCAGAAACGGTCGTAATGGAATGCTGTTTACATCAAACGGCATCATCAATATCCGCAATGAAAAATGGAAAAATGATTTTAGTCCCATTGATGAAAACGGAACTGTTTTTGTTGATGAACAATATTCAAAGGCATATTTACGTCATTTGTTTGTTGCCGGAGAAATGCTCGGAAGTATGATTGCGAGTGTACATAACCTAAGCTTTTATCTTTGGTTGGTAAAAGAAGCTCGAAAACATATTTTGGCAAATGATTTTGCAAACTGGAAAGCACAAATGGTGCCACGACTTATGCAAAGGCTTTAAAATGAAACTAATAGACTGGTACATATTCAAAAAATATTTAGGCACATTTTTTTATGCCATCTCCTTGCTTATTGTCATAGTCGTTATTTTTGACATATCGGAAAATATTGATGATTTCTTGAAAAAGAGTGCACCGGTTAAAGCCGTTATCTTCGATTATTATTTGAATTTCATCCCTTACTTTATAAACCTTTTTGTTTATTTATTCACCTTTATTTCCGTCATCTTCTTTACTTCTAAAATGGCGGGAAACTCTGAAATTATTGCAATTTTAAGTAGCGGTGTCAGCTTTTGGCGCATGCTTTGGCCTTACTTTTTGGCATCCATATTTCTGGCTGTATTGTCCTTGTATTTGGGCAATATTTTAATCCCTCAAACCAATCAAATACGCAGGGAGTTTAAAAACCAATATATGGAAGACCTTTACAAAGATAAAGACAGAAACATTCATTTGCAGATTGAAAAAGGTGTTTTCGCCTATGTGGAACATTATAATAGTCAATTGAATATTGGATATCGCTTCACGCTTGAACAATTTGAGGAAGAGGAACTTAAGTATAAGCTTATTGCGGATAGAATTCAATTGGACACCAATGGAACGGATTGGATAATTTACAATTTTCATGAGCGGCGGCTCGACAGCATTCATGAAATTATCACCAAGGGTGAACGCATGGATACGACGCTTAACCTTCTTCCCGCAGATTTATATCAGGTAAAAGAAGATTTTGAGGTGATGAATTTTTGGGAGCTTCGAAAACATATTGCCAACGAGCGCCTAAAAGGCAATGAGGGTGTGGTTGTGTACGAAGTTGAAATGCATAAACGCATGGCTTCTCCTGCTGCCATTTTAATATTGACATTAATAGGGGTGTCTTTATCGAGTCGAAAAGTTAGAGGCGGCATAGGAGTCCACCTTGGTGCCGGTATCGCGCTTACTTTTTCATACATCCTTTTCATGCAAATCTCTACGGTATTTGCCACTTTCGGTAATTTGTCGCCCGTCGTGGCAGCTTGGATTCCAAATATCATATTTTTATTCATCAGTATTTATTTAGTTACTACAGCCCCAAAATAAAATGGCATTATTTAACACACTCATATCGTGGTTGATGAAAAAGCGGATGCATCAAATTGAGCTTTTCATAAAATATCCCATTGAGGTACAGGAAGAATGGTTCAAGCGTTTGATCCAGCAAGGAAAATCAACCGAATGGGGCAAGAAATATGACTTTAAATCCATCCACAGATTTGAAGATTACCAACAACGTGTGCCGGTTAGTACCTACGAAGATATGAAGCCTTGCATTGACCGTTTGCGTGCCGGCGAGCAGAATATTTTATGGCCCGAAGAAATAAAATGGTTTGCCAAATCATCAGGAACTACTTCCAGCAAGAGTAAATATATCCCGGTAAGTAATTCTGCCTTGGAAGAATGCCATTTTAAAGCCGGCAAAGACATGCTTTCGCTTTATGTTAATAATCATCCGCACACAAATTTGTTTGGCGGGCGAGGCTTGGCGCTTGGCGGCAGTCATTCCATCACCGAAGTTGATAATGCTTCTTATTACGATGGCGACCTTTCTGCTATTTTGATTCAAAATTTGCCGTTTTGGGTGCAATTGTTGAAAACTCCCAATCTGAGTATTTCATTAATGGAAGAATGGGAATCGAAGATTGATTTAATGGCAAAAGAAACCTTACAGCACGATGTGACAAGTATATCCGGGGTTCCTTCATGGGCTTTGGTTTTATTGCGTAAAGTGCTTGAGATAACCGGCAAATCAAACATACGTGAGGTATGGCCAAATCTTGAAGTCTTTTTCCATGGAGGCGTAAATTTCGCGCCTTATGCCGAAATATATAATGCGCTCATACCGGATGATAAGATGCATTATATGGAAACTTATAATGCCTCGGAGGGCTTTTTTGGCATACAAGACCAAAAGGATAGCAAAGATTTGTTGCTCATGTTGGATTACGGCATCTTTTATGAATTAATTCCGTTTGAAGCATATGAAAATGGCGATATGACCACCATCGGGCTCGACCAAGTGGAGCTTGGTAAGATATATGCCATGGTCATTACCACCAATGCAGGTCTATGGCGTTATTTGATAGGCGATACCATCATGTTTGTCTCTACCAATCCTTATCGCATAAGAATTGTAGGACGTACCAAGAGTTTCATCAATACGTTTGGTGAAGAATTAATGGTGGATAATGCCGAGCAAGCCCTAACGATTGCAACTAAGAAAAGCGATGCTACCATTACGGATTATACAGCTGCACCTTTGTTTTTTGATCAAAAGACTGCTGCTGCACACGAATGGATTATTGAGTTTGATAAATCTCCCGAAAATCCGGAATTTTTTGCTGAAACCTTCGACACTGCATTAAAATCATTAAATTCTGATTATGAAGCCAAACGCTATCGGAATATGATTTTACGTCCTCCGATTATTCATTTTGCACCCAAAGGCACTTTTTACGAATGGATGAAAGCACGAGGTAAGCTGGGTGGTCAACATAAGGTGCCTCGATTATCCAATGACAGGGAGTTTCTTGAAGAGATTTTATTGACAATGGGAGTAAATCCTGTCAAAAAAACTTAAATTTGCCACAAATCATTTATTATGCACATAGCAATTGCGGGAAATATTGGTTCGGGTAAAACTACCTTAACCAGTTTATTGGCCAAACATTTTGGATGGTTGCCACATTATGAGGATGTTGAGAACAATCCTTATTTACACAGCTTTTATGAAGATATGCAGCGTTGGTCGTTCAATCTGCAGGTATATTTTTTAAATAGCCGATTTCGACAAGTTATCGATATTCGAAATAGCGGAGAAACTGTGGTACAAGACCGTACCATTTATGAGGATGCCTATATTTTTGCTCCCAATCTGCATTCGATGAATCTGATGTCTACGCGCGACTTTGAAAACTACAGTTCGTTGTTCGAGCTGATGAGCAATTTCATCAAAGCACCCGATTTGTTGATTTATTTGCGTGCCGGCGTTCCTACCTTGGTCAAGCAAATTCAAAAGCGGGGGAGGGAATATGAAGCCTCCATCCGACTTGATTATTTAAAGCATTTGAATGAGCGTTATGAAGCTTGGATTCAAAAATACAACAGAGGAAAGCTGCTGATTGTGGAGGTAGATGACATTGATTTTCAAAAACCTGCAGACCTTGGTTTGGTAATTGAAAAAATTCAAGCCGAACTACACGGATTGTTTTAAAATTATATAGTGGATATTCTTGGTGTCATTCCGGCTCGTTATGCTTCAACCCGCTTTCCGGGAAAGCCGCTTACACGCATTGGATCAAAAACAATGATTCAGCATGTGTATGAAGGTGCTACAGGCAGCAAGCTGCTGAAAGAGGTAGTGGTAGCCACGGATGATGAGCGTATTTTTAATGAAGTGAAAGCCTTTGGGGGCTTGGCTGTTATGACAGATACGGTACACCAAAGCGGAACTTCAAGATGTGTTGAAGCAGCCGAAAAATACCCTCATAAAATTGATGCAGTGATAAATATCCAAGGCGATGAACCCTTGGTTGCCCACGAACATATACGGCTGTTGGTCGAGCTTTTGAGGGGAGGAAGTCGGATTGCAAGCTTGGCAAAACGAATTGCAAGCATGCACGAATTGACCAACAACAACATTGTAAAAGTAGTAATGGATGAAAAGCGGGAAGCATTGTATTTTAGTAGGCATCCCATACCTTTTGTCCGCTCACTTCCCATGGAAAGATGGCTTGATACGCATGTGTTTTACAAACATATTGGAATGTATGCGTATAGCTTGGAAGCTTTAAAGGAAATTTCCACACTGGAAGCTTCCGTTTTGGAGCAAGCCGAGTCGCTTGAGCAGCTTCGATGGTTGGCAAACGGCATGGCTATCCGCATGGCTATTACCGATATAGAATCGATAGGTATTGATAGCCCGGAAGATTTAAAAAAAATTGAAAACCTTTTTTGATTTTGTGCGTATAATTTCGTACTTTAGCAAACAGTTTTAATACTATTTTTGCATAATTGCGATTAAATGAAGATAGCATCATATATAGCCGATTTACTTTACGAGTATGAATATGTTGTAATCCCCGGTTTGGGCGGGTTTATAACACGTGATCATGGTGTGTCCGTGCATCCCGTTCGCCATTATTTTAAGCCGCCATATCGAGAAATAGTTTTCAATCCGAGGCTTCAAAATAATGATGGCTTGTTGTTGAGCTATATCGCGCGTAACGAAAATTTAAACTATCTCAACGCACGTTCCCAACTTGATTTATTTGTAAAAGAATGCCTTTCAATGATGAAAGAAGGCAAGCAAATATATTTTAATCAAATTGGGAGGTTGTATTTTAACGAACAGCAAGAAATCAGCTTTGACGCAGATACACATATCAACTATTTGCCGGAAGCATATGGATTGGAAGCTGTTATTTCGCCTCCGGTAACACGTGAAGGCATGCAGCAAAAGATTGGAGCCGCCTTTGCTTCGGCTGCTGCTCTTAAAACTGCTGACACAAGTATTTCATCCAACACAAAAGCTGTTGGCGTGAAAGAATCAGTACCTACCGTAGCAGCTACATCCTCCGGAAGAAGAATCTATCGTCGCCTGAGTGTTGCAGCCGTTATTTTGGTTTTATTTGGCTTGTTCGGCTTGTTGAATAAGCAATTTGTGCAACATTATTATGATGTATATGCTTCAAAAGCATCTGCTTTGCCTTGGTTTTATGCCAGCCCGAATGAGTATATCATCAAAAACTCACATTGGCTGCAATCCGTTACTATTTTTGGGAAGGCTGAATCTTCAACAGCGCAAACAAACATGCTGCCGGCGGAAGAGAGTCCCTCAAATAGTATAGAACAAATCTTGGAGCAGCCTGAAGCAGAAGTTGATACAGGAGCTGATGAGTTGGTAGCAGAAGCCTTTGAGGAAGCCGAATCGGCAGATGCATTGGCGATAGTTGAAGTGCCGGAAAATAAGTACTTCATCATTGCAGGAGTATTTCGCGAGAAATCAAATGCGGATAATTTGGTTAAACAGCTTCAGGATAAAGGCTATTTGGCTGATTATTTAGGGCAAACAGCCAATGGGATGTGGCGTGTTTGTTTTGAAGGACATCCGGAGCATCAGCCTGCCATCGATCGCTTGCATATTATCCGTCGCGAAGA
>CAZDWA010000031.1:0-23898 GCA_964509065.1 uncultured Lentimicrobiaceae bacterium
AGTTTTGGTTAAGATGATGAGAAAAGCCGGTCTTCCTTGGAAGCCGGCTTTTTTTATTGAATATCCATGAAAGCTTAATAAGCCTCATAAGAGCAAAAAGTTTTACAGGAAAGTATCAGAGAATACCAATTTTGTTCTACCTTTGTAAATAGCCGAAAAGGCGACGCCTCCATTATTAATTGTTATTCAATAGAATATCATATGTTTCAGCGGATGTTTTACTATTTTATAACTAGCCCGATTAGTGATTGAAATATAAATATCTTTTGCCTATTTAAATGACATGATAAAAAATGTGATTAAATTTACAGTCATGAAAGCACGTATATCTAGCTTAAGCAGTCTTATAGTTTTCTCTTTATTGATAATTGCTTGTACGGACAAAAGCAAAATTCAAAATGATACTGCCCCGATAGAAGATACGATGATGATTAAGCAACTCCTGGAGTTGGAAAATCCGTATGCACCAAGAAATCCTGAATTAGCTATCAATTATAATAAACAAGCAATCGAATTATCAGAACAAATAGGCTTTGACAAAGGATATGTCCTGGGAGCAATTAATTTAGGGCGAATTTATTTGCACCAGAAAAATTATATACAGGCAGAAAATTATTTCGAACTCGGCCTAAAACATTCCAAAAGTAAAAATATGACGGAATATATTCCAACTTGCCTGGGAGGATTGGGCGTGGTTCATGAAAGACAATCGGATTATAAAAAAAGCCTTGATTATTACTTCAAAAGCAGGGAAGCATTCCTGACAAATAAGGACTCAATTGGGCTTATAAAGTGTCAAATGAACATAAGTAATGTCTACAATAACATAGGAAGCATCGCACAAGCAATGCGATTTATTTTAGATGGATTAGAAATAGCTGAATTGATAGAAGATGAATATTATATAGGAACTTGTCTGAATAATTTAGGCATCTTGTATCAAGAAATTGGTGATAATTCAATTGCACTTCCCTACTTTATTAGGTATCTTGAAATAAGCAAAGCACGGCAAGACAGCATGGGAATGGCGCTGGCTTATAATAATATAGGAGCTTCATATCAAAAAATTAACCAAAATGAATTGGCATTAAGTAACCTGATTCAATCATTGGAAATACGAAAACAAATTGGAGATATAAGCAATATAAGCGGAATCTTATTAAATGTCGGGCAAGTGGAGTTCCAAGAAAAAGATTATAAGGAAGCATTAAGTTATTTTAGTGAAGCTCTGCAAATAGCTGAAGAATACAATGACAATTTACTTATAGGAAAGCTATCAAAGCTGATGGGTGATACTTACGTCAAATTACACCAATTTAATAGAGCATCCGATTTTTACAACAAAAGCCTGCAAATAGCAGAGACCTATAATATTAATGAAATGAAGCTGGAAGCATTGGCAGCTATGACCCAGACGACAGCTGAAGCGGGGAACTTCGAACAAGCATTCCGGCTTTCACAACAGTATAGAGCATTTTATGATACAGTCCTTCAGATGCGAAATAGCCAAGTAGTTGCTGAAATGCAGGTCAGTTATGAAACAAAAATAAAAGAAGATGAAATTATTCAGCTGAAGAATGAAAAAGAAAATGCAAGAATAATACGAATTCTATTACTAAGCTTTGCAGCATTATTGCTGATTTTCGCAGTATACATTTACATAAGTCAAAGACTGAAATATAAAAGAAGTAAAGAAATTGCTCATTTCCAGCAAGCACTAGTAGAACGTAGGCTTACAATAGCTGAATTAAAGCGAGAAAACCTCACGCAAAGCTTGGAGCATTCTAAAAATGAGGTAACAAATCTTGCTTTATCTTTAATGCAACGTGTAGAATTTAGCGAAAACTTGCAAAAGTTAATTAAAAAACTTCAGCGAACTAATAATGTATCGAAGGATGAAATGCTGAAGCAGATTAATGAACTACTTATAACAAATTTAAGAACAGACAAGGAACATGCTAATTTTCAATTATATCTGGAAAATATTAACTCCCTATTTTACAAAAATCTAAAAGAAAAATTCCCGGATATTACCGAAAAAGAAATGAAACTATCTGCCTTATTAAGATGCGACTTTTCATCAAAAGAAATTGCGATTATTGAAGGGATTTCACCTTCAAGTGTAGACATGGCACGATATCGACTTAGAAAAAAGTTAGGGCTTTCGGTCAATGAAAACTTAAATTCATACCTAAAAGAAATTTAAAGCCCTCAGAGAAGTTAAAATACAGATACCCTCCTCACTTCATATTTTATCAAGGAAACAATTTTCAGCAACTCCCCTATCTTCAGGGGACAAAATCCAATACACTTTCACTCAAAATTGACAACATCCAGAGGTTTTATTTATGGATTTCAGGTTTTATCAAATAAATCAAACGAAAGCTATAAGTAACCCAGAATTATTCTTTGATAGATAATATATAGATGTTTATTTATTATCTATCTCATTTCCATGATTTTATTTTTTTTCATGTATAGATATAAATCTAATGCCATTTTATGCATGTATAGATTCAGTATAGTGATACAACTCAATAAAAATCAATGAACTTGACTTTTCAGTAATATCTTTGGCTCATGTTTTTAATGAACATGCAATGAACAATGAATATTAAATCATTTATCAAAATTACGCACTAAAAACTCATCATTATGAAAAATTTTACAATTTCGGTTTTACTGGCTTTTGCATTAGTCATTACCACTTTTGCAAATGTACCTTGCGCTAAACACGCCTTATTACCCGAAGGTACTTCTTTCGAAGGACAAAAAGTATCATCAGTTACCCCTAATCGCACAAACAACCCTGTTACTTTTGAGGATTTTGAAGGGGAGATATATCCCCCTTATGGATGGAAAGCAACAAGCGGTGGTGAAGATTATACATTTTTCCTGTCACGAAAAGGTACATACTCTGGAACACACTGTGTTGCGAATACAAATACCGATGTAATAGACCCTCATCGATTATTAATTACTCCAAAATTGGCTATTTCGGAGGGAAACTCAATAGTATCTATATGGATTTCAAACCACCAAACTCCGTTCCCTCAACCATATGATGTACTTGTTTCAACAACAGGAAATGAGCCCGAAGACTTTAGCATTTTCGAGGAAGCTCCAGATCCGGGAAACGCTTATGTCATGAAGTCATTTGATTTCGCAGCTTATAATGGTCAAGAAATTTATGTGGCATTTCGCCCCACAACTACACACAAATATGCATTGTATATTGATGATGTCAGCTTGCCTACGATTGTATTTCCATATGAAAACGATCTTGCCGTAACAAATATATTGCCTACCGCAATACCTTTTGGACAGTTTATACCGCAAGTTGTTATCACGAATTACGGGAATGCTGCAGTAAGTAATTTTAGTGTTGAGCTATCTGATGGTGGAGCTTATAATGAAGTTGTTAATGTCAATACCACTATCGAAAGTAGTGGAAGAATCACTTTAGAGTTCCCAATGCATGATCCTGCAGTAGGAGGCTCAAAAGTATTCACTGCGACAGTTAATTTTGCTGCAGATGAAAATTCAGAAAACAACTCCTACAATAAAAACATTTATATGTATGCCCCTCTTTTTGAGCAGCATGAACTTGTAAATATTGAAGGAGCCCATGCAACTGGTGCAGATGTTTCCATGTTATTAGAAACTCAAACAGGTCTTGGACAAGGGTTTAATTTTCATCAGCGATATTTATTAGCAGATGACTTCATTATACCTGAAGGAGATACCTGGACTGTAGATGGATTCCGATTCTTTGGATTTCAAACCGAAAGCTCATTAGAATCCTCATTATATGCAGGTTATATTAGAATTTATAAAGGAAGGCCCAATGCACCGGGCTCAGAACTAATTGCTGATTTTGGTGAAGAAAATATGTTGATTTCTTCAAATTTCATAAATGCCTATAGAATAGTTGCTCATGACTATGAGAATACGCAAAGACCTCTAATGGATATGATTTGCAGAATACCTGAAATTACGCTTGAAGAAGGTGAATATTGGGTTGCAATTGGTTCAGATGGTTCTCTTGATAAACCAAATGGACCACAAACCGGTCCCTTTAATGCCCATTTACAATTCAAGGATGGAAATCCTGAAACCGGTAATGCCGTTCGAATATTCATGAATTCCGTATCGGATTGGAAAGATAACGGTATCCCACAAGGATTGCCTTTTGATGTATTCGGATCTAAATTAGAAAAAGAACTACCCGCTCCACGTAATTTAAGCGCAGATATAAATGAACAAGATGTCACACTTAGCTGGCAAGAACCTATTTTCCGTGGCGGTCATACAAGTACAGCTATAAATGCATTCGAGGGTAGTACTTTTAAGGCTAACGCCACTTCTATCGGAAGTTTCGAGCGTTTTGATAAAGTTGAATCAAGTGGCACTCCCAGCCCGGTGATATCCGAAATCAAACATCAATCCGGAAGCGGATTACGCAACCTATTATGGGATAACGGACCCTTTGTAAATGCACCGGGACAAGGCGCAGGCGGAGCAGATGTTAGCCATGTACATTCCGGTCAAAACACCTATGAATCAAATGTGAACTATGCCGGCAACTCCTATATCGCAGATGACTTTGAGGTAGATGAGGTATGGGAGGTTGACAACTTTACATTTTATGCTTATCAAACCGGATCAACAACTGCTAGCAGCTTTACAGGCGGATACCTCCAAATTCTTGATGGCGCTCCTGATGCAGGTGGGCAAGTTGTTTGGGGTGATGAAACCACCAATTTAATGGTTTCTACCTCATGGACAAATGCATATCGTACCTCACAATATGCACTTACAAATACCGATCGCCCAATCATGCAAATTGTATGTGCTACACCGGGTTTAGTACTACAACCGGGAGTATATTGGGTAACCTACGCGCTTTCAGGAAGTATTGCCAGCGGACCATGGATTATACCGGTAACAATAAGTGGACAACTTGAAACAGGTAATGCAAAGCAACTTACGGCAGACGGATGGATTGATTTGCACGATGATGCAACCGGTGCAGCTTTTGGAACAACCTTTATTATCGAAGGCGATACGGGAGGAGGAGGCACAGGCGATTATAATCTCTTAGGATATAATGTGTATCGTGATGGCGAGCTCATAGGAAATACAGCTTCCAATATTCGTACGTTTATCGATACCAGCTTGGAATCCGGCACATATACATACGCTGTCACAGCTGTGTATGATGAGCCTACTCCTGGTGAATCAGAACCAATAACTTTAGAAGTAATTATTGAAGAGTCGGCAACCATGTTCTTCGAAGAGCCTTGGACAAGCGGTGGCTTTACTGAAAATCAGTGGAGCTTTGAGCCTGAGCAAGGAAACTGGACAATCATTACAACAGATGGGCAACCAGCACCGGCAGCACAGTTTGGATACAGCCCGACTCAAACCGATTATAGTTTTTCACTTATTAGTAAAGAAATTGACGCTACCGCATCAAGAGGATTTGTCACATTTGAATTTGACCTATATCTGTTAGACTACGCCAATAATGCTAATGAAAAAATGATTGTATCAATTTGGAATGGCGGCAGCTGGGTTGAACTTGAAACAATTGCAAACCATCAACATATCCAATGGACAACCTATTCATACGATGTAACAGCCCATGCAATGGGTAAGATTACAAAAGTTAAATTTGAAGCCACAGGAGTAAACACCTGGGACTTTAACTTTTGGAGAATTGATAACATCAAACTGTTTGGCACTGCAGGTCCAACACCTGAAGAGCCTATAATAGCTGTCAATCCAACATCCCTTAACGAGACATTGGAACCAAATCAAACCTCAGTTAAGCAAATTACGGTGACAAATATTGGTAGTTCAGCATTGGAATTTGAACTGGAAGTAAATACCGGACGCGGATTAGCATATTTTGATAATAATAGACCATCTATATCAATAGATCAACCTAAACTTGACAGAAACTTGTTTGCCAAAGCAAATAAGTCACAACATATTGCCTCACCTAATCGTAGCACGCTTGATGAGGTAATTCGATACGATAACGGCATATATGACGACGCTATTGGCCTTACAAATGGCGGCACTTTTGAGGTTGCAGCCTATTGGCCCGCCTCATCAATGGCACAATATGCCGGCATGGAACTCGAAAAAGTTGAAATATACATCAATGATGTTCCATCAGCATCCTCACTTAAGATATACGGACAAGGAACTTCATCTGCACCCGGTGCATTGTTGCACACACAAAGTTTTACCAGCACCCCCGATACATGGCTAACAGTGGAATTGGATACGCCCGTAGCTATTAGCGGACAGGACATTTGGATTGCTTATGAAGTAACCCATGGTGCAGGTGAGTTCCCCCCCGGCGCAGATGCAGGACCTGCCGTAGTAGGCTTTGGAGATATGATTGGTCTTAACGGAGCATGGGATCCGGTTTCCGTAATAGCCGGCTTTAATGTCAATTGGAACATTGCCGCATATTTAGTTGAAGGAAGCGGACCAATCGGTGAGTGGCTCACAGCTACTCCACTATCAGGCGTTGTTGAAGGAGGTGCCTCAGTTACAATTGATGTGAATTTTGACGCAACCGGGCTTAGTACAGGCTCATATGAAGGTAGCCTTGTCTTTAATTCAAACGATCCATCAAACCCAGTAGTTACTGTTCCGGTTACACTACAAGTTTCCTCCTCCAACATTTGTTATCCTGTACCACGAAATTTAACTGATATAGTGGAAGGACAAGATGTAACCTTAAATTGGCAAATACCAAACCTAAATGATGGTCGTAGCGGCATCGACACTTTTATGGAACCTGAAAATAGAAGTCATTCTGATAATATCATTATAGACATGAATCCTATTGCGGTTGGAAGCTTTGAACATGCTGATATTTCCATCACAACCGGCACACCGGATGCAGTGATTCCGGGTATAAAATATCAAAGCGGATCAGGTTCAGCTGTTTTACTATTCGACAATGGTCCATTTATCAATGCACCGGGACAAGGTGCAGGAGGCAAAGATGTAAGCCACTTACACTCAGGTCTTAATACATATGGTCCTAATGTTAACTTTGCAGGAGATTTCTTCCTCGCCGACGACTTTACTGTTGATGAAACTTGGATGATTGAAAACTTCACATTCTATGCATATCAAACAGGCTCAGGAAATACAAGCACCTTCACAGGTGGCTATGTTCAAATTATCAATGCTACACCGGATGCAGGCGGCGAAGTTGTTTGGGGTGATATGACTACAAACCGCATGATTTCAACATCATGGGTTGATGCATATCGTACTGCTGAAACAACAATTAACAATACTGACCGCCCAATTATGGAGATTGTCTGTGCCACCCCGGACTTGGTTCTCGAACCGGGCACCTATTGGGTAGTTTATAGTTTGGCTGGTACAGTTGCAAGTGGACCTTGGGGAATTCCGGTAACTATTAACGGTCAACTCGAAACAGGTAATGCCATGCAGCTTACCGAAGAAGGATGGAATACACTTGAAGACAGCGGCACAAATACAAATTACGGTGTTGCGTTTATTATTGAAGGAGATACCGAAGGACCCGACTGTGATCATGGTGAACTGATTGGATACAACGTATACCGCAATAATGTGAAGATTGGTGAAACTGTTGCCAACCTACGTACCTATATGGATGCGAACGTAAATCCGGGTACATATACCTACGGTGTATCGGCAGTATATGGTCAGCCTTATCCCGGTGAGTCGGAAATCATCACGCGAGAAGTAGAAGTGGAAGCTGTTACTAATCCAGTAATAACTGTAAATCCCGCTTCATTATATCAGTACTTCTTTACCTCCGGCGATACAGAAACACAAGTATTGACAATTGGAAATACAGGAGATGCGGCACTTGATTGGAGTGCGGCTGTTCAATATACAAGTAAATCAGTACAACATCCTCCAGTTCCGGAAGGCCCCGTGACACCAATTGATGAAGGCGTAAGCTTGTCCTTAGCCAAATTTGAAGCAGGCGGTGCACCCGCATTGCCCGAATCGCGCGAAGACATTATTTTACATTATGATGGTGAAAATGACGGTAATGCTATTGGTCTTACCGGTGGCGGTGAGTTTTATATTGCAGCACGTTTCCCCGCTTCAATGATTTCAGCTTATTCAGGCTTCGAATTGAAGGAAATCGATGCATATATTAATGGAATCCCAACAAGTATGACCCTTTATATCTGGGATGCAGGAACTACCACCTCACCCGGCAATAAGATATATCAACAGCAACTGAATCCGACAATTGGTTGGAATAGCTTTAACATATCCTCGCCTATAATACTTGATGGTAACGACATCTGGGTTGGATATCATGTGGTACATGCTGACGGCGTACACCCCGCAGGCTGTGATGCAGGTCCTGCAAATCCCAATGGCGACTGGATTTCAATGAACGGAAACAGCTGGGATCATTTGGCTGGTCTTGGATTAAATTACAACTGGAATATCCGTGCAAAAATTAGCGGTACTGCTTGGTTAGTCCTTGGCACAAACAATGGCACAGTGGCTCCGGGAGCAAATCAACAAATAAATGTACACTTAAATGCCTCCGGATTGGATATTGGAGAATATACTGCCAACATACTTATTAGCAGCAACGACCCTGATACGCCTATAAAAACAGTTCCCGTAAAAATGGATATTGGTGTAGGTTTGGAAGAAAACGACATGGTAAATGTTCAGGTATATCCAGTACCAGCCAACAGCATATTGTTTATCGACCTTGTAGAAGGCGTACGTCAAATCCGTATGATAAACATCATGGGACAAATTGTTAAAGATGAGACAGTAAGTGGCGAATTACATAAGACCTTAGACTTGAGCGGGTTGCGCACAGGCACTTATAGCTTGCAGTTTATCAACAACAAGGGTGAAACACATCATAAACACATTATCATCAGTAAGTAGTTTTGGTTAATAATAAGATGATGAGAAAAGCCGGTCTTCCTTGGAAGCCGGCTTTTTTTTTATTATAAAAGTAAATCTTTAATCTAACCTGCTTAATTCATGAATTTAATTTTGAGAAATTTTAAGGCATGTGCTGTGAAGCTGTAGCCAACTACTGCGAACAACTCATAACGTATAAAATTGCCAAAATTAAATCAAAATTCATTTTATAATAAACGCTTTTTAAAATTACTACTAAAACTTACTAACACAATGATCATAAGCTTATTACGATAAAGTTAAATTGATAATCTTATGAATTGGTGAATTATGCAGGCTAATGCCTAATACCAACAGTATTATAATAAACTTATTTCTTCACAGTCATGCTTACTTGTTTTCCTTGCATGCGAAGTTTGATGGTAGTGATAAGTCGTTTTGTAAATAGCGGGAAATCGCCCTTCATCATCCAATTATAATATGCAGGTTCTTTCGTAAATACCTCTTCTACAGTTTTTCCTTTATGCTTTCCAAAATTAAAAGTCTCCTGTTCCTTTTCGTTGAAAATGATTTGACCATTCAAGTCAGCATTGCGGTGATGGGATGAAAAAGTATGTAATGCTTTCATATCATTCACAACAGGCTGAGAAATATTTCCGTTTACATCTTCATAATCAGCATTTTCATAGCGTGACAACTGGGCTTTAAGCACTTCATAAGTGGCACGGGTGTCCGCTTCCGCCGAATGAGCATCACTAAGCTCTTGGTCACAGAAAAATCGATATGCGCCTTTCAGGGTACGCGGTTCCATCTTCATAAATATATTTTGTACATCAATCAGGCTTCTGCCGGAAATATCAAACGGAATATCATGTCGCAAAAATTCCTCAACAAGCATGGGGAGGTCAAATTTTAACACATTATATCCCGCCAAATCACAGCCTTGAAGAAACTGACTTATTTCATGTCCGATTTCTTTAAACAAAGGTGCATTTTTCACATCTTCATCCGTAATTCCATGAAACTTAATGGATTCCGCCGGTATAGGCATAGCCGGATTCACCCTCCATGTGCGTTGCTCCTCCTTGCCTTCAGGGGTCACTTTTAAAATACTGATTTCAATGAGCCTGTCATTACTCACACTAAGTCCGGTTGTTTCAAGGTCGAAAAGCGCCAACGGCTTTTTTAAATTAAGTTCCATTAAAATATTATTTATTCGTTGTTTTGAAAAAGAATGGGTTGGGCATTCAGCTCCCAACCCATTTTATATGCTAAATAAAATATTGATTATTAACTTTTTAGACTTCCGTATTCGGATCAAAGTTCTCTAAAATTTCTTTCATCCTTCTCAGGAACATTCCGGCTAAGGCACCATCCACAATACGGTGGTCATAAGCCATAGATAATATCATGATGTGGCGAATTGCTATCACATCACCCATGGGTGTTTCCAAAACAGCAGGCTGCTTACGAATTGCCCCTACTGCCAAAATAGCCACCTGTGGTTGATTGATGATAGGTGTTCCCGTAATACTGTCGAAGCTACCGAAATTGGTAATTGTAAATGTTCCACCCTGAATTTCATCAGGAAGTAATTTGTTAGCACGAGCACGAACAGCTAAATCATTCACACTCTTTGTAATGCCAAGCAAATTCTTTTGATCTACATTTTTAATTACCGGCACAATTAAATTTCCGGAAGGAAGCGCAGTAGCCATACCTATATTGATATTCTTTCGAATAACCATATTATACCCATCAACGGAAGCATTAATCTGTGGATATTCCTTTAAGGCTTTTGCAGTTGCTTCAAAGAAAATGGGGGTATAAGTAATCTTTTCGCCTTCACGCTTTAAGAAGCTGTCTTTCACCTTATTGCGCCAGTTAACAACATTTGTGACATCCACATCAATGAATGAAGTTACATGGGGTGAAACTTGTTTCGACATGACCATATGATCGGCAATAAGCTTGCGCATACGGTCCATCTCGATAATCTGGTCACCGGCTTCAGTAATCACAGCAGGAGCTTCAACTTTGGGAGCCGCCGCTTTAGGGGCTTCTTTTGCTGCTGCCGGAGCAGAAGTTTGCGTAGAAGTCCTATCTTTCAAATAACTCAATAAATCATTCTTCGTAAGGCGACCATCTTTTCCGCTTCCGGCAATCTGATCCAAGTCGGCTATACTTAAACCTTCTTCTTTTGCAATACTCCGTACCAAAGGCGAATAAAAACGATCGGATTTCACTTGCTGCTCCTCAGCTTGTGACACTGCTGCAACTGTTTCATCAGCTGGCGAAGCAGCTACCGAAGCTGCAGGCGCATCCTCCACAGCCACATCATCCACCTCCTCACCATCAAGTGCAATAATCGCTATCGGCACGCCGACAGGAACCACATCGCCTTCTTCAAAAAGCAGTTTTAGAAGCTTACCCTCCACAGGAGAAGGGATCTCGGAATCCACTTTGTCCGTTGCAATTTCAACGATAGCATCATCCTCCTGAATCGTATCGCCAGGCTGTTTTAACCATTTTGCAATAGTCGCTTCAATAATACTTTCGCCTAACTTTGGCATAATAATTTCAAAGGTTGCCATAAAATCTATATCTTTTGATAATTGTTAACTAATTAAAAAACTGTTGAGCCATTTTGTTCAACAGGAATGCAAAAATACATAGTTTTTTTAACTTATTTAGATTTATTTTAAATACCCAACTAAATGAAAATTAAAAAAAGTGAAAAAATTATTGAAAAATATTTGGTGGGAATAAAACTTGGTGTATATTTGCACTCCCAATTCAAGGGAGCTTAGCTCAGCTGGTTCAGAGCACCTGCCTTACAAGCAGGGGGTCACTGGTTCGAATCCAGTAGCTCCCACACAAATCAAAAAGAGATCATTTTCAAAATGGTCTCTTTTTTTATACCACTACAAAATAAACCCAACACACAATAAGTTACATAAAACAGCATTAATACTACTGTAATACAAAGCCCTCATGAAACAAACTGTCTTGGTCATCGGTGCAAGCCCAAAATCGAATCGCTTTTCTAACAAAGCCATCCGCCTACTTCGTCAATACGGCCATGAAGTACTTGCTTTGGGTTTAAAACATGGACAAGTGGATGATATAATCATTCAAACAAACTGGGAGGGCATTAAAAATATAGATACCATCACCTTATATGTGAATCCTCAACGGCAACAAGCCCTGCTCGAGCAAATCATTGCAGTACACCCAAAACGCATTATTTTCAATCCGGGAACGGAGAACTCAGCATTGCATGCGTTGGCAAATGAGAAGGGCATCCAGCTGATTTATGACTGCACTTTGGTAATGTTGCGCAACAAAACATTCGATATATAAGGATAAATTGTAATTTTGCTACCTAATGTTTATGCATATCCTGAAGATGAACAAAATATATCACTTAATTTTTTCCAAATGGGCTTTTTTAAGCCTGATGCTCTTATTCGGTCGTTTACTTATTGCACAAGTTGACTGTACCATCCATGCCGATATTGAAATGCCAAGCTGCTATGGCAATACCGTCACCTTATTTGTAGCCGATTCTGCAGAGCATTATACCTATTTATGGTTTCCCGGAGGTGAACAAACTGCTTCAATACGTGTGCAAATCACGGAAGAAATGGACTATCGAATCACAGTTACCGATACTATTAGCCAAGAAGTGTGTGAAAGTGCTCCCTTCACGGTTTCGCATCATCCTCGATTTGAAATACAATTTGAACAGCTTCAACTCACTTGCACAAACAGCGGTAACGAAAACGGAAATACGGCCATGCTAAGGGCAACTGCCTTGGGTGAAACAGCACCTTACTATTATGAGTGGGAGCTGCCAACCACACAAATTGCCCCCGGAAACCCTTCGCTAGCCATCGGTCTGAAAGCACATTTATGGTACTTCATCAAAACAACTGATGAGTTTGGTTGTATGCAAGAAGATTCATTTTTTACAAGAGCATATCCAAACCCAAGAATAGAAATTATTGCGGATCCGGATACTGCCTTCATCCAGAATCCCTACGTAAAGTTTGCCTTCGAAAATTTATCGGCAGACAGCGTTGATGTCATAAGTCATTTCTGGGAATTTGGCGACAACTCTCCCCGCTCCGACTTAGATACACCTGTTCATCTATATACCGAAATTGATGAGTACACAAGCCTGCTAACCGTATATAATCAACACGGCTGCGATACGGTTTACCACCATATCATTCATGTACTCCCAATTAAATTGAATATTCCGAATATTATTACACCAAATAACGATGGCATTAATGATGTGCTAATCATCACGGAAGCACCCGCAGACGACCCATCAGCTGGTGACAATCCGGAATTTAAAGCCTCCTACTCAAGTGCGGGAATACGTCCATTATCGGCTTACTACAAACGCACTTCACTTTTAATTTTTAACCGCCAAGGACGAAAAGTATATGAATCTTCAAATTATAATAACGACTGGGGCGGTGAAGGCTTAAAAGATGGCGTCTATTTTTACGTTCTGCAATGCGAAGGCTTTAAAAGCAATGATGTGTACAGAGGCTCAATAACTATTATGGGAAGCCAAAGCTATTAAGCCGCTTATGAAACTTGTAGTAACAATAATTTCGCATGTTCAAGCAAAAAAATCTTAATCTATTTGATTAAGTAGCTTGAGTTTGGATTAAAAATAATATTTTTGCATCATGAAACGTCATATAATCCGAATCTTTCCACTACTGTTCATGGTTTTGTTGGTTGCCTGTAATGGCACGAATGACAAATCACCGGGCAATTTAATTAAAAACCCAAAAACTGCAGGCGGCAAGAAAGGCAATACAATAGCCGAAATCAGCTTTACAAACGAAGAGCATGATTTTGGTCGATTGATACAAGGAGAAGTTGTAAGTCATATTTTTCGCTACACCAATACAGGCAATGCCGATTTAATTATTAGCAAAATAAGTGCAAGCTGTGGGTGTACCGCAACTAAATATACACAAGGCGTTGTAAAACCCGGAGAAGAGGGTACGGTTGAAGTAAGCTTTGACAGCAACGGGCAACGCGGAATACAAAATAAAACCATTAGCGTGCTAACAAACGGCAACCCCTCAGCAGTAGTTCTGCGTGTAAAAGCCCAAGTTGTAACAGCAGCAAATTATTAATTTAAATTCTATGATACATCAAATTTTAAGCATCTTATTATTTGCTCCACCTGCCGAAGGAAGAGAAGGTGGCGGCCTCATGTCGTTCCTTCCACTCATCCTAATTATGATTATCTTCTATTTCTTCATTATCCGACCACAGATGAGAAGATCCAAGGAACAGCGAAACTTCCGCGAAGCCTTGAAAAAAGGAGATAAAGTAGTAACAATGGGAGGAATCCACGGTAAAATAGCTGATATTAAAGACAATACCGTTATTTTGGAAATAGATACGAATACACGTATTACAATTGAAAAATCAGCTGTTATGGCTGATGGCTCCCAAGTAGGAATGACAAAATAACTTTAAGATATTCCCTGTTTTTACAAACCTTAAAGGAAATTTCTCCACATATTTTGTATTGCTAACTTCAAAACCGCATTTCGAGTGTTGAAGCAAGAGAATAAAAAACGAAAAAGGCTACTGATTTTCAGTGCCTTTTTACTGTTTTCATTTATTATGTGGCTACTGATTAAGCTTTCAGATGATTATGTAGTTACCTATTCAACTCCCATTGTATTTAATGAGGTGCCAGCCGAAATATGGCTCATGGAAGGGCAATATCAACATAATGTACAAACTATTGTAAGCACAAGCGGATTCAGACATTTAAAAGCATCTTACGAGATTCGACGCTCTTCAAAAGGAATACCAATAAGCTTGAACAGACTCGTATGGTCTAAACAAAATGAACATAACTTCTTCATTTCCACCTCTCAGCTAATCCCTAGCCTAACAGAAAAACTTAAGCTGAATGAAAATGAAATACAGTTTACCGAAAAAGAAATTGTTTTTAAAGCTGAACCAACACTAGCCAAAAAACTTCCTATCCGATTTATTTCAGAGGTTCCCATTAAATCAGGTTATGATATATATGGAACAATTTCTACAACACCGGATAGCATGACAGTTTTTGCCCCAAAAGTCATTGCCGATACCTTGACAATGCTTCCGGCACAGGCTGATTTGCCGAACGATATCCAAAAAACCATTCATGGTACTGCATACATAGTTTACAATGAACATTTGCTAAAGCCACAATCGACACAGGTGGAATTTACGATTCCTATTGAACAATTCACCGAAAAACGCTTCCGCCTTCCGATTCAACAACCGAAAAACAATGCCCTAAAACTTTTTCCCGACCATGCAGAAGCAATATTCAGGTTGTGTATCCACGATTTTGAAAATTTTCATGAAGATGCAATTCAAATTATGGCAGATACACAAGGATTGCATGCAAACAGGCAGTTTTTACAAATCGATGCCACTTTTAGTTCCAAAAAAGCTGAACTCATACAACTTATACCGGATAAAGTGGAATATTTAATCTTAAAAGAATGAAGCATTATGCAGTAACCGGAAATATTGGAAGTGGTAAAACAACAGCCTGCCGAATTTTTGAGTTTTTAGGCATTAAAATATTTTATGCCGATCAAAAAGCACATGAAGCATATTTATTACCTAAAGTGAAGCGACAAATGTTAGCTAAATTCGGCAAGGAGATTTATAAAGCCGACAGCAGCTTAAACCGCCCACTGCTTACCAAAGAGATTTTTGGAAATTCGGAAAAGCTAGCTTTTGTGAATGCACTCATACATCCGCAGGTACAACAAATGTATGAAAAATGGAAAAGGAAAGTTAAAGATACTCCTTACACAATTTATGAAGCCGCCATTTTGTTTGAAACAGGCAGAAATAAAGATTTTGATGCTGTAATTTATGTGACTGCAGATGAAGAATTACGGATTAAACGAGTAATGCAACGTAGTAATTTAAGTCGCGAACAAGTACTGAAACGAATAAATGAGCAATGGACAGACGCTCAAAAAGCTCCTTTGGCTGATTATATTTTAGAAAACGAAGAAACAAAATTACTTATCCCACAAATTTTAGCACTGCATCACGAATTAATAAAACAATCAACGAATTCATGAAACCAGATGACAGAATGCTATTTTTTGATAAATTCGCCCGAATTTCACTAGCAGAAAACAACTACAAATTATATACAAAATTTCCATTTTTCTGTTTAAATTGACAAAACATCCATTCGCATGAAATAATTTGATTCGCCCATTATCTTGCATATCTATCTGTTTATTTGATAGTTACACATATTGTCAAAATATTAAACAAAATAAAACAGATTAAACTTCAAGGAATTTGGTTTTGGTTTTAAATTAAATTGTATATTTGCACTCATTTTTGAATTTTGCACAACATTAAATATCGATCGAAAAATGGGCAAGAACGCTTTTATTAAATTTGTTGAAGATCAGGTTGAGATTAAGGACTTCCCTAAATTCTCTGCAGGGGATACCGTAACCGTATCATATAAAATTAGAGAAGGAAACAAAGAAAGAATCCAGAAGTTTCAGGGTGTTGTATTACAACGCTTTGGCGAAGGTCCTACCGAAACATTCACTGTACGTAAAATCTCAAACAACGTAGGTGTTGAAAGAATCTTCCCTATTGCCTCTCCTTTTATTGATGAAATAGAAATTAACAAAAGAGGTCAGGTTAGAAGAGCAAGAATTTTCTACCTCAGAAAACTTCGCGGAAAGAAAGCCAGAATCAAGGCTGCCCGCCATCAATAAACTACGAAAAGAAATTCTCAAACTCCCGTTTGTGTATACAGACGGGATTTTTTTGTTTTTGCAATTTCCAAATGCAAATCAACTCCTTGCTTTTACAATCTCAAAGCAGGCAATTCCCGCAGCCACCGATACATTTAAGGAGCCAATCTCACCCAGCATAGGTATTTTTAATTTGCTATCTGCCAGTTTTAAATAAGCTTCCGAAATCCCTTCATCTTCGGAGCCCAACAAAAGAGCTAGTGGTCCCGACAGCTTTTGTTCCCATAAGACTGAATCGGTCTTTTCGGTCAATGCCGCTATACGCAAGCCGCTATTCTTTAAAAACTGTATGCTGTCCTTTAAATTTTCTTCCCTGCAAATATTTACCCGCGAAAGTGCACCTGCCGAAGCTTTTACCGCATCAGCCCCCAAACGTGCACTCCCTTTGCTTGGAACAACTATGGCATCTACGCCGGCAGCCTCGGCAGTGCGAGCAATCGCACCAATATTCCGCACATCAGTGATACGGTCTAAAATCAAGATAAAAGGATCGATACCTGACTCGAAAACCATTGGAATAAGCATATCAAGCCGTTGGTAACTGACCGCAGCAATATAAGCTATCACTCCTTGATGGTTTTTTCGACAGATACGGTTCAATTTGTCAATAGGCACCATCTGAAACGGTATTTGGCTTGTTTTTGCCAAACCAATTATCTCCGATATCTGAGGCGAACGAGCCCCTGCCTGAATCATTATCTTATCAATTTGCCGGTTTGAACGAATGGCTTCAATAACAGGCCAAGTTCCGAAAATAAAATCTTTGCTGTATCCTTTTTGCATAAAACTGAATAATGATGACGAAAACCACAGATTTTAAGCAATAGATGTGAATTTTATATTTTAAACACATCATATTCCACGAAAATCCGGCGGTTTATCGGCAATTCATGGCTAAATTACGATGTTTTAACCTATCAATACTGTTTTCTTTAAATCAAATAATAGAAATATGATGTATTTTTCATAAAAGCATTGTATTTTTACAAAAAAAGCCATGAGTAAGTTTGGAATCTTTGTGACAATATTACTTGGTTTCACCATATCATTACAAGCTCAAATCAATCGACCGGCAATCCCATTTGCTTCAAAATCGCTCACAAAAGAGTTTTTCGATGCCGCAATGGTCTATCCGGATGATGCTCGTGAAAACAATATATCGGGCAAAGTCGAGCTCTTGGTTGATATTGACGAAAACGGATATCCCAATAATTACCAACTACTAAAAAGCGTATCAACCTCTATTGACAATGAAGCTATTCGATTAGCCTCTAAGCTATTATGGCATCCTGCACAGCAAAATGGAGTAACACATCCCGATCAACAAAAGCTTGTAATCCGATTCAACTTGAAAGCATATCAGCGTATAGTAAAAGAGCGGGGATATGATAAAATCAAAGCTTTTACAGCTGAATATGACAATTCAGGAAAAATTTTTACTTTTGCAGCCCTTGATTTCATGCCTCTTCCGCTTCTACCGGATAGCACCCAATCTTTAGCTGCCTATGTACATCAGCAGATAAGCTATCCCGAAGCAGCGGCGCTGAGCGGAATAACCGGAACGGTAGGTTTGGATTTCATAATTGAAAACGACGGCATCGCTTCCAATATCCGCATAAGTAAATCAGTTGGAGGGGGTTGTGATCAAGAGGCAATACGAATTTTACAAACTATACGGTGGAAACCGGGTATTATAAATCAGAAATCTGTGAGAACACATTCATTTATAGATATTACATTCCAATTGGAAAACCTTAAACAGCAAGCTATTCCTAATCGAAATGCAACCGGATTATAAATCATAATTAACAATAATAAATTTTTAACTTAAATCATGAAAAAAATCACATTATGGTTTGTGGCAATGCTATTGATGATGCCACATCTATTCGCACAAGACGAAGAGTCAAATTGGACGCGCGAAGGAAAAGTTGGTCTTAATTTCTCACAAAGCCATCTAACAAACTGGGCTGCGGGGGGGCAAAGTGCTTTAAATACACTTGGATTATTTGGATACAAAGCAAATTATGCCAAAGAAAAGCATCAATGGGACAACTATTTGGATGTAGCGCTTGGATACAGTTTAATTGGCGAGTCACAATCAATAAAAACAGATGACCGCGTTGAGCTAAGTTCACAATACGGGCTGAAAGCTGCTGAACATTGGTTTTACAGCCTTGGATTTTCGTTTAAATCTCAGCTGGCGAATGGTTTTGATTATGCCAAAGATTCTACCCATCCCATTTCCGGGTTTATTGCACCGGCATATATTACCTTAGGTGCGGGTATGGACTGGAAGCCAACTGAGAAATTCTCAATCAGCTTTGCACCTGTAACCGGACGTGTGACGCTAGTTACAATAAAAGAATTATCCGATGAAGGTGCTTTCGGCGTGGACCCCGGAAAAACTTCACGATTTGAATTAGGTACACGTTTTGTAGCACGTCTTGCACAAGAGCTTGCAAAAAATGTTGAACTTGGAACAAAGCTCGAACTGTTCTCAGATTATTTGAAAAATCCACAAAATATTGATGTAGATTGGCAAGCAAATCTTACCATGAAAGTAAATAAATGGCTGAATGCAAACATAGCAGCTCATCTTATTTATGATGATGACATCATGATTACGGATAAAGACGGTAACAAAGGACCAAGAACACAATTTAAAGAAGTTCTTAGCATTGGATTAAGCTACGATTTCTAACCTGCTTAATTCATGAATTTAATTTTGACGAATTTTTAGGCGTGAGCTGTGAAGCTGTAGTAAACTACTGCGAACAGCTCATAACGTAAAAATTACCAAAATTAAATCAAAATTCATTTTATGATAAACACTTTTTTAATTTATTACTGAAATCTTCTAGTGCAATGATTATAAGCTTATTATGATAAAGTTAAATTGATAGCCTTATGAATTGGTGAATTATGCAGGCTAAACAAAATCACAGACGCTTAATAGAAAAACGCTCCCGATTTTGAAAACCGGGAGCGTTTTTTGTATAAATCATTTTCAGTTTAACGTATCCGATCTACCGAACGAAGCAAACGAATGTCCTTACGGATTCCCATACGTGCCAATAATAAAAACACAATTACCAATAAAGGAACAAATACTCCAAAAGAATAGGATGCTTCTGCCCCACTCGCTTTTGAAAATGCAGGCACATAATAAAAGAAATGTAGCGCCACTTGTATAACAGCAAGTAAAATCACGAGATTGAGCCATTTTAACTGCATTTGCATCTTTTTATACAGAAAAATTATTAGCACCGGCAACAAAACAAGCAGAACAGCAATAATTAATGAAGGGATAAATCCGGCTTGCTGCATTAATGGCGCATTATCTTTTACATGATCGACTGCGGAATATGCAAAAAGTTGAATCACATTGGCATCGCCATAAAACCATGCAACGGGAAAGAAAAACGCCAACAACGCCATGATGGCAGCTAGTAACAAGTAAATCGTTTGTATTCTTTGAATCATTTTCTTTTTTTATGCAAAGATAATCGCATAAATGATTATAAAAAGACTTAAATTAAAAAGATATTTTAGCAAAACACTTGTATTTCCTAAATCTTCATTATCTTTGCCATGCATAATCGAAGAAATCATAATCTAATTTACTTCAGATTCTCTATATTAATCAGGACTTCCTGATTTCTCCATAGTTATTTTATTTCTAAAAAAGAAAATCATTTAATTTCAATCTCATGTATGATATAGTTGAGCTTAACGGAAAGCTCGTAAGCGAATTGAGGGAGATAGCCAAAGGATTAAATATCAAAAGAGTTGACAAACTTTTAAAACAAGACCTTATCTATCAAATTTTAGATCAGCAAGCCTTAACCCCTCCTACAAAGGAAAAGAAAGCTGCTGACCAGCCAAAAGCAAGCCCGCCTAAAAAAAGAACACGTATACAAACTCCTGCCGACAAAAAAAGTGATGCAAAAAGGCCTATTGCCAGTTCAGGAACAGCTGTTGAAAAAACAAAAGAAACTGTAAAAGAGCCTAAGGCAGAGCCAAAAACAACGGTAGAAAAGCCCAGCCCGGCAAAACCGGCTGCTGCAGCAAAATCTACAGACACTCAAAAGGCTAAAGAACAAAAGAAACAAAGCCCGGCGAAAGTTGCTACAAGCCTCACTCCTATCGAAGGAGAAACAATTGGCACAAGTGTGCAAGAAGAACCTAAAAAAGCTGTCAAAGAAGTAAAAACACCCGAAGTGAAAGAGGCTATGAAATTTCAGGAGCAGCCAAAACAAAAGCCTGCTGCCGAATCGTATAAAGAAAGACATGGGCAACAGCAATACCAGCAACATACGTCTAAAGGCGGACAGCCACATCGCGCAAATCAACAACGTAAAGACGATCGCCGTGGTTACGACAACCAGCAGCGTCCACGTCATCACGAACATCGCGAAAGGCCAAGAAGAGAAGAGTTTCAGTTTGAGTTTGAAGGCATTGTACAAGCTGAAGGCGTACTGGAAATTATGCCCGACGGATATGGTTTCCTGCGCTCATCAGATTATAACTACCTCAACTCACCGGACGATATTTATGTTTCCCAATCACAAATAAAACTCTTTGGACTAAAAACGGGAGATACCGTACGTGGTAATATACGCCCGCCAAAAGAAGGAGAAAAGTATTTTCCGCTCATAAAAGTTGATTTGATTAACGGATTGCTACCCGAACAAGTGCGCGACCGTATCCCATTTGACTTTTTAACACCCCTATTCCCCGAAGAAAAGTTTAATATCACCGGGCATGCAGACAGTACCATGTCAACACGCATAATGGATTTGTTTGCCCCCATAGGGAAAGGACAACGTGGTTTGATAGTTGCACAGCCCAAAACCGGTAAAACGGTGCTTCTCAAAGAAGTAGCAAACGCAATTGCAAAAAACCACCCGGAAGTTTACTTGATTATACTTTTAATTGACGAACGCCCGGAAGAAGTTACAGATATGGCGCGAAGTGTACGTGCAGAGGTAATATCCTCAACTTTTGATGAGCCGGCCGATAAGCATGTGAAAATTGCAAATATTGTCCTCGAAAAGGCAAAACGCCTTACCGAATGCGGGCATGATGTAGTGATTTTACTCGATTCCATCACACGTTTGGCAAGAGCATATAATACTGTATCACCTGCATCCGGAAAAGTATTGTCAGGTGGTGTTGAAGCAAATGCACTGCAAAAACCAAAACGATTCTTTGGTGCCGCACGCAAAATTGAAAATGGTGGATCACTTACTATTATTGCCACTGCATTGATTGACACAGGTTCCAGAATGGATGAAGTAATCTTTGAAGAATTTAAAGGTACAGGTAATATGGAGTTGCAGCTCGACAGACGTATTGCCAACAAACGAATCTGGCCCGCCATTGATATAGTGTCGTCAAGCACCAGACGCGAAGACTTGCTCATGGATAATGACAGCATGAAACGTGTATGGATATTACGTAATCACTTAGCAGATATGAACCCTGTTGAAGCAATGGAATTTCTGAAAGATAAAATGCGTTATACGCAAACAAATGAAGAGTTCCTGATATCAATGAATGGGTAATAATCCAAAAATTATATTAAGCCTGCTTAATTCATGAATTGGTGAATTATGCAGCTAAGAAAAGCTTCGGTACTACCGAGGCTTTTTTTATTTCCCCATCATATTTGTGATTTCCAGCATATCCAAACCGGCAAAATTTCCGGAGCTCATAAGGGCAATCACAGTCTTTGTATCAAACTCTTTGGCAACAAAAGCCAAAAGCTCAGCAGCGGTGTGCAAAATTGTTAAATCCCTACCAAAACCTTGAACAATCCGTGCATCCGACATCAAAGGCAAACGCTTTAGGGAAACTGCATGTGGATCATAAAACACGGCTGCCGCATCAGCCTTATCCAAAGCATGCTTGTAATGGTCCAAAAACTTTTCGCTCATGCTGCTAAAGGTGTGCAGTTCAAAGCAAACAATCAGCTTGTGATCAGGATATTGTGCCTTGATAGCCTCCACCGACGCATGCAATTTGGAAGGGGCATGCGCGAAATCTCGGAAAAGTACATTATTATCGGTTTCAGCAAGCTTCTCCATACGCTTGGAAGCACCAGCAAAATCAGCCATGGCTTCATAAAACTGTATATCCCCTACTCCCAGCTCATTACAAATTGCCTTTGCAGCCGAAATATTTGCTAAATTATGCTTCCCAAAAACTTGAATGGGGTATCCCTGCAAATTTTCATCCAATAATATTGTAGTGCTTCCCTCTAAGCGACTGCGATGCACTTCATAAGGAATGGCAGTTCCACCAAAATCTGAAACCAGCTTTTGTACCTCTTCATCCGCATTAAAATAAAATAACTTCCCATCGGGTTCCATTTGTCGTAAAAGCTGCCTAAACTGATCCAAATATTGTTCGAATTCAGGAAATACATTGATATGGTCCCATCCTATTCCACTAAGTACCGCAATATGTGGATGATAATGTAAAAATTTGGGGCGACGATCAATAGGCGAAGTGAGGTATTCATCTCCTTCCATTATAATAATTGTTGCTTCTTCGGTAAGTTTCACCATCACATCAAAGCCTTCAAGCTGTGCACCAACCATATAATCCACATCCAATTGGGCATATTTTAACACATGCAAAATCATGGAGGTGATGGTGGTTTTTCCATGACTACCGGCTATCACCACACGCTTTTTTGTCTTCGATTGCTCAAACAAAAATTCGGGATAGCTGTAAATTCGCAATCCAAGCCTTTGTGCCTCAAGCAATTCCGGATTGTTGCTTCGAGCATGCATTCCTAGAATAATTGCATCCAAATCCTTATGAATTTTTGAAGTATCCCAGCCCATCTTTTCAGGTAACAGACCACGATTTTTCAATCGACTGTAAGAAGGTTCGAAGATTTCGTCATCCGAACCTGTTACCAAATAACCCTTATCTTGCAATGCCATAGCAAGATTGTGCATGGCACTCCCTCCTATTGCAATAAAATGAATTTGCATAATTAAAATTTTTAACAAAATTAATTGTTTTTATCGGGTATTTCTTAACCTACTTAATTCATGAATTTAATTTTGAGGAATTTTAAGGCGTGAGCTGTGAAGCTGTA
>CAZDWA010000032.1:0-23464 GCA_964509065.1 uncultured Lentimicrobiaceae bacterium
AAGACATTACTAAAGCAGATGAATATAACGATTACCTAAAAATTTAGGGTTTGGGCTTAAGAATACTTTTAATTAAATAATAATCATGGGAAAAACAGAATTTGTTTTTGGAGTTAGTGGTATGACCTGCAACCACTGTAAAAATAGAGTAGAGACCGGTGTAAAAGCACTTCCGGGAGTTGAATCAGTGGAAGCTGATATTGAAAATGACAAAGTATTTGTCAAAGGAAATAATGTGGATGTGCAGCAGGTTCAGCAAACAATTGCGTTGATGGGATATAATTTTCTTGGTGAATTGGATGAATAATCTTCACGAAAATTATATAAATCATATAGTTCCATCCATTCATTAGCCGTTTCAATCAGGTATCGGCAAAAACGATTGCGATAATTTCGCTTTTCTTGGTAGTCGCTATCTAACCTGCATAATTCACCAATTCATAAGCTTGTCAATCTAATTTTATCGTAATGAGCTTATGATCACTTCATTAGTTGGCTTCTGTGACAATTAAAAAAGTGATTATTATAAAATGAATTTTGATTTAATTTTGGCAATTTTTACGTTATGAGTTGTTCGCAGTAGTTGGTTACAGCTTCACAGCTCACGCCTTAAAATTTCTCAAAATTAAATTCATGAATTAAGCAGGCTAAAAGTCTTTTATAAAAACTGTTCGAGCCGCAAATAATTTGTGTACTTTTGTTACGTTAAAAAGTGCTATGAAAAACTTATTATTCGCATTGTCAATCAGTTTGTTGTTTTTGATTGGCAAAGTTTATGCTCAACAATCAATAGCTGACAGTGTGGTTAACACCATGTTGATTCAGGCGAGCTATGCCCTTCAGTTTCCCGGTGCCGACTTAAGCAAAAGCTTCGGTTACAACTCGAATATTGGTGCTGCCCTAGGCTATAAAACAAATAAAAACTGGCTATGGAATGCCCATCTGGGTTTCATATTTGGTGATAATGTGTATGGGCGTGAAGAGTTATTAAATCTCATTAGTACATCTACCGGTGAAATTATCGATGGCGATGGGGTGTATTCCAGTATTGCATTATTTGAACGCGGCTTTCACTTGCAAGCTAAAGTAGGAAAGCTGTTCCCGCTGCGTACTATAAATCCGAATTCAGGTTTTTTTGTGCAAACCGGTTTAGGCTATTTGACACATCGTATTCGCATTGAAAATCAATTTGGTACTGCGCCTCAGCTGATGGGTGATTATGCCAAAGGCTACGACCGTATGCGAGGCGGATTTGCTCATAGCATGGAAGCGGGTTTTATGTTTATGGGAAATAGGCGGGCGCTTAACTTTAGCCTGGGATTTGAATTTGTACATGCATATACTGCCTCCCTGCGTGAATACGACTTTAATTTGATGGGGCGCGATGATGCAAATTATAAAGACCTTTACTACGGAATAAGGGTGAATTGGATAATCCCGGCTTATAAGCGTGTTGCTCAGAAATATTATTACTTTTAAGCTGTTGCATGCGATTGCTTTATACTTTCTTTATTTATCTATTTACCTTCGGTATTGCTATTGTTTCGCTGATTAATCCCAAAGCAGCACAATGGATTAAAGGAAGAAAGCAATGGAGGAGGAAACTAGCTTCATCACTCGATAAATCTGAAGAATGGATTTGGGTTCATGCCGCATCATTGGGCGAATTTGAGCAAGGTAGACCCTTAATTGAAGCCATGAAAAAGCAGTATCCGAATTATAAAATACTGCTTAGCTTTTTCTCCCCTTCGGGTTATGAAATTAGAAAAAATTACCCACTGGCAGATTATGTTACTTATTTACCTGCTGATACGCCCAAGAATGCGCGAGACTTTATTGCTGCCATCCCCTTGAAACTAGTCGTGTTCATAAAATATGAATTTTGGTTTAATTATATGTATGAGCTGCAGAGGCAGCAAATCCCGTTGATGTTTATATCGGTTAAGCTTTCCTCCGATACATGGTTCTTCAAATCCTATGCCGCTAGCTTTTTGGAGCAATTGAAAAAAGTAGATAAATTCTTTGTTCAAGATGAAGCAACAGCGGATATTTTACGAAGCCACACGATTAATCAGGTTGAGATTGCCGGAGACACCCGCTTTGATCGGGTGATGGAGCTAGCACATCAACTACAAAGATTTCCTGAAATAGAAGCTTTTATTCAAGGACGAAAGGCAATAGTGATTGGAAGCTCATGGGTAGAAGACGATCAATACCTTGTAAAAGCACTCGAACACTTGCCGGAAGAATATTGTGTGATTATAGCTCCCCATGAAGTGGATGAAAAACGAATTAATGAACTGGAAAATACATTCACATTTGCATCCAAACGATATTCAGGCAAGGATTTCTCATCGGATAACAAATTACTTATCATAGATACAATCGGTATCTTATCTGCCTTATATCAATATGCTTATTTTGCCTATGTTGGCGGAGGCTTTGGAAAATCCATTCACAATATTCAGGAAGCTGTGGCATACGGATGCCCGGTAATTATTGGTCCAAACTACAAGAAATTTAATGAAGCCGTAGATTTGGTTCAACTAGGAGGAGTAATTGCGGTTGAGAATGATAAACAAATGATAGCAGCTTTTACGGACTTTGTTACAAATCCCGAAAAGTGTCAATATGCATCCGAGATTTGTAGCGCTTATGCTGCGAAAAATACCGGAGCAACACAAAAAATCATGCAATCACTTGTTAAATATTTATAAGCTTTATATGCTCTAAGCTTCTAGCCTGCATAATTCACCAATTCATAAGCTTGTCAATCTAATTTTATCGTAATGAGTTTATGAACATTGCGATAGGATATTTTAGTAGTAAATTAAAGAAGTGTTTATTACAAAATGAATTTTGATTTAATTTTGGCAATTTTTACGTTCTGAGTTATTCGCGGTAGTTGGCTACAGCTTCACACCCCATGCCTTAAAATTTCTCAAACTTAAATTCATGAATTAAGCAGGCTACATCATTGATTTTGCTAAATTTGTGCAAAATTCACCTAAAAATGACCATTACTTTAAATTATTCCAAAACCATAAAACCGCTTACGCATCAAATCGTATTGCTGAGCAATAACTGTAGCTTTGATGATTTTGATTTAAGCAAAAAAGAAAAACAATATGTAAATGACCAAAAAAAGAATAAAGATTCTTCTCAGTTAATTTTAGTAAATCGCTACGATTATTGCTTGGTTTTTGCTTTTCTTAATACAGATGTTGAAGAAAATCAGCTATTGGAAAATTCCAGAAAGCTTGCAGCGCATTTGTTGGACATCTTTAATAAAAATAAATTCACTCAAGCTCATTTGGACGGTAGCCGACTTGCCCCCGAAATTACACTAGCGTTTTCTGAAGCTATTTCATTGGCGAACTATCAGTTTATCAAGTATTTCAAAGAAGCGACCTCACGAGCTAACAGTTTCAACGCTTTAAATGTTTTTCATCCTTCGCTTGATGCGTCGGATTTGCAAAAGCTTCAAACCATTGTAGAAGCTACGCTTTGGGCTCGTGAAATGGTGAATGAACCCTTAAATCGCATGAATGCGACAGCCTTCGCTGAACAAATGGCAGTAAAAAATCGAACGCTTGGTGTAAAAGCTGAAGTCTTGTCGAAGCGTAAAATTGAAAGCCTCAAAATGGGTGGACTTCTTGCCGTGAATAGCGGAAGCGTTGATCCACCGAGCTTTACAATTTTGGAGTGGATGCCTGAGCAAGCTCACAACAACAAACCCATAATTTTGGTTGGTAAAGGGGTGGTCTATGATACCGGTGGGATGAGTTTAAAGCCTACACGTTCGATGGATACCATGAAAAGCGATATGGCAGGGGGTGCTGCTGTGGCTGCTGCTATTTATGCTGCTGCAAAACTTAAATTGCCATTTCATCTAATTGCTTTAATCCCTGCTACTGATAATCGTGTCAACGGAAATGCGTTTGTGCCCGGCGATGTGATTACTACCTTTGACGGAACATCTGTAGAAGTATTAAATACTGATGCAGAAGGTCGTTTAGTTTTGGCTGACGCGCTATCCTATGCGAAAAAATACGATCCGCAGCTTGTAATTAGCTTTGCTACTTTGACAGGCGCTGCCCAAAGAGCTATTGGAAGTCATGCCAGCGCTGTAATGCAGGTAAAAGCCACAAATGAGTTGGCACAACTTGTTTCGGCAGGAAATAAAGTATATGAACGTTTGGTTGAATTTCCTATGTGGTCTGAATATGCAGATTACCTAAAATCGGATATCGCAGACCTGAAAAATATTGGCGGTGTTGAAGCCGGGATGATTACTGCAGCAAAGTTCTTAGAACATTTTACGAATTATCCTTTTATTCATATTGATATAGCAGGAACATCTTTTCTGTCAAAAAAAGAAGCTTATCAGACAGCCGGTGGAACCGGCGTCGGAGTACGACTTATACTTGCTTATCTTGAGAAGCTCTTGGAAAGCTAAAAGCCTCAACTCATGTCAATTAAATTGATGAAGTCAAGATAATGCGGGGCGTCAATGCCAAAAGTTTTCACTTCTTTGCCCATGATTTGATAGGTGCTTTTTTGTCCGGCAATACGTGAAAAATGTAATTCGAATACTTTATTTTGCGAATCTGTCATATGAACCATAGCGAGGTTTTCATTCAAATCCGAATGTAATTCGGAATGGCAAATTGAACAAAAAAACTTAAACCGCTGCCCGTCTTTTAATTTATAAGATGGATGGTGAACGCTTTGATAGTTACCGACTTCCGGATTTATTAGCAGTAATAGGCGTTCATTGTCTTCACTTTCTACGCTAAAAATTAAATACTCATTTAGCAGTAGATGCCCTTTGCAATGTGGACATAAATAGGATGCTTTCATAACTGTACATGTTTTAATGGTTTACGTCATCTAAAATACAAAATATTCAAACTAAATCAAACTAAAGCTGTTTATTTTTTTTATTTAAAAATAATTTAGCTGATTAAAATATTATTTCAAAAAATGTTGTATTTTTAGTTCGTAAAAACAAAAAGACATGGCACCTAACCTATATAATTATTTAAACAGCCGTCTACGTTCCGGTTCCGTAAAGCCATCCGAAGCTTTATTGCCTTTTATTACTATTTCGAGGGAAACCGGATGCTATAGTTATCGACTTGCGCAGACATTACAGAAACGTATTGATGATTTATCAAAAATTCAATGGCAGATTCTAACCAAAGAGTTTATTGTTCAAGCGTTAGAAGAGCTTCAGCTTGATAAGCAACAGGTGGAGGCAATCATGCGTGCAGATGAGCGCTCACATATCACGGAAATCCTTAAAGCCTTTCATACTAAGCCGTATAGAAGTGATAAGACAGTGCGTGAAATGCTGAAACAGTTTATTCAAGATCAAGCACAAGATGGGAATGTAATCATTGTGGGAAGAGCAGGAGCAATCATTACTGATCATCTGGAAACAGGCTTGCATATTCGTCTTAAAGCCCCCTTGGAATGGCGCATACAAAGCATTATGGAGCAGAAAAAAATGCACCGCCTTGCTGCAAGGAAATATGTGGAGGAGTCAGATGAACAGCGTGCCAAACTGATATATGATTTCAGTCAAAGGCAGCCCGCTGATATTCAATGGGACCTGATTGTTGATAACAGCCGAATTGCCGTAGACGAAATAGCCGAAATGGTTGTAAATCTCCTGCAAAAGCGAAACTATTTATAATGAATTTAGGTGGCTTTTGCCAATTTCGGCTATTGGGAAGAACCAAGCTTGTTTTAATTTCAAAATACAAGTTTCGGATTGTGCTTGTTATTGCAATTTCTATTTTTACCACCTCTTGTAAACAAGCTTATACACCGGAAAAAGCTAGAAAATATTTAATAGCAGCAGATCAGGAGTTGATGAACGCAGTACAAAAAACAATTAACTCGGATGCATTTAGTTCGATAAGCTATTTGTATAAGCTTGAAACAGCACCTTTGCCGGGAAAAAAGTTTCCAATAGGCAATGGGAATATACCGATACTGTTCGACATGCAGACACATTCCGGATATTATCGCCAAACAGCCGAAGGAGAAATTGAATTTCTTCGCGCTTCAGATTCACTGATATTTGATTTTAATTTGGGAAGTAATCCGCCTAATAGTGAAAAAATAATTATAAGTGCCTATCAAAAAGAAATGACAGCCATTGGGGATTCCCTGCCGGTTAAATTGGATGTGGTTTTGTTTTCAAATGCTAAAACTATTATGGATTTTCGCTTGAATGCCGAAATGCAGTATGGCTTGCCTAAAACACTGAATATGAAGTTGATATATGGCAGATATACACTTGATTTTGAATCTGAAATTAATTTTGGCAAGAAATATTCTATCCTTATGGCAGAGCTTGTTATGAAGAGCGTTCAGTCTGAGGTGTTTAATGCAAAAATTAAAACAAAGGTCAAAATATCGGAGGCGGAAACGATTGTGTATGAAGTAAAAGATCTCTCATTTTCAGTATTCCCTATTTTGTTTTTGTTGAAATCAAACTTCTTGTTCGATAATATTTCACTAAAAACATTTGTACACGATTTCAACCGTACAACAAGCATGCGAATAGTTGACAAGAATGGGAGGGAGTTGGTAAAGCTGTTTTTGAAGGAGGTGCCCGATAGTGATCAACTTAATTTGTTTGTACGTTATTCGGATGGCAGCACAGAAAATTTGGAAGATATTATGTTGTCGGCACAATCTATCTTGCAGTTCAAGTTAAAGCATTAGTAGAACATTAAAACCTCGCTCTTCCAACAAAATCAGCACTGATACTGTCAAAAATAGGATGTGCAATTAAATCGTTTGGATACACATAATAGCCTCCGTTTGGGTCCAAATCAATCCCGGTATATTTTAACACTACTTGCCATATCAAAAGCGAACAATACCATTGATTGTTATCAGCCCAATCTTTTCGCTCTCCCGAATCAACAAGCTTTGTAATATAAGGATGGTCTTCAAATCTTTTGGCTGCATGCCAAGATGAAGCTTTCCCTTTTTGTTGACGGGCAAATTCAATAATCGAGTCAATTGTGTGCCGGGGGAGATTTAATCGTAAACGATATCGATTGCCTTCATATTTATTGCTGAAGTTTAAATTATTAAAAGCCAATATTTTACTTTTTTGATATGCTTTTATCTCACGGATTTGAAAGTCTATTGATACACTTCGAGCAATAGATTCAACGACATACACATTTGCTAGCAGGCTATCAATATCTTCATGTTTGTAATAGCTTGTTACAATGGCCGCATGTCCGGGATCTTCACCTTTTGGTACAAGGGCTGTTCCGGGTATGAGGTTACTGTTTGGACGCACCAAAATATCGCCCGGCTTTAATTCATTAATACCTATAACAGATGGCAATGAATTTTCTGCTATCAGTGATACAGCTTGTTCACTAACTTCCTTATTTTTACAGGATATTGTAATAAGAAGGCTTATAAGGATATAACTAAAAAAGCGAAAATTATACATGCCTTTGCAACCTTTCTATCAAATTAAACATCTAAAGTACAACAAAGTGAATAAAAACAGAGGTTTTAACAGTTATTTAATATAAACAAACTTGACAATTCAAAAAAAACATGTAGATTTGTTCTACGATCACTTATACCATTGATAGTTAATGCCATTTTAGCTAATTAACCCAATTATTTAACATCAAAAACATATTCTTATGCAGTTTAAAGATATTTTAAAATTTATGTTTGTTGTTCTTCTTGCAATAGGAGTTTTTTCGTGCAAGAAGGATAAACCAGATGACTTCAAAGCCGATGATGCCAAGGTTGAAGTCCGTAATGGAGTGAAGCAAGTAACTCAAGAAGCAATGCAGGTTTATATGACCCCTGCAGTTCAGTCCTTAAGTTTTCTTGCTGATTTATTAGATGTGGATATTGAATTTAATCAACACACATTGAATAATCTTTTGCAAAAGCCGGGAAAGATTTCTTTAACTAAAATAAAGAAAACTTTTGCAGCTAATTCTACTACGTTTAAATCCGGAAATGAAGACATTATGTTCGGTATTTTTGAGTTTAACTTCGAAACTGAAGAGTTTGATTTTACGCCTGCCGCTGGAAATTCTATGACTTTTCTATTTCCCTCCGGGACGCAGTCACTTGCCGACGAAATTAATGATGCTCAAATTGAAGCTAAGGATATAGATGTTCAAACGATACTTGTTACGGAAACCTATTATGATGAATGGCTTGAAGATTGGGTGACAGAAACTTATGAAGAAGTGGTCCCTACAAAATTCAATGCCAATATGGAAATTAACAATTCCAGTGTAATGACGGCTAATTATTCAGCTGCTTTAGGGGATCATGGTCTTCCTACTGCGGCTAGTGTGGTTGTAGCTATGTCACCATATAATCTATCACTAACTTTGACAGGTAGTGGCAGAAACTATGTTACTGAACAAAGCATGAAAAAAGGAGATCAGTCACTGGCGAAACATAACCTGGAGCTAACATATACTTCAGATCTTGAAGGTATTGAAAAGCTGAAAGGACAATTTATTGTTGAGCCTTTAAAAATTGATGGCTATGCAAATGTTGAGGCCATTGATGAGCATATGGAAATCTTTGAAGAAACCGGTCAATATGATATTGGTTTTTTAAATAGCCAAATGGATTTAGATCTTATTCATACAGTTGAAAATGCCAAGCTTGGAGATATTGAATTCAAAGCTATTTTGGATCCGTATTACGGAGTTGAAGTTCCAACTTTGGTACTTGTATACGAGGACGGCTCATATGAATTATTTGAAGATATTATGGAGATAGATTTTAAATTTGCACGAGTTGGCAGATAGAAATTATTTTGAAACGATTTAAAAAGCGGCAAAATGCCGCTTTTTTTGTTATACAATCCACTAAAAGCTGAATAAAACCGTTACTTTTGAACCTTAGTTAATTCAAAAGCATGAAATTTTCTGATGTTATAGGACAATATGATGCCACACAAAAGCTCATTCAGTCAGTAAAAGATGGCAGAATCAGCCATGCTCAAATGTTTTGGGGACCGCCGGGAATAGGTAAGCTTGCATTGGCTTTGGCTTATGCACAATACTTGAACTGTACTGACAAAACAGAAAATGACAGCTGTGGGAGATGCCCGTCTTGTGTGAAAGCTTCGCGCCTGACACATCCGGATATACATTTTATTTATCCGACAACGAGCACAAAAAAGATAAAAAAAGACCCTGAATCTCGGTTGTTTGCAGAAGAATGGAGAAGTTTTGTGTTGGAACATAATGCCTATCTAAGATTAAATGACTGGTATGATTACCTAGGGGTCGAAAATAAACAAGGTGTAATTTATGCACGTGATGCCACGGAGATAACTCGAATTTTGAGTTTAAAAGCCTATGAAGGGATTTATAGGGTAATTATAATTTGGATGGTGGAAAAGTTGCATAATACTGCCGCAAATAAGCTATTGAAACTTTTGGAAGAGCCTCCTGAAAATACAGTGTTTATTCTTCTTTCAGAAGAGACCGAGCAAGTGCTTACTACCATTAAATCAAGGACTTATCAAATAAAAATCCCGCGTATTGATACAGAATCATTGAAAAGTGCACTGGCAGAGAAATATAATCAAAGAGTTGCTGATATTAGTGATGCGGCGGTGATGGCTGATGGGAGTTTGCCCGAAGCAATACGTTTGTATGAAAATGCGGAAGATGAAAAACATAATTTTGTGCAATTTCAGCAATGGATGCGTTTATGCTTTAAATCAAATGTGCCTGAATTAATTGATTTTTCGGCAAATATCTCCACAACCGGGAGGGAAAAACAAAAAGCCTTCTTGTCATATGCCTTGCATTTGTTTCGGAATTCTTTATTGCAAAATCATGCTCTATACGATTATATAAGGCTTTCTGCCGATGAGGTGGCATTTAATGAAAACTTTGCGCCTTTTGTACATCACGACAATATTATGCAACTTGTTGAAATAACGGAAGAAGCTATTCGACAAATCGAACGAAATGCCAATGCACAAATACTTTTTTTGGATCTTAGCTTTAAGATTACAAAACTATTAAGACAAAAACCATCAACCGTGTGATATTTACTATTTTTGTATCCTGAACACTATGTTAAACTATTATGAACGATAAAACCAAAGGAGAACAATCTGCTACTTATTTATCAAGAGGTTGCAGATTTGCTCCTGATATAGATAACTCAAAAGAAAATTCTTTTAAACAAAGCTGTTGTAAATTAAATGTTACCAACTGGCTTAAAGATTATGAAAGCCCACAGGCAAATGCTATTCGTATAGCTGAAGTTCGTTTTAAGAACGATCATAAAGATTATTTCACCTACGACTCAAATTTACTGCTTCAAGAGGGAGAGATTGTTGCAGTAGAAGCTGTTTCCGGGCATGACATCGGAATTGTAACTTTGGTTGGACCTTTGGTTGAGGTGCAAATGCAACGTAAGCATGTCCGTCAGAAACCGGAAGAGTTGCGTAAAGTTTACCGGCATGCCAAGCAAGCAGATATTGAAAAATGGGTAAACGCCATTGAAGCAGAGCCGGAAGTGTTAAAAAGAACGAGGGAAATTATCTATGATCTGAAACTTGATATGAAGTTGAATGATGTTGAATTTCAGGGAGATAGGACAAAAGCTATTTTCTACTATACAGCTGAAGAACGAGTCGATTTTAGAGAACTCATTCGAAAACTGGCTGAAGCCTTTGGAATTCGTATTGAGATGCGGCAGATTGGCGTACGTCAGGAGTCGGCAAAACTTGGCGGGATAGGTCCGTGCGGTCGTGAACTTTGTTGTGCCTCATGGATGGCAGAATATAGCTCCGTGTCAACAAATGTTACAAAAGTGCAGCAGTTGTCACCAAACCCTCAAAAGCTTGCAGGATTATGTGGTAAACTAAAATGCTGTTTGAACTACGAATATGAAACCTATGTGGATGCTTTAAAGCATTTTCCGGATGAAAGAACAGTGTTGCGGACAAAGAAAGGAGATGCATTCTTCCAAAAAAGTGATGCATTTAAAGGATTGATGTGGTATGCATATGCCGAAGACCGAAATAGAATGATGGCAATACCGATAGAGCAGGTGAAATCTATTGCAGAAGGAAATGCAAAAGGGGTTATTCCTGAAAAGCTTGAGGATTTTGCATTTATTAAAGATTCGCCTGTGGAAGATACACCCGTAAACTTACTTGATGGTGATGTGACACGGTTCGATAAGCCAAAATCTACAAGAAGGAGAAAGCATAAAGATAGAAGATCGAAATCATGAGTCGTTTGCTAAAGTTGAAAAGTCCTATATTGTATTTGCTGCGATTGTTTTTGATTGCTTTTGTTGCGTTGAATCTAACTGCATGTTCAGATGGCGTTCTCTTTGATGAAATTATATCGCTTGATCCACATGGCTGGAAAGGGAAAGACAAAGTAGGCTTTCGTGCGGAAGTAAAAGATACTGCGCAAATATATAGTTTCAAGATACATATAAGAAATGCAGAAGATTATCGTTACAGTAATTTATACGTCTTTATGCAAACACGTTTTCCAAATGGCAATATAACCCATGACACACTGGAATGTGTGTTGGCGGATCCATTTGGTAAATGGTATGGTAAATCAAGTGGGCGTTACAGTGATCATAGCATAGTTCTTAATCCTGTGATAAAATTCCCGCTTGTCGGAACCTATGATTTTGAGCTCGAGCAAGCTATGAGAGATGAACCACTTGAAGGGATACATGCCGTGGGCATTCGGATTGAACAGCTTGCATATTAATTAATTTAGGAATATCGTAAATGAGTCGGAAGAATAAATCAGTATCCGTGAAGAAAATTATTTTATTTCTTTGGGCTAGTTTTGTGGCATCCGTTCTATTAATTAGCTTGTTGTTTTTTGGTATTGCCAAAGGTATGTTTGGCAAGATACCGAGTTTTGAAGACTTAGAAAATCCGGAAACGAACTTAGCTTCCCAGATTTATTCCTCAGATGGAGTGGTTTTAGGAGCATTTTATGTTGAAAACCGTTCTAATATTCAATATCGTGACTTGCCTCCTGATTTAATAAATGCCTTTTTAGCTATTGAAGATATCCGTTTTATCGAACATTCGGGTATTGATAATCGTGCCCTGTTTCGCGTATTTTGGGGCTTGATAAGTGGAAAGAAGAAAGGCGGAGGAAGTACGATTACGCAACAACTTGCCAAAAATTTATTTCCGCGTGGTGAGAATCTGAGCATTCCCAAACTTGCCATCCGGAAGTTTCAAGAATGGATTACGGCAACAAAGTTGGAACGAAACTATTCCAAGGAAGAGATTCTGGCAATGTATTTAAATACTGTTGAGTTTGGCAGCCATGCGTTTGGCATAAAATCAGCAGCATTGACATTTTTCGGTAAAGAGCCTGCCGAGCTTGTGGTAGAAGAAGCAGCCGTCTTGGCAGGGGTTGTAAATGCTCCCACATGGTTTAGTCCGGTACGCAATCCGGAACGCTCCGAAAATCGTCGAAACCTGGTAATGAAGAAGATGGTGGAGAATAAATTTCTGGAAAAAGAAATTTATGACAGTTTAATTCAAATGCCAATAGATATGTCGCGCTATGGATTATTGGATCATACTTCCGGCTCGGCTACCTATTTTCGTGAATACCTTCGCGCTTTTATGCGTGATTGGGCTAATACGCATCAAAAGGCAAATGGAGAGCCATATAATATTTACAAGGATGGCCTACGGATTTATACTACCATAAACAGCCGAATGCAACAATATGCAGAAGAGGCTGTTAAAGAGCATCTTGGAGGTGAACTACAGCCGGCATTTTTCAGACACTGGAAAGGAAAAGATCATGCTCCTTTTGATTTTCCGGCAGAGGAAATTACTAAGGAGGTGAATAAGATTATGGACCAAGCCATGCGGCGTTCCGATAGGTATAGGCAGCTCAAACGTGAAGGTTACTCCAATGATTCCATTGAATACTTCTTTAATGAGCCTGTTCCGATGAGGGTTTTCTCTTGGGCTGGCCCGATAGATACTGTGTTAAGTCCGATGGACTCCATACGTTACTATAAGTTCTTCCTGCAAAGCAGCCTTATGTCGGTAGATGTTCGAAGTGGGCAAATACGTGCGTATGTTGGAGGAATAGATTACCGTCATTTTCAATATGACCATGTATCTCAGGCACGCCGTCAGGTGGGCTCTACATTTAAACCATTTCTATATACACTTGCCATGCAAGAAGGGGAGCTTTCACCTTGTTATAAAGTCCCGAATATTCAATATAGTGTGCAACTGTTTGACGGCAGCTTTTGGGAACCACGAAACTCCAGTGATTCCAGAATAGGAGAGGAGGTCACCCTCAGATGGGCACTGGCTAACTCAAATAACTGGATTTCAGCCTATTTAATTAAACGATTTCCACCCGAATCGGTGATACAAATGGCAAGAAAAATGGGTGTTACCGCTCCAATTGACCCGGTGCCGGCAATTGCTTTGGGCACCCCGGATATCAGTCTTTATGAAATGGTGGGCGCCATGAATACCTTTGCAAACAAAGGAGTATATATCAAGCCTTATTTTGTGACACGTATCGAAGATAAGAATGGAAATCTTATCGAACGCTTTTCACCCGAACAATCTGAAGCCTTGGACGAAATTACGGCATATAAAATGATACAGCTCATGAAAGGAGTGGTGGAAAGTGGAACAGGAGTAAGACTTCGCTATAAATATGGATTGCGAAATCCGATTGCAGGAAAAACCGGAACAACACAAAACCAAAGCGATGGATGGTTTATGGGCTTAACTCCCGATCTTACAACAGGAGTGTGGACCGGAGCTGAAGACCGCGCAACACATTTTAGATCCATTACCTTGGGACAAGGGGCAAACACTGCATTACCTGTTTGGGCTTTATATATGAAGAAAATATACGATGACCCTGTGTTGAGAATATCATTGGGAGATTTTGAAGGACCACAGGAGGATGTTGCTATCGAATTTGATTGCAATGCCTACGATAAAAAGATGGAGCAAGAACAACGATTCGATAACCGCCTTTTCGATAGTGAATTCTAATATTTCTCGCGCCTGAAAATCTCTCAAAATTAAATTCATGAATTAAAGCAGGCTAAAAATAATCAATATAAATTTACATATTGTGAAATACTATTGCTAAAAAATCCAATGCTTTGGTTAACTTTGCAATCAGCCAAGAACGAAAGATATGTCGACTGTTTTAGATACATATAGCCCTGCTGAACGATCAGAAATATTGCGGCAATACCGCAATCTGATAGAGGTATGGCATACTCGTAAAGATACAGCCGACCGTTGGATGGTGCGAAAAGCATTTCGTTTAGCCGTTGATGCGCATAAAGATATGAGGCGTAAATCCGGTGAACCATATATATATCACCCTATTGAAGTAGCAACAATTGCAGCCGGAGAACTTGGACTGGGGCGTACTTCAATTATTTGTGCCTTGCTGCATGATGTGGTTGAAGATACCGAATATAAGCTTGAGGATATTTCTGCAATGTTTGGTGAGCATATTGCTCGAATCATTGACGGGCTGACCAAAATTGAATCCATGGTTGAAGATTCGGAAGTTAAAAGCTTGCAGGCTGAAAACTATCGTAAAATCCTTCTAACCCTGTCGTTTGATGTGCGGGTGATACTTATTAAACTTGCTGATCGCCTGCATAATATGCGCACTCTTGATGCAATGCCACAGCACAAACAACTGAAGATTGCATCCGAAACACTGTTTTTTTACGCTCCGCTTGCATACCGCCTTGGGCTGTACGCCATAAAAAGTGAATTGGAAGACCTCGCTTTGAAATATATAGAGCCTTCGATATATTCCACCATTCAAAAAAACTTGGAAGAAAGCAGGGGGCGGCGCAATACGTTGATAGAAGATTTTTTGGTACCCATCAAAAAAGAGCTGGAAAAGCAAAAGCTGGATGTGCAAATCAGTACAGTAGAAAAAAATATCTCTTCTATATGGGAAAAGATGAAGGCGGAAGAAATTCCATTTGCCGATGTGTATGATACCTATGCGCTTCGGTTTGTGATAGATTGCCCCATCGAAATTGAGACTTCCGAATGCTGGCGTATTTATGCTGTTATTACCGGTCTTTATCGACCTAATAACACCCGCCTGCGCGATTGGATATCCTTGCCGAAGGCAAACGGCTATGAATCGCTCCATACCACGGTTATGAGCCACCGTGGAAGATGGGTGGATGTTCAAATTCGTTCTACTCGAATGGATGAAATTGCTGAAAAAGGCTATGCCGCCTATTGGAAATATAAGAGTAGCGCCGGCTCTGAAAGTGGCTTGGAAGAATGGTTGACCAAGGTGCAAGAGGTGCTTTCTACTCATGAGGCTACAGCAGTAGAATTTGTCAATGACTTCAGACTCAGTTTGTTTACTGATGAAATACATGTATTTACACCCAAAGGGGATATGATAACCCTGCCTAAAGGCGCCACTGCCCTCGATTTCGCATTTTATATTCACACCAAGCTGGGTGAGCAGTGCATTGGCGCCAATGTAAATCATAAGTTGGTCGAGCTGAACCATGTGTTGCATTCCGGCGATCAAGTGAAGATTATTTCTTCAAAAGTGCAAGTCCCTAAAGAGGAGTGGTTTGATTTTGTGAAAACTGCACGTGCTAAATCACGCCTTAGAGAAGCAATCAAAGAATATCGCAAAAGATATAGAGAAAAGGGTGAAGAAAAGCTGAAAAACTACTTTAAACAGCTAAATATTGAAGGCTCAAAAGCAAATTATAACCGCCTTATTGAATTAGAAAAGCTCAGCGGCTTGGTCGATTTGTATTATTATGTTGCAATAGATCGTATTAATTTCCAGCGGGTGAGACAAGTATTTAAAGAAAAATCCGGCGGCAGTGGCTTTTTGAAATTCTTCTCTAACCCATTTTTCAGATCAAAAATCAGTGATGAACATCAGGGTTTAGATGCTGCTGCCAAAGCAGTAGATCAAAGCTTGGGAGCAGATGTTGTTCGAGAAGATGTACTTGATTTAGAGTATATTGTGTCAAATTGCTGCAATCCCATTCACGGTGATGATGTAGTTGCTTTGAGTTTTCCGGGTGAGCCAATGCAGATTCATCGTGTAAACTGTAGCAAAGCTGTTCAATTGATGTCACAATATGGGAATCATATTGTAAAAGCAAAATGGAAACAAAAAGAAGATATTGTATTTTTGGCAGGCTTGCGTATTCAAGGCTATGATTCAGTGGGCTTTATGCATAAAATCACTAATGTTGTTTCTGTCAATCTGGATTTGAATATCCGAAATTTGCAGCTCGAAAGCAGTAATGGTGTTGTAACGGTTTTCATGACAGTTTATGTACGCAACATTAAAAATCTCAATGATGCCATTGCCTTGCTCCAAAAAGTAGATGGCGTACGTGCTGTTACCCGTATCGATAGACTATCTGACATCGAAAAATAAGCGATATCATACGAATATAATTTATCCGTAGCAGTTGCTAAAAGCATTTGGCAATTTGGCAATGATATCTGAAGCTATCATGCTTTCCAAACCTAATTCCTTTGCAGCAATATCAGCTGCCAAACCGTGAATATAAACGCCTATCAGGCAAACTTCAAGCGGTTTATATCCTCTGGCGAGCAAGCCTAATAATATCCCGCTTAGCACATCCCCGCTTCCTGCACTTGCCATGCCCGGATTGCCCGTAGGATTAAACCAAATTGTTCCGTCAGGAGCTGAAATGCTGGTAAATGCACCTTTTAAAATGATATAAATCTGATGCTTCAATGATAAGGAAGCTTGTAGCTCAAGTTTTTCAAAACTATTTGACCAACTGCCTACTATACGGGCAAATTCGCCCGGATGAGGACTTAAAATACTGTTTTTTGGTAAAAATGCCAGCCAGGTTTTATTTTCTGACAGGATGTTTAAGGCATCGGCATCCAATATAAGGGGTACTGTCGCCTCTTGTATTAACAGCTTTAATGCATTGGCAGTTGATTGCTCGGTTCCTAAGCCCGAACCAATGGCAATGGCGTTATATGCTTGCAATTTTGGTAAGCTGCTGAAGTAATCTTCATCCTCATCAATTGAAATCATTGCTTCCGGAAACTTGCATTGCATGGGCAGTACAGCCTTTTTAGGGAGATGTACATGCAACAGTCCGGCACCGGATCGTAAACAAGCTTGTGCAGCCAAGATTGCAGCACCCGGCTTATCATGAGAGCCGGCAATTAATAGCGCATGTCCGTAATTGCCTTTATGCGAAAATCGATTGCGACCCTTTAATAATCCTCGAATATCTGCCGGCTCCGTTAAATAGTGATTTACTTTTGCAGATTGCTCATAATCAGGATGTAAGCCGATAGGAACAATTTCCCATTGCCCCACATAAAATTCATTTTCAGGAAGAAGTAATGCTAATTTTGGCCATTGAAACGTATACGTGTAATCAGCTTGAATAACTGCAGCATTTTTTGAGGGTAATGGTTTATCGGCAAATAATCCTGAGGGTATATCAATAGAAATGCTGACTGCCTCTGACTGATTGATATGTCGGATTAAGTCTGCAGCTAAATCTGTACATTCTCTGTTTAAGCCGGAGCCGAAAAGTGCATCAATTACTAGGGTATCTGCTTGGATTTCAGGGAAATCATTTGAAGAACTTATCTCAAAAACTTCATTTGTCTTGTTTTTGAGGCGCTCTAAATTTACTTCAAAGTCTGCACTCCCTTTAGGAGCGGTTTTAAGTACATAGGTTTTTACGTGATATGCTTGCAAATGAAATAAGCGTGCAAGCACAAGTCCATCGCCTCCATTATTTCCCATGCCTGCAAAGATGTGGATATGTTGAGCTTCTTTTAATTTGGGCAACATTCTTTGAAAGATGGCAGTGGCTGCCCTTTCCATTAAATCTATTGATGCAATAGGCTCATATTTAATAGTATACGCATCGGCTTCACGTATTTGTTCTACAGTCAAAATTTTAATCATGGCAGGAATCTAATAAATTCTGTAACAAAAATAATCAAATTGAACACTTCGTTAATAATTCGTTACTTTGCAAAAGGAAATATATCATTTATTTAATAAATAACACACTGTTATGATGAAACGCTTATCATTTTTTACAGTTTTATTGGCGGTATTTTCTTTGGCTTGTGGTAGACAAGCACCTAAGGAAACGAGCCAGCTTAGTGAAGCTGATCAGAAGTTGCTGTCTTCTGCCAGAAATTATTTTCAAACATTACCTGAGCCAAAAGACCCTACCACTCCAATGGCACTGTTAGGAAAGAAGTTGTATTACGAGGAAGCACTTTCCGCAAATGGGCAAATGAGTTGTAATACTTGCCATCCCATCGCTGCCTATGGGGTTGATAATCTACCCACCTCACCCGGTCATGACGGCACTTTGGGAACACGGAACAGCCCGACAACCTTTAATGCGTATTTTCATACTACGCAGTTTTGGGATGGACGCTCACCGGATTTAGCCGATCAAGCTAAAGGACCTGTGCTGAATCCAATCGAAATGGGATTACAAGGACCTGAAGATGTGGAGCGAATATTGCAGGAATCTGAAGAGTATTTATCGCTGTTTCAAGAAGCGTTCCCCGCTGAAAATGAGCCTATTACATTTGACAACTTTGCACTGGCAATTGCCGAATTTGAATCTACTTTGGCAACTCCTTCGGCTTTTGATGCATTTTTGGACGGGGCAATTCATGAATTGACAGACGACCAAAAAGAAGGCTTGGCACTATTTATGGAAACGGGATGTATTGCTTGCCATATCGGACCCGGACTCGGTGGTACTATGATGCAACGCTTTGGCTTGGTACACGGGCCTTATTGGGATTATACCGGCTCTGATTTACAAGATTTAGGTATGCAAGAAGTTACCGGAGAAGATGCCGATGCCAATATGTTTAAATCACCTTCCTTGAGAAATATTGAAAAAACAGCACCATATTTCCACGATGGAAGTGTTGAAAGCCTTGAAGAAGCAGTGCGAATAATGGCTTATACGCAATTAGGAAGAGAATTGAATGAACAGCAAATCTCAAAAATTGTTGAATTTTTCAAAAGCTTGACCGGCGAAATTCCGGAACATGCTTTATAAGAAAATTGTGTGCTAAACAAAAAAGACGCTTCATTTCAAGCGTCTTTTTTTGTTTATATAAGGCTGTATGTTAGCTCTTTAACCTTCCTGATATCACTGGATTTAAGTGTATTTTGATCGAATGATTCGGATGACGTTATGGCAGTTTTCGCCTAATTTAGCATGCCATAATGACGCTTTTTGTGATTGGTGAACTTTTTGATTCCTTATTATAAAAGCGAATAAAATGAATTTGAATCAATTTACACATAAGTCACAACAAGTTATTGAACTTGCAAAAGAAATTGCTGCTTCCAAGAGCCATCAGGCTATTGAGAATACGCATTTGTTAAAGGCATTGTTACAGCTTGATGCCCATCTCGTACCCAATATTATTCAAAAATTGGGAATGAATCAAGCAATGCTGGACCAAGCTTTGGAGCGGCACTTTCAGTCCATGCCCAAAGTAAGTGGTGGTGAGCAATATTTTACGCAAGAATCACTTAATACCTTAAAAAAAAGTACGGAATTAATTAAAGAATTTAATGATTCTTATGTAGCACTTGATATTTTATTTCTTGCAATATTTGACGTAAACAGTACTGCATCCCGATTGTTAAAAGATGGAGGAATTAGTCGAAAAGCCTTGGTAGACGTACTTCTGGAACTTCGAAAAGGAAGTAGTGTAAACAGTCAGCTAGCCGAACAAAGTTTCGATGCATTAAATCGTTATGCACGAAACTTGAATGAGGCTGCTAAAAGCGGAAAACTTGACCCGGTCATCGGCCGAGATGAGGAAACGAGAAGGGTGCTGCAGATTTTGTCACGCAGAACCAAAAATAATCCCATTCTAATTGGAGAGCCGGGTGTTGGAAAAACTGCTATTGCCGAAGGTCTTGCACATCGAATTATCAATGGAGATGTACCTGAAAACCTAAAAAGTAAAACGGTATACTCATTAGATATGGGTTTGCTTGTTGCCGGCGCCATGTATAAAGGAGAGTTTGAAGAAAGGCTGAAGAATGTCATTAATGAAGTGATCTCGGCAGATGGCGAAATCATATTGTTCATTGATGAAATACATACATTGGTAGGAGCCGGAAAAGGTGAAGGGGCAATGGATGCAGCCAATATTCTCAAACCGGCATTGGCAAGGGGCGAGCTGCGTGCCATTGGTGCAACCACATTAAAGGAATATCAAAAGTATTTTGAAAAAGATAAGGCTTTAGAACGTCGATTTCAAATTGTCATGGTGGATGAACCAAATACTGCCGATTCCATATCTATTTTACGTGGGCTCAAAGAGCGTTATGAAAGCCATCATCAGGTGCGTATACTCGATGAGGCCATTGTTTCAGCTGTTGAGCTTTCACAACGTTATATTTCGGATCGATTCCTTCCTGACAAAGCAATTGATTTGATTGATGAGGCTGCATCCCGTTTGCGTCTACAAATCAACTCATTGCCGGAAGAGCTTGAAACAATCGAGCGTAGAATAAGACAGCTTGAAATTGAGCGTGAGGCAATTAGACGGGAAGATGATCACGAAAAGCTGAATCACATCAGTAAGGAATTAAGTGAGCTCAACGAAGAAAGGAACGAATTGCGAGCTCAATGGCAAGCTGAGAAATCAATTGTTGAAGATATCCAAGAAGAAAAAAAGCAGATTGAAGCTTTTAAGTTGGAAGCCGAACAAGCGGAGCGTGAAGGTGATTTTGGCAGGGTTGCCGAATTACGTTATGGTAGGATACGTTCTGCCGAACAAAATATTGAAGCTTCCAAGGCCAAGTTAGAAGCTTTACAGGCAGATAAGCCAATGATTAATGAAGAAGTTGGGGCAGAGGAAATTGCAGATATCGTAGCCAGATGGACCGGAATTCCGGTGAGTAAAATGCTTCAAAGTGAACGAGATCGATTGCTAAAACTGGAAGAACATCTACATGAAAGGGTAATAGGTCAGGACGATGCCATCACAGCGGTTGCTGATGCCATACGGCGTAGCAGGGCAGGGCTGCAAGATGTAAAACGTCCGGTGGGTTCTTTTATTTTTCTTGGCACCACCGGCGTAGGTAAAACAGAACTTGCCAAAGCACTAGCCGAGTTTTTGTTTGACGACGAACAAGCAATGGTACGTATTGATATGTCGGAATATCAAGAACGCCATAGCGTATCTCGCCTTATTGGAGCCCCTCCGGGATATGTGGGATACGATGAAAGCGGTCAGTTGACAGAAGCTATCCGTAGGAAGCCTTATGCAGTTGTACTATTGGATGAAATTGAAAAGGCACATCCCGATGTATTTAATATATTGTTGCAACTGCTTGATGACGGACGACTTACGGACAATAAGGGGAGGACGGTAGATTTTAAAAATACCATTGTAATAATGACTTCCAATATTGGCTCCATGTTGATACAAGAATCATTGGGTAAGCTTCAAACTCAAGATAACAATAATGCATTGTTCGAGGAAACACGAAATCAGGTGTTTCAGTTACTGAGAAAGCAGCTGCAGCCTGAATTTCTTAATAGAATCGATGATATTATCATGTTTCATCCTTTGGATAAACAACAAATATTGGAGGTTGTTCGCCTACAATTTGCGCAAATTCAAGAAATGCTTGCCGATAATGGATATACGATTACGATTACACAAAAGGCTTTAGAATTAATTGCCGAAGCAGGATTTGATCCGCAGTATGGTGCAAGGCCTGTGAAACGTGCTTTACAACGCTTATTGTTGAATGAGTTGTCGAAACAAATCCTTGCCGGCACAGTAGAAAAAGGGGAAGCTGTAGTGGTAGATAGTGATTCCGAAAAGTTGATTTTTAAATAAACTCAATCACGACAAACTACTTGTAAAACTTTAGTTTTGATTTTTTGCTTTATTTTGTAAAAAATTAAATTATGCATTTTAGCTTTTTGGCAGATGCTTCGCCCGGTTATCACGCCTTATCGGAAGAGGAATCTGCTCATTTAGTACGGGTTTTGCGTATGAAATCCGGAACGGATTTAAGGATTACCGACGGCAAGGGTAATCTATATCATGCGGTTTTGATAGATGCGCAGCCAAAAAAAGCAATGCTTGAAGTGGGAGAACTGCTTGAAGTCAATACTGTTAAACCGGCTTATATTCATTTGGCAATAGCTCCTACAAAAAACATGGATCGTTTGGAGTGGTTTATTGAAAAGGTAGTGGAATTAGGGGTTCATGAAATAAGCTTGTTTTCTTCTTTCCATTCTGAACGAAGAAATTTGCGAATGGATAGATTGGAAAAAGTGGCAATTTCGGCACTCAAACAATCGAAAAATACTTTTTTGCCTGTTATTAATCCATTATTATCATTTAATGAATTCATTATAAGGGAGTTCAGTGGACAGCGATTTATTGCTTATATCGATGAAAAACCCGGTCCAACGCTTTCAAATAGCTTGCAAACTGCTTCGGATGTGGTGGTACTTATTGGACCTGAAGGGGATTTTAGCAAAGAAGAAGTATCTTTGGCACTCGAAAATGGATTTCAAAGCGTGAGTTTGGGTGATTCCCGTTTGCGTACAGAAACTGCCGGTGTTTTTGCTTGCTCAGTAATACATATTGTAAATCAGTTGAATACCAAATGAAAAAAATAAGTGTTTTTCTTTTTATTATCATACTTTCCGGGGCGTTATTTGCTCAGAGTGATGTTCAAATTGCCTTACTGAAATATCGTGGTGGCGGGGATTGGTATGCCAATCCTACTTCGCTTCCTAATTTGGTAGCCTTTACGAATCATCAATTGGGAACCAATATTCGTAAAGATATTGCTACTGTAGAAGTGGGAAGTCCGCAATTATTTAATTATCCATTTATTCATCTTACGGGGCATGGAAATGTTCTATTCGATGCACAAGAAGCACAAAATCTTAGGGAATATATGATTGGTGGCGGATTTTTGCATATTGATGACAACTATGGGCTTGACCCTTTCATCCGACCTCAAATGAAAAAGGTTTTTCCTGAACTTGAGTTTATTGAGTTGCCTTCTACGCATGAAATTTATAATCAACACTTTTACTTTCCGAATGGCTTGCCAAAGATTCACGAACACGATGGAAAGCCGGCTCAAGGTTTTGGGTTGTTTTGGGAAGGTAGACTGGTGTGCTATTATACCTACGAATGTGACCTTGGCAATGGCTGGGAAGACCAAGCGGTACATAATGATACTGAAGAAACACGGCTGAAGGCCTTGCGTATGGGAGCAAACCTTTTGCAATATGTTTTTACCCAATAACTTATAACCTGCTTAATTCATGAATTTAATTTTGAGAAATTTTCAGGCGTGAGCTGTGA
>CAZDWA010000033.1:0-23086 GCA_964509065.1 uncultured Lentimicrobiaceae bacterium
ATAGTATACAATGCACTTGGTCAGGAGGTAGTACGACTTGTTGAAGAAGCACAAGAAGCCGGTCGATACAGCGTATAGCTCCAAGGCGACAAGCTTGTCAACAGCGGTACTTACTTCTACAGACTGCAATTTGAAGGTACAACACGCACTCAAAGCCTGAATGGCTCAATGATTCACCTTCAAAAGTAATTGAACTTACAGCTGCTAGCACGGGCAAAGCAGCACGAGATACCACAAAAGCGGACTGAATTTTTTCGGTCCGCTTTTGTTTTCCATGTCTATGCAAACAACCCTGTCAAACAAATCGGGCACTGAGGCTCTCGAAGTGCTCGAAGTGTTCGATTTGCTGCAGGATACAAGTTTCTGCATGTGCCGATTCAAACGGAAAAACATCAGCGAAGGGCGTTGGTAACTCCCTGAATCTGTATGAAGTCATTAGGACTGAGTTCCTGCTATCTGGTACAAGGCTCACTTGAGGGTAACTGAGCAATACCCATGATATTTTCGGGAGGGAATGCCCCAAATTCAATACTAACTCAAGAGGAGTAAGGCTAGTAGAAGGCAGATAAGGTTTAATACCTTCAATACGAATATAAAAAGAACGGGCAGCGATTTCAAATTGCTGCCCGTTTTATTTTTAGATCCACTTTACAAGTGGGAAATCTTGACGATGAGGTAGTTCGCTATTCTGCGGACTAATTCGGAAGGTATAATCATATACACCTGCTCTGTATACAGGCACATTGATATGGTAATGGACACAGCCATTATCTGAACCAACAATGCTCATCTTTTCAACAAAAACAATTTCATCGATGCGGTCGAACTCCTTTTTGCCAAACAGCAATTCAATACCGATATCACCTACTTCAAGGCCCGGAGTTTTTAATGAAATCTCTGCGACAAAATTTTCTCCAAAATTAAGCGGGCGAACGGTCGGGTCCGGCACTTTTATGGATGCCACTTCGATATGATCCCATGCTGCTTCAATCTTTTGCTTCCATGCGGTCATGTTTTTGGCATTTTCATAATCATTGGAATGAAGTGCGATGGAACGTTTAATCAATTTGTTGTAAAACTTATCAAAATAATCGTCCAGCATACGTTTCATGGTAAAGTGGGGTGCAATTTCGGCGAGGTTATTTTTGATATAGCCTACCCATCTTTCCGGCACACCTTGATTATTTCTGTCGTAGAAAGCAGGTATGATTTCATTTTCCAATAAGCTGTAAATTGTTTCAGCATCCAATTCATCTTGGAATCGTTGGTTTTCATACCTTCTTTGTTCTTCGATTGCCCATCCTGCGTTCGGTTTATAACCTTCTGCCCACCAGCCGTCGAGTACGGAGAAGTTCAGTACGCCGTTTAAAACAGCTTTTTCACCACTTGTTCCGGAAGCTTCAAGCGGACGGGTAGGGTTATTGAGCCAAATATCGCAGCTGCTTGTCAGGCGTTGGCCAAGCTCCATATCATAGTTTTCGATGAAGATGATTTTGCCAATAAACTCAGGCAGCTTTGAAATATCAATAATACGCTTAATTAAATCTTGACCTGCCTTATCATTTGGATGCGCTTTACCTGCAAACAGGAAAATCACCTTACGCTCGGGATGATTTACCAATTCACGTAAACGGTCGATATTGGTAAATAAGAGATGTGCGCGCTTATAGGTTGCAAAACGTCTTGCAAAACCGATTACCAATGCATTTTCATCAAGGGCTTCAATTGTTTTGACAATCAGTTTAGGGCTTTCCTGACGATTGGTCAAGTCTTTCTTGATTCTGTATTTCAGATGTGAAATTAACTTTTCTTTGAGCTGTTTACGGATTGACCAGATTTCGGCCGAGTCAACATTTCGTATGGTTTCCCAATGGCTTGGATTTGACTGATCCCATTCAAAGTTTTCCGGGAAAAACTTCTTATATGCATCTTGGAACAGCTTGTCAGTCCAAGTGAAATAATGCACTCCGTTCGTAACATGGCTGATATGCAATTCATTTACGAAATAACCCGGATACATTCCTTGGAACATCTCGCGTGAGATACGACCATGTATTTGACTTACACCATTCACCTCTTGGCTTAGGTTGGTAGCCAAAACACTCATTGAGAACTTTTCGTTGGGGTCATTCGGCTTGAATTTACCCATATTCACAAATTCGTTCCAGCTGATGTTTAGTCGTTCGGGATAATGTGGCATATAGGTTCTTAGAATATGCTCTTCGAATACGTCGTGACCTGCGGGGACAGGCGTATGTGTTGTAAATAGGGTAGAGCCGCGTACAATTTCTTTTGCAGTGGCAAAGCTAAGTTGCTTTTTGCTGATTAAAACACGCAGGCGTTCCAATCCGCTAAAGGCAGAATGTCCTTCGTTGCTATGATAAATGGTGGGATCGATATTCAGCTTTTTAAGCAATCTGATTCCTCCAATACCCAATATCATTTCTTGTTTGAAGCGCATCTCGCTGTCGCCACCATATAGCTGTGAGGTAATGCCTCTGTCTTCTTGCGTATTTTCTTCGATATCCGTATCAAGCAAATAAAGGGGTATACGTCCCACTTTCACCTTCCATGCTTTTGCTGTTACTGCCCTTCCGGGGAACGCCACTTTGATGGTGATCCAGTTATCCTTGGCATCTCGGACGGGTTCCAGTGGGAGATGTGTAAACTTCTGCGGAATATATTGTGCCATTTGGTCGCCCAATAATGAAATATTTTGCTGGAAGTAACCGTAGCGATATAAAAGACCAAGTCCAATCATATTGGCATTGGAGTCACTGGCTTCTTTCATATAGTCGCCGGCAAGTACGCCAAGTCCGCCCGAATAGATTTTTAAGCTTTTATGCAGTCCATACTCCATGCTGAAATAGGCAATAACCTCTTTGGCTTTTGGCTCTTCAGCCATATATTTCTTAAAGCGGTCATATACTGCATTCAGTCGTCCAATAAACTCCTTATCGTTTTCCAACTTATCCATTTGCTGCGAAGAAAGCTCTTCCATCATGGCGATTGGATTTTGCTCATGCAGCTGCCATGCCTCGGGATCGATGGATTTGAATAGTGAAACTGCATCCATATTCCATGACCACCATAAATTTTGAGCCATTTCGTCCAACTTTGTCAGCTCGCGGGTATATACAGGCTGGAATAATACCTTTTTCCAGTTGGGCTCGTCTTGTTTTTCAAGAGCTATAGGGCGTAAAGTACTTGTGAATTTCTGAGCTTCATAAACCTGCTCACGCTTTTCGAGTTTTTCAAGTGCAATATCCCATGCTTTCTTATAATTGATAATCAGGTCATCCCAATAAGCTTGTTCCGCAATTTCGAAGGCTTCTTTAGAGCATTTGCTTGCTTTATCTTTTGTCAATTTTGAAAATGACAATATACTGCTTGCAATTGATGCGCTAATTTCTTCTTCTGATTTGTTCAGTCTGTCAATTACTGTTACAGCATTAGATTGTTTGTTAAGAGCACGCACCCACATCCCGAAACCGGCCAGCTCGGAAGTAATGGTGGGTATTCCAAACGCAATACTTTCAAGGGGAGTGTAACCCCATGGCTCATAGTATGAGGGGAATACCGTCAAATCGAATCCGGCGAGGAAATCGTAATAGGTAATATTAAATATACCGTCTTTACCTTTCAAATAAACCGGAACGAAAAGTACTTTTACCTTGTCTTCTTTTTTATTTGTAAGACCTTTTTCTTTCAGTCTGTTTAAAATTGGATCGTGTTCTGCATCATGCAGATGATGACTTGCTATATTGTCCGCATGTACTGCTTCACAATCTTCTGTGGCAAGGCATTGCTTCAGGTTCAAATTGGGTCCGCTGCTATTTGCCGGTACAGCAATAACGGCTAGGATATTTTTCTTTAAGTCAGCGCTTTTGTTTAATTCTGCCAAGGCATCGATAAACACATCAATACCTTTGTTTTTGAACTCATATCTACCACTGTTTAAGAGCAACAGACTGTTGTCATCAAGCTTGGTGCCACTTAACTTTGATGCAACTTCCAATATTTTACTGCGTGCTTCTTTTCTCTTTTTATTGCTGTTGGCAGTATGTTCGGCTATGCTTTTATCAAATCCGTTGTTTGTAATTACATCCGGCGTTCTGTTTAGGAAATGTGTACATTCTTTGGCTGTAATATCACTTACGGTAGTAAATGCATCGGCTGATTGTGCGGCTAAGCTTTCAAGCGAATGCTGTGCGGTAATATTGAAACGGTTTGCCATCACATTTGGGTTATAGCTTTCCATTTCTTGGTATAAAGGCAGATTGTTTCCTGCAATCGATCTACCCATAAAGGTAGCGTGTGTAGTAAATGCAGTTGCAATTTGAGTGCAATGTTGTTTGAGATACAGTATACCTGTCCCTGTCATCCATTCATGGTAGTGTGCCAATACATTATCGTATCCTGTTAAGAAAAACTTATAAAAGCTTTCGATTACTTTACCTGATGCATAACCAAACATTGCAGGCTCGACATAGTTCCATCCACCGTGAATGGAATCGAGCTTGTAGGTTTCCCATAATGAGGCAAAAACACTGTCTTTTTCACTTAGCAGCGGGGTAAAGTCAATTAATATGGCGATAGGGCTTGCCGGAATATTCCAGCGACCAATTCTAACTTTTAAACCTTGATCGGCCAGCTTTTGCTTCCACTGCCCAAATAGTTTAACATCTTCAATAAAATAGGGATTGTCCCTGGTTTCCATCCATACATCCGGACCAATGGTAATATAATTTTCTCCCCAGATTTCGCGCATGGTGTTTGCTTTACTGGAAAGTACGGTATAGATTCCTCCTACCATATTACTTACTTCCCAACTTACTTCAAATAGATACGATGGTTTTCTCATGATTTAACTAGTATTCTTTTTTATAAAATTTTTCGGATAAATAATAAACTTCTACTCCCTTTTGCGGGAGTATGACGTATGATTCATAAACAGAGCAAAATAATTGAATAGCTATCATCCAAAAAGCTGATGCATTTTTTCTTCAAATGCTTTTCGGACTTTCTTCACTTGTTGCTTTGTAACTTTTTCGGCTTTGGCACCGGCTTCTTCAACGGCTTTCAGCGTTTTTTTGCTCAAGTTGGGGATTACTTTATCCCTCAGCTCTTCGCCTGCATCTTTTAATGCAATCATTAAGTCTTCAGCCTCAAACTCTTTTACGAGCTTTTTGATATTTGTGTTTGACATGTTTTTGAGGTCGTCAAAAACAGGTTGGATTTTCTTTTCACCCTTTTTAATCCCGTCTTGTACTGCCTTGCCGATATCTTTTCCAATCTTTTTCCCTTTTTCGATCAGCTCTTCAGAAATTTCACGTAATCCGTGCTGATAGTCATTCACACGAATCGAAAAGTCGGCCAATACATTCATATAATTAATATATGCCTCATAAGGTGAGGGGTAATGGTTAAAGTGTGAATGCATTCCTCCATCGGAGAACCATTTGGTACACATATAATAAAAGTGATTGGATGACTGCAGGTAGTTCCAATCTCGGATTAAGTCTTCATCCTTTATGTCATGCATTTTTTCAGCCAATTCATAAAGTCGCTCGAGTGCTTCATCCTGCATATTGTTTCCGGTCCATGCGGTAATGTCGCGCTCTTCATCAGCCCATGAAATAGGATAGGGGGCATGTATAGCCGAAACGGGTTGCAGCTGTTTCGCCAGTTCGTTTGCTGTGGCAAATTTGAAGTCTGTTTTGCTAAATACAGCATGCGGAAGTGCTTTCATGAACTCAAAGATGCCGCTGTTACTCCATTGGCGTTCCCCAAAAGTTTCATAATCCATGAACAGGTTTACCACTTCTTCTTTTGGATCAATCTCATTCAGCCATTCGGAAAATTTATCGGTTGTCAGAGGCCATTCCGACCAGCTTTGCTGAGAAAAGCGGAATGAAATATCATCGCTCAGGCGGAAGTTACGCAACAACACTTTCAGCTTGGGCTGTATGGCATTGGCATAAATATAGTTTGGACTTTTCCAGCCTAACACGTGCTTAGCACCTTCTGTGAGCATGACATTAAAGCCCATATCTGCAACTTTGGCACCAATTTCGTCTGAATAGATTAATTCGGTATTTCGAAAACTTGTTGGAGTAATCCCAAACAGCTGCTGTATCTTTTTAGTATGTTCTTTTACCTGTTTTTCAAATTCTTTTTCACTTGTCAGGGAGCTGAGCGAGTGAGCATATGTTTCACCAAGCACTTCTACTTGACCCGTTGCAATTAATTTTTGAAAGCTTTTTAACACTTCCGGGGCATATAGCTCCATTTGCTCGAGTACGATACCGCTAAACGAAAGGTTTAATTTAAACTGTGCGCCATATTCTTTGATGAGCTCCATGAGCAGTTCATTCATGGGGAGGTAGCTTTTTTCGGCTACCCGATGCATTATGGTACGATTGTAATATTCGTCAAAGTAATATTGGTTTTTTCCGATATCGAAAAAACGATATGTTCTTAGCCTGAACGGCTGATGAACTTGAAAATACAAATTTATTGATCTCATAAGTGGTATTTATTGTTTCCAATAGGATTTTTATCGTTAATAAATCACAGATTCGTATACTTTTTTTACATGAAGTGCGGCATGTTCCCATTTCAGGTTGTCAACTTCTTCTTTTCCGTGTTTGATGAAAATTTCGGATAGGGCATTATAGTGGCACAATCCGTAAATGGCGTCTGCAAGTCCGTCAACATCCCAAAAGTCAACTTTAATGGCATGTTTAAGTACTTCGGCAACACCTGATTGTTTTGAAATGACAACAGGTACATTCGAGCGCATTGCTTCGAGGGGTACAATCCCGAATGGCTCGGATATAGATGGCATCACGAATACATCACTCATGGCAAACATCTTATCCACATCATCACCTTTGAGGAAGCCGGTAAAGTGAAACTTATGTCCGATACGCAGTTTTGATACACGCTTTACCATTTTATTTAGTAAGTCACCGGAGCCTGCCATTACAAAACGCACATTTTCATCTTTTTGAAGAATTTTATGTGCGGCTTCCACAAAATATTCAGGTCCTTTTTGATAGGTGATACGCCCCAAAAATGTAACTACTTTTTCTTTTACTTGTTTCTCGGGCAATACCAAATCAGATTTATCTACAGGTTCAACGGCATTATGTACGGTCACCACTTTATTTGGGTCAATCCCGTACTTCTCGATAACTATTTTTCGTGTCAGGTTACTCACGGTAATTACCCTGTCTGCCATTTCCATTCCACGGCGTTCCAAGGCATATACTTCGGAATTGATGTTTTCGCCACTTCGGTCAAACTCAGTGGCATGCATATGTACCACAAGAGGTTTTCCTGTTGTTTCTTTAGCCGAGATGCCGGCAGAATATGTGAGCCAGTCATGTGCATGAATTACATCAAAGTCGTGCTGAGTGGCCAATGCAGAGCCTACAAGTGCATAGCGAGCTACTTCTTCCATAAGGTTGCTGCCGTATTTTCCGGAGAACTCATATTTTGGAGAAAAGACAGGTCCTGAAAACGTATCAGTTACTTTTCTTGACTTACTATGCATCTCTTCAAACTGTTCGGGTCCTACATATGGGATAATGTTTGAGCCTATCTCCATATATTGCACACGCTCCCAGTATTCGCGATTTTCCGCTTTGTCTATATCAATTGTTACTTCACTGGCATTTAACAGTCGAACGGCTTCCTGATTTTCATCACCATAGGCTTTGGGCACCACAAATAAGATTTCGACTCCATGTTTTGCCAAGCCTTTAGTAAGGCCAAAACTGGCAGTACCCAATCCTCCGGTGATATGTGGTGGGAATTCCCAACCGAACATCAGTGCTTTCATATATTTTTATTTATTTTTATATTCATCAATCAGCTCTTTCATTTTAATAAGTGCAGCCACACTCCATGCTTGCGATATGGCTCCACGTGATTCGTGTGGCGGGTCGCCGTCAAATATTTCGGAAATAGTTGCTAAACCGCCTTCAAAAAGTGCCGGTTCATAGTTTGTATATAATTCTTCAATTAAACGCAAGCCGGATTTGCCGTAAATCCTCAGCCATGCTTCAGCAAAATGCGAAAGTAACCAAGGAAATACAGTCCCTTGATGGTACGCATTGGCTCGTTCAAGCTGATTTCCTTTATAAACACCCTTGTAGTTTGGATCTGTAGGTGTAAGCGATCGCAATCCTCTACTTGTAAGCAGTTCGGATTTTACGCGTTGCAGCACTTCAATTTGCATTTGCTCGCTCAGCATGCTATATGGTAATGAAGTGGCAATCATCATATTGGGACGCACAGTCCAGTCTTTCTTTCCTTCATAAATGAAGTCGGCCAAGTATTTCTTTTCTTCGCTCCAAAATTCATCAATGAAAGCTGCTTTAATCTTTTCGGGCCATTCTTTCCATTCAGTGATAAACGCTTTATCTTTTGCCTTTTCGGCTAGTTCCAAAGCAAAATTCACTGCATTATACCAGAGTGCATTTATTTCTACGGCAAGACCTGAACGCGGTGTTACCGGTTTTCCGTTTACAAATACATCCATCCAAGTCAATGCCATTCCCGGACCACCTGCCGTAATCAATCCATTGTCAAGCATGCGTATGTTAAAAGTAGTGCCTTCACGATATCCATTAAGGATTTGCTGTAGAGGCTGCTTGTACTTTTTCCATAGCTCGGCATGTTTACCACGACTTTGGGCATATTGTTGCAACGTCCAGAAAAACCAAAGCGGCGCATCGGCGGAGGCATAATTCGTTCTATTATCAAAGTTGATATTAGGGAATAATGGACCGTCCATGGTGTTTATCATGGTGTCAATAACTGCTTTAAAATTGCTTTCATCATTGCGGCTTAATGTAATGCCGGGCAATGAGATGAATGTATCGCGTGCCCATGATGCAAGCCATGGGAAGCCTGCTTTTATCTCTACTTTATTTTTGCTCTTAATCACAAACTGTTCGGCGGCGTTAATCAGGCAGTTTTCAAAGCTGTTGCGTGGAGTACGCTTCTTAAATGCATTCGCGTACAGCGTTTTTAGTTGTTCCGGAAGCGCTTCCTCAGTGGCTCCGGACACAATAATACTTTCTCCTTTTTTTAGTTCAATGTCAAAAAAGCCGGGAACGAACAAGTCTTCCGTAGCAGGAAGCTGCATATTATGTTCGCGTATATATTCAATATTATAGTACCAATCGGGTATATGGGTGTATTCCGCTTTCTTGCTTATCTGCATATATAATCTGGAATAACCGGGATACATCTGCCAGGATACACCATTGGGGCAATTTTCGTATTTGTTGTTGGCATGAATATTTGCTTGTGTCAGCTGATGTACATTTCGAAAAGCCAAAAATGGCTTGAGGCGTAAAATTGTTTTCGAATGTGCGTCTTCAAGCGTGTATTTAATCAAAATTCGAGCTTCGTTTTCCGCGAAAATCATTTCCTTACTCAAAATCACTCCTCCAACACGATATGTGATTTTCGGTATTGGTTCACCAACAAAAGAGCGTAAATATTTATGTCCCTTGGGATTATAAACACCATTTGGATAGGTACGCACACCGAAATTAAATTCTTCGTTATGCTGAATAATGGTTTCATCAATTGCAGAAAGCAGAATATGATTATTGTGGTCAAGCCAAGGCTGAGGGGTTACAAGCAGCCCGTGGTACTTTCTTGTATTACAGCCGGTTATGGTAGTGCTGGCATAAGCACCCGATCTGTTAGCGCGTAATAGCTCCCGTGCCAATGAAAATTCAAGATTTATTAACTGTTTTTTATCGAAAGATATATAACTCATAATATGCTAAAGTTGCTTTGTCTTTTAATGTAAAAATCGCTGCAAAAATAGTGAGAAAATCTGTATTGGCAAAGCCTTTAACAAATTCATAATTTGCAAGTTAGATATTCTGCCAAACTTAAATTTTTTTAACATTTGAAGGGAATGGCAATTGTGAATCATAAATTGAAAGCAAAGAGGGCAAAACACTAAATACTAATAAGATAAGAAAAATTTTAGCTGTTAAGTCAATTACACCTTATCTTTGCCAAAATTTTTTTATGAGTTTTCAGGACGAACTTAAACGCAGAAGGACTTTTGCCATTATCAGCCACCCTGATGCCGGTAAGACGACTTTAACGGAAAAGCTACTGTTGTTTGGAGGTGCAATTCAAGAAGCCGGGGCAGTGAAATCCAATAAGATTGTAAAATCTGCTACTTCCGACTGGATGGAGATTGAACGTCAGCGTGGTATTTCTGTAGCCACATCTGTGATGGGCTTTACTTATAAAGATATTAAAATCAATATTTTAGATACTCCCGGTCACCAAGATTTTGCAGAAGATACCTATCGTACGCTTACAGCGGTTGACAGTGTGATAGTGGTGATAGATGTCGCTAAAGGGGTGGAGCCTCAAACAGAAAAGCTGGTTAACGTGTGCCGTATGCGAAATACGCCAATTATCGTATTTATAAATAAGCTAGACCGTGAAGGAAAAGACGGATTTGATTTATTGGATGAAATAGAGCAAAAGCTTGAACTGAAAGTAACGCCTTTGAGTTGGCCAATTAATATGGGACCGAAGTTTAAAGGAGTGTATAATATCTTTGATAAAAACCTTTATTTATACGAACAAAATAAACAGAAATTAGGTAGCGGAATCGCATTTGATGATTTGGATAATCCGTTTTTAGTGCAATATATCGGAGAAGATACAAATCTATTACGAGATGATATTCAGCTTATTGAAGGAGTTTACCCAGAATTTGATTTAAGTGCGTACAGGGTAGGAGAACTTAGCCCGGTTTTCTTTGGTAGTGCATTAAATAATTTCGGTGTAAAAGAATTATTGGATTGTTTTATTCGCATTGCACCTTCACCGATTGGACGTGAAACAGAAGAACGTTTTATAAAAGCTGATGAGCAAGCATTTACCGGCTTTGTGTTTAAAATTCACGCGAATATGGATCCGAATCATCGTGATAGAATTGCGTTTGTTCGTGTTGTTTCAGGTAAATTTGAACGCAACACCCCTTATTTGCATACACGACTGAATCGGAAAATGAAGTTTTCAAATCCAACGGCCTTCTTGGCGCAAAAAAAATCTGTAGTGGACGAAATGTATCCGGGAGATATTGTTGGCTTGTATGATGCCGGAAATTTTAAAATCGGTGATACCTTAAGTGAAGGTGAAATGATCCAATTTAAAGGCATACCAAGCTTTTCGCCCGAGCTGTTTCGTTATGTTGAAAATGCCGATCCCATGAAGTCGAAACAGCTGGCTAAAGGTTTGGAGCAGCTTATGGATGAAGGTGTGGCACAGCTGTTTACAGGTAAAACAAGCGGTAGAAAAATTATTGGGACAGTGGGAGTATTGCAGTTTGAAGTAATTCAATATCGACTGCTGCACGAATATGGCGCAAGTTGCCGATATGAGCCAATAAATTTGTATAAAACAGCTTGGGTAACAAGTGAAAACAAAAGCATGTTAGACGATTTTAAACTTCGAAAAGCTTCCCAAATGGCTTTTGATAAAGAAGGGCGAGATGTGTTTTTAGCCGATTCGCCTTATGCGTTAGAATCGTCAATGGATCGATTTCCCGATATAAAATTTCATTTTACATCTGAGTTTTAAATCTGTGAAGAAGGATTTTCTTCAAGATAACTGATTTATATTTAAGCTTTTAGATGGTTTCAGCTGGTTCATTATTGATTTTTAACATAGCCGGATTAGGAGTAAACAAGCTATCAGATCAATTTTAATTAATTTTGCAGCCTTATGAAAAAGATATTGGTACTTATATCAATTGTGATATTATCGTTGACGCAGAGCGCCAATGCCGCTTATCTGCTCATCCCTATGGATCAAGCACAACACAATCATTTGAAGGCATATGGAATTGCGTACTGGGTTTTGACCTACGATATTGAGATTAGCTGGTTGCTAAATTATAGGGGAGGAAGCTATCTAATCCCATATCATGAAAATTTTGAGAAGGAATGTAAGCTGCGGAATGTATCTTATCAGGTCATTGCCGATGCACAAGCTAATGCCATTTTGGGCGAGATAGCTGATATGGGAAGCAATATGGATGAGATGAAACTGCAGAAAGTACCGCGTATAGCTGTGTATTCTCCTAAAAGCAAACTCCCTTGGGATGATGCCGTGACTTTAGTGCTCACATATGCCGAAATACCTTATGATGTCATCTACGATGATGAGGTTTTGGATGGGGTACTGCCTTTATATGACTGGCTTCACTTGCACCATGAGGATTTTACCGGTCAATATGGTAAATTTTGGGCGCGATATCGTCATTTCCCATGGTATCAAGAAGATGTGCGTATGCAAGAAGCTACTGCGGAACGCCATGGCTTTTCAAAAGTATCGCAACTAAAGCTAGCCGTTGTAAACAAAATACGTGAGTTTGTGGCAGGAGGTGGATATATGTTTGCAATGTGCTCTGCTACAGATAGTTATGATATTGCCCTTTCGGCAGAAGGCCTTGATATTTGCGATGTGATGTTTGATGGAGACCCGATAGTTCCCGGCGATCCGGAAAGATTAAACTACAATAATTGCTTTGCGTTTACTGATTTTAAAGTGGTGGTAAATCCTACGGAATATGCCATTTCAAATATTGATGTAACGCATCATCGTTCGCGTTCAATTAATCAAAGCAACGATTATTTCACCCTATTTGAGTTTTCGGCAAAATGGGACCCCATTCCTACCATGCTCACGCAAAATCACACAAAGGTATTAAAGGGATTCATGGGACAAACAACTGCATTTAATAAAGACCTTGTAAAGTCGGAAGTGATTGTCTTGGGTGATAACCAGGCATTTAACGAAGACCGCTACATACATGGCACTTTTGGAAACGGCTTTTGGACATTTTATGGTGGGCATGACCCCGAAGATTACCAACATCTTGTTGGTGATCCGCCGACGGAATTGGATATGTTCCCCAACTCACCAGGTTATCGCCTTATTTTAAATAATGTGTTGTTCCCTGCTGCAAAAAAGAAGAAGCAAAAAACCTGATTGGCAATAAGTTATGTTATTTAATTGCTAATCTGCTTTAGGAATCCAAGTTTCGTAACGGTACACAAAATCCACTTTTGGATCGTCGGAAATTGTTTCTGATTCAATCAGTTCCCATTTCGAGAAATCTATCTCGGCTAGAAAAGTGTCCGCTTCAAATTCTTTTTCTATTATGGTAAGATAAAGCTTATCTGCCATAGGCAAAAACTGATCAAAAATAGTACTGCCGCCAATGATAAATACTTCGTGCTCATTTTGTATTTTTTGCAATGCTTCTTCCATGGAACGCACAATTTCGCAGCCTCCGTCATAACAATCGTTTAATGTAGTACTCATCACGATATTACGGCGCTTTGGCAGAGGTCCGTTTGGCAAGGATAAAAGGGTATTTTTTCCCATGACAATGGTATGACCCGTAGTGATTTTTTTAAACCGCTTCAGGTCGTTGCTCAAATGCCATGGAATTTGATTGTCCTTACCAATAGCCCGATTTTGGGCGTAAGCAACTATAAATGATATAATGGGTTTTTTCGTATTCATCTTTCAAATTTAACCTGCTTAATTCATGAATTTAATTTTTAATAAATGCTTTTAAAATTACCACTAAAATCTCCTAACGCAATGTTCATAAGCTTATTACGATAAAGTTAGATTGACAAGCTTATGAATTGGTGAATTATGCAGGTTAAATTGCAATATCTCCTTTAATATGCGGGTGAGGATTGTAATCCACTAATTGAAAGTCATCAAATTTGAAGCCAAAAATACTTTTAACTTCGGGATTGATACGCATTTGTGGAAGCGCTCTAGGTTCACGGCTAAGCTGTAGCTCAACCTGCTCCAAATGATTCAGATAAATATGAGCATCACCCAGTGTGAGAATAAATTGATCGGCTTGCAGATTTGTCACTTGTGCCATCATCATGGTAAGCAATGCGTACGAGGCAATATTGAAGGGCACGCCAAGGAAAATATCTGCACTCCGCTGATACATTTGGCATGAGAGCTTGCCATTTGCCACATAAAACTGAAACCAAGCATGACAAGGAGGTAGCGCCGATTTGCCGAGCTTGACATTTTCTGCAAATGATTTGCCGGATAAGGGGAGCACCGATGGATTCCATGTTGCCACTATATGTCGTCTGCTATCCGGATTGTTCATAATGCTATCCACGACCTGTGAAATTTGGTCAATGCCTTCGTTATTCCAGTTACGCCATTGTGCGCCATAAATAGGACCTAAGTCACCATTTTCATCAGCCCATTCGTTCCAGATACTAACCTTGTTTTCTTGTAAATAAGCGATATTGGTTTCTCCATTCAAAAACCAAAGCAGTTCGTGAATTATGGATCGAAGATGTAATTTTTTTGTAGTGAGCAGTGGAAACCCTTCTGCAAGGTCGAAACGCATTTGCGGTCCAAAAATGCTGTAGGTTCCGGTTCCTGTTCGATCATCTTTTTTGACTCCCTGATCCAGTACCTGCTGAATAAGATTAAGATATTGTTTCATAGTTATAAGTAGTTTTTTAGCCTATCAGCATACCAATTATTGTAGCCGATAAAAGTGAGGCAAGCGTTCCCCCTAATAGTGCGCGCATGCCATATTTTGATAGTAATACTCGTTGATTTGGGGCAAGCGAACCAATGCCGCCAATTTGAATCCCGATTGAAGCAAAGTTTGCAAAACCACATAGCATATATGTGGCAATAATAATTGATTTCGGGTCGGTAAATGCTTGAGCTGCTTTTAGTTCCGATAAACTTAAATAGCCGATAAACTCAGTCATGATAATTTTTTCACCTAGTAAACGACCTAAAAGTGTAATATCTTCAATATGCACTCCTATCAGCCACATCACCGGTGAAAAGATATATCCTAACAGAAATTGTAATGAAAGCTCGGTATAACGTCCGTCACTAAGACTGCTGATACGTTCGTTCAAGCCCATTAAATCACCTATATATACTGTGATATAGTTGAACATGGCAATGAATGCAATGAACACCAACAACATTCCGGCAACATTTACTGCCAGCTTAAGTCCTTCGGCAGTTCCATTGGAAATCGCGTCGAGTACATTGCTACCGATTTGCTCCTTACTTACTTCGATGTTTTTGTTTATTTCTTCTGTTTGTGGAACCAATATTTTCGATATTACTACGGCTCCGGGCGCAGCCATCACCGATGCGGTAAGCAGGTGTTTGGCAAACATCAGACGCTGCACCGGATCATCGCCGCCCAAAAAGCTGATATATACAGCTAAAACACCTCCGGCAAGTGTGGCCATTCCACCCAGCATAACCAATAAAATTTCCGACTTGTTCATTTTCGAGAGGTAGGCTTTAATCATTAGCGGCGCTTCTGTTTGCCCTAGGAATATATTTCCTGCTACAGAAAGGCTTTCCGCACCTGATAATTTCATTAGTTTGGTCATTGCCCAAGCCATGCCTTTTACCACTTTTTGAATGATGCCAAGATAAAATAACAAGCTTGTCAGTGCAGAAAAGAAGATGATAGTGGGCAAAATTTGTACGGCAAAATTTTGTAGTGCCAACTCTATTTCATTGGTGGCAAAGCTTTTAAAAAGGAATTCCGTTCCTGCTTTGGTAAAATCCAAGACAAGTACAAATAGACGTCCGACAAATTCGAAGAACAATTGAATAAAAGGCACATACAAAACTCCTACGGCTAATGCCAGCTGCAATGCCAAGCCGGTAAGCACCACACGCCAATCTATTGATTTTCTACTCGTACTGAATAAAAAAGCTATCCCGATTAAAGTAAGCATACCTAACAGCCCACGTAAAATGGTGACAGGTCTGAAGCCTGAGCTTCGCTCCATCGATAAAATATTGCTTTTATCCGTTGAGGTTTCATTAGTTATATCGGTTGGCGATGAGTTTACAAGTTCAGTGGCTGCAAGCTGTACCGACTCGGTATCAGGCTGAAATTCTATCGTGTCCTGTGCAAATAATGCAAATCCTATTATACTGAATAGGAATACAAGTGTTAGAACACTGATTTTTTCTTTTGTCATGTTTTGGGTTTTTAGTTGGGATTATTCCTTTTGTTTCCTTTTTTGAATTTCGTCACGTAATATTGAAGCGCGTTCAAAATCTTCTTGTTCTATTGCTGTTTGCATCATTGCCTCCAACTCTGATGTCATATATTGCGTGAGTTCTCCTTCATCCTCGTTTTCTTGATCATCGGATTCCGTTTCTTCATCCTCTTCTACATCATCTTGCATCACAATTCCGGCTTCTTCCAAAATGCTTTCATAGGTGTAGATTGGACAACCAAATCGAATAGCAAGGGCTATGGCATCGGAAGTACGCGAATCAATTTCACTAATAATACCATCTTGATTACATATCAGCAGGGCATAAAATATACCGTCTTGAAATTTATGTATAATGACTTCGACTATTTTTATGCCGAAAAACTCGGCAAAGTTTTTCATTAGATCGTGCGTTAAAGGTCGCTTAGGTTTTAGCCGTTCAATACCTAATGCAATACTTTGCGCTTCAAAATTTCCGATGACGATAGGAAGTCGCCTGTTTCCTTCTGATTCTTCAAGAATGAGTGTAAATGCACCGCTTTGGGAATGGCTGTATTGCATTTTAACAATAGTAAGTAACTTTTTCTCCATGTTCAAATTCTGCCTCTTTTAGATAAAGCTATAAAATTACAAAGATTTTCTCCGTTTCAATGAAAAATATGCTTTATTTATTGATAAAAACTAATCACTGAATCGGTTTTGCAAAAATATTGTTTTGTTTGGAAAAATTAAGTTTTTACTTTTGTCCACGAACAATTTATGAAAAGCCCTTAAAAGTGCTGATTTAAAACGCGTGATTTTGGCTTGTATTTTTATTTTTATGCCTTCCGGATACAATTATATTCTGGAGGCTAAATCATAATAAATTTATGTTGTTAAGGAATTATTTATTTTTTATTTATGTAAAAATCAACAGATTATGATGGATTCTATTTTCTGGCTTATCCCTATTTCTTCAGTATTAGCCCTGGGATTTGCGTACTATTTCTTCAAAAGTATGATGAAGAATAGTGAGGGTAATGATGACATGAAGCGTATTGCGCAGCATGTGCGGGATGGTGCCATGGCGTATTTAAAAAGGCAATATAAGGTTGTAGCCTTGGTATTTATTGTGTTGGTGGTGCTGTTAACCATGCTGGCATATCTGAATATTCAGAATCCGTTTGTACCGATTGCTTTCTTGACGGGTGGTTTTTTCTCCGGACTTTGTGGTTATCTAGGAATGAAAACTGCTACATATGCTTCGGGAAGAACGGCCCAAGGTGCTACTGAATCACTTAATAAAGGCTTGAAAATAGCTTTTCGCAGTGGTGCTGTTATGGGACTTGTGGTTGTAGGATTTGCCTTGCTTGATATTGCAGCTTGGTATCTTATTCTCACAAAATGGGTATATACACCTGAAAATATGCAGAATGGATTAAGCTGGCTTGGCTTAACATTTGTACATCCCGGCACTACCGAACAATTGAAGATGGTTGAAATTACTGCTACCATGCTTACCTTTGGTATGGGTGCTTCTACACAAGCTCTTTTTGCACGTGTTGGTGGTGGTATTTATACCAAAGCTGCTGACGTTGGTGCCGACCTCGTTGGTAAGGTAGAAGCTGGAATTCCGGAAGATGACCCGAGAAACCCCGCTACCATTGCCGATAACGTAGGAGATAACGTAGGTGACGTAGCCGGAATGGGCGCTGACCTTTACGAATCTTTTGCCGGTTCTATTTTGGCTACTGCCGCTTTAGGAGCTGCATTAACCAATATTGACGGCATAGCTAGAGAAAAATATGTGATAGCTCCCATGCTCGTTGCAGCAATTGGGATTTTAATTTCTATCCTCGGAATCTTTTTTGTACGCACAAAAGAGTCAGCCACGCAGAAAAACTTACTCAATGCACTTTTATTGGGTACAGGCGGAAGCTCACTCCTTATTTTAGTGGTAGTAGCAATATTAACTTATTTCGGATGGATTACTTGGGGTATTTTTGGATCTGTTGTTGCAGGTCTGATTGCCGGTGTAATCATCGGTCAAGGAACAGAGTACTTTACATCTGATGAATATAAACCTACCAAAGGTATTGCAAAACAAGCAGTTCAAGGTCCGGCAACAACAATTATTGACGGGATTGCAGTAGGTATGTTCTCAACCTGGATACCGGTAACAACGATTGTCTTAGGTATTATTGCCGCATTTGGTTTTGCGGGAGGCTTTACTGATTTCGCTATGGGAGTATACGGCATCGGCTTTGCCGCTGTAGGTATGCTATCTACTTTAGGTATTACACTTGCCACGGATGCGTTCGGACCAATTGCCGATAATGCGGGTGGAAATGCTGAAATGGCAGGGCTGCCGAAGGAAGTACGTGAACGTACCGATGCACTCGATATGCTTGGAAATACTACGGCAGCAACAGGTAAGGGATTTGCTATTGGTTCTGCAGCCCTGACTGCCATGGCATTGCTTGCTGCATATATGGAAGAAATTCGTTTGTGGATTGGAAAGGTAGCTGAAGATACAGATGGTATCCGTCAAATTGGAAACATCGTGTTTTATACCGCTAAAACCACCATTGTACCGGTTGCACAAGAAGGACAAAGAGTAGTGATGTTGACCGCAGCTAATATTCAAGACTTCGTTGAAGCATATAATCTCTCCATATTTAACCCTTTACTTTTAAGCGGTATTTTCTTGGGAGCCATGATGGCATTTGTTTTCTCGGCAATGACAATGAAAGCTGTTGGACGTGCCGCAGGAGATATGGTAGAAGAAGTACGCCGTCAATTCCGCGAAATTCCCGGAATTATGGAAGGAAAAGCTGTTCCGGAATATGCAAAATGTGTGGAAATTTCAACACGTGGTGCTCAAAAAGAAATGATTATTCCATCATTGCTTGCCATTGCAATCCCGATTGCAGTTGGAATATTTTTGGGTGTTGCAGGGGTTGTTGGACTACTCGTGGGTGGTTTGACAGCCGGATTTACCTTGGCTTCCATGTTGAATAATGCAGGAGGTGCATGGGATAATGCAAAAAAATATATTGAAAAAGGTAACTTTGGAGGCAAAGGCAGTGAAGCTCATAAAGCCGGAGTGGTTGGAGATACTGTTGGAGACCCCTTTAAAGACACAAGTGGACCTTCACTTAATATTTTGATTAAACTGATGGCAATGGTGTCGGTTGTGATGGCCGGATTAACAGTTTCGATGAGTTTATTCTAAAATGCTGTTTTACAGTGTAAAATATCTGAAAGCTGCCCGAAAAGGCAGCTTTCTTGCTTAATAAATCAGACTTTGTACGAATGCTTTAATAGAAAAATAGCAAAAACACAGCTTTTATTGTAAATTTGCATATTGAAATAAATTGATGTTAAGCTATCTTTAAATAATGGAAAAAGAACATGTTCTCAAGCTAAGCGATTCAGTTCATTGGATTGGCGTACTAGATAAAGATTTAGTAACCTTTGATGTGGTAATGGAAACCGAGTATGGCACCACGTATAACAGCTATGCAATTTTGGCTGATAAAAAAGCTGTGGTGGAAACTGTAAAAGAATCGTTTTGGCCCGAATTTGAACGAAAATTGCGAGCTGTAATGGATCCTGCCGAATTGGAATACATTATATTAAACCATACAGAACCGGATCATTCAGGAAGTGTGGCAAAGCTGCTCGAAATTGCTCCGAAAGCTAAGATTGTTGGTACGGGCAATGCAATTCGTTATTTAAAAGATTTATTTAGCATCTCCTTTGACAGTATTCAGGTCAAAGATGGAGATGAGCTGGATTTAGGCAATAAAAAATTGAAATTCATTGGGGCTGCCAACTTGCATTGGCCCGATACAATGTATACCTATCTGGAAGAAGATAAAATATTATTCAGCTGCGATTCATTTGGAGCTCATTATGCTGATGAACGCATGTTTGATGATTTGGTAGACAATTGGGATGATTCTTTCAAATATTATTTTGATGTAATCCTAAAGCCGTTTAGCAAATTTATGCTAAAAGCCATAGAACGCATCCGCCCATTGCCAATTGAAACCATTGCCCCAGGGCATGGTCCAATTTTACGCTCCAACTGGAAGCGTTATGTTGACTTATCCGAGCAATATGCGGAAGAAGCCTTACAGTATCCCGAAAAACTACGTGTGTATATTCCTTATGTATCGGCTTACCACAAAACTGCTGCCATTGCTGAAGCAATCGCGAAAGGGATACAGTCCAAAGAATCAATTGAAGTGATATTGCAAGATATTGAACATACTTCCTTGGGAGATATCGATATGCAGATTACGATGGCATCCGGAATTATTGTCGGAAGCCCCACCATTAATCAGAATATTTTATTGCCGATTTATCGCTTATTTGCTGTCATAAATCCATTGCGCGACAGAGGCAAACCTGCCGGTGGCTTTGGTTCCTACGGCTGGAGCGGTGAAGGAATGAAAATTATTCGCACAAGTCTTGAAAACTTGAAACTCAAGTATTTGGATGATGGTGTTTTCGTGAAGTTTTCACCAACTTCGGATGATTTGGAAGCTGCCGAGGAATACGGCAAGAAATTTGCTGAACTTTTGATAGAAGGACAGTAATTAAAAACTTGGTCATGTTGGGTAGTAAAAAACATAGCTTGTGGATAAGGTTTGCCATGATTTTCATGCTTGGCATTTTATTCTTTTCTTCTTGTTCACTAGAAAAGAAATTAGCTAAGAAGTTTGTGAATCAGGCAGATAAGATGGCTGCAGTGGTATTAATGCCCGATTTGACTTTTGTGGTAAACAATAAGACCGAACAAACTATACCGGCTTTTTTCTTTGAAGATGCAAAAGAAAATTCCGACTTACTCGCAGAAACTATCGTGCTTTCAGACTTGAGCGATGAAATTGTTTTAGGAACTTTTAGTAACAGTTATATGACAGAGTTGTCAAATTATGGGATAAAAGTTTATGCCGAAAGTGATATGGCTGAATTCATGAAGCATGACAGCAATAGTTTTATGTTGAATATTGCACAAGTGGAACTGATGGAGTTTACCACGGTAGAAGAAGATGCAATAAGTGTTGGAGAGGAAGTATATTCCAAGGATATATGGTTAAATGGGCTGAATATGGCGGTCTGGCTAGAGCTGAATGCTATTGATATGCACAATGCAAAGCCGGTCATGCTGTTTGCCGAAAATGACTTATTCGATTATTATAAAGGTTATTTCACCCAAAAGTTTTTTACGGGAGCAATTGAGTACCAGCTTACTATTGATACAATTACTGCAAATGATGCAGTTGATTTTGTGCATTATCTGGGAAGGTTGTATGCGGCATATACCTTTGATTATATTTTAAATAACTATTTATTTAATAATTTACCCGAATCAGAATATAAAGGGATTTATTACCGTTATGATCCCTACCGCAAAATGTTCCTTCATACCGAAGAGGATCGATTTATGATACTTGATTAAGTATTTGAATTTCTTTTCTTTATACCTACATTTGCAGTTATATAAACGATATAAACTGCTGTAATGACCATTTTTACCAAAAGCATACGACTGTACCATAAACTGCGGCTTTTAGTTGCAGTGATTGTATTGCTTGCTGTTTCAGTTACTGCCAAGGCACAACTCCCTCATCCTGCTTTGGTGGGCTATTTTCACAACTGGCAGGCATCTTTGGCTCCTTATGTGCAGTTACCGAATATCGATTCGCGCTATAATGTGATAAATATTTCTTTTGCCATTCCAAAGGCGGGTACTTCTTATGATATGGTGTTTGTGCCGGAGGTGGTCTCTCAATCGGTCTTTATTTCGCAAGTGCAGGCACTTCAAGCAGAGGGTAAAAAGGTTTTAATCAGTATTGGTGGAGGAAATGCCTCCGTAATTATGCATAATGTGTTGGAACGAGATATTTTCATTTCTTCCATGAATAACATCATCAACACTTATGGTTTTGATGGAATTGACATTGATTTGGAGGGAAACTCTCTTTTTGTCACGGGAGGCTCTATTTTTGAGCCTGTGGATGCGGCCGTAATTTATCTTATTGAGGCGATAAACCAGATAATGGATGATTATCAGCAAAATTTTCAGCGCCCGATTTTACTTACGATGGCACCTGAAACGGCATATGTACAAGGCGGTCAATCAGCTTACGGAGGTGTTTGGGGAGCCTATCTTCCTTTGATAGAAGCATTCCGAAATTCCATTGATTTACTTCATGTACAGTTGTATAACAGTGGTTCGATGTATGGAGTTGACGGGAAAATTTACACCCAAAGCACCCCCGATTTTATTGTGGCAATGTGTGAGGCTGTTATACATGGCTTTCAAACGGCGGGTGGTTTTTTTGAAGGACTTCCGGCACATAAGATTGCGGTCGGACTTCCTGCTTGCATTTCTGCGGCAGGAGGGGGCTATACGCATCCGACTATGGTCAAATATGCCGTTGACTATCTTATGGGGAATGGTGAAAAGCCCGGACATTATACACTACAAAACGCTGAAGGCTATCCCGATTTGGGAGGAATGATGACCTGGAGCATTAATTGGGATGCTGCGACAAGCTGCGGCGGACTATATGAATATGCTCAGAATTTTGAAGATATTTTCGATGGTAATACCAATTTGCCATATCAGCCTGCCGTTGAAAGAAGCTTTTCATTTTACCCGAATCCTGCATCAAATTATATAAACCTAAAAGTTCAAGAACAACTGCATTTGCCCATGCAAATTGAGATTTATAATGCTATGGGACAACATATGTTGACGGAACAGATACAGCAACAACATCAACGAATAAATCTTGATAAGTTAACTCCTGGTTTGTATATAATTAAAACCAAGCATATACAAAAGAAACTGATTATTAGCAGGAATTGATATATAATGGATTAATAATCAGGTGTTTCTAATTATTGTATTTCGCTTTTTTAGGGAGTATCCCACAATCTGTGTAAGTAATTAATCAGGGGGTTCAAAGTCCGGA
>CAZDWA010000034.1:0-22971 GCA_964509065.1 uncultured Lentimicrobiaceae bacterium
TCCGGACTTTGAACCCCCTGATTAATTACTTACACAGATTGTGGGATACTCCCTATAATTTGATGTGTTACATTTATTGAACCTTACCCATAATCCCTTCGGATACATTCATTATGTGATCGCCTATTCTTTCAAGAAGATTGAAAATATTATTATAAATTAAGGCAGCTTCTACAGTTGAAGTTTTATCCTTGACCAAAATATTACTGTAATACTCCCCTTGAATTTCATCTCGTTTGTCGTTCAGCTTTAGCTCAATTTCTTTGGCTCGGTCTAATGTAACATCTTCGGAATGCATCATTAAATTTGAATTCATATTTGCAAAGGCTTCATCCACCAAGTCGAACATTTCCAACAATCGTTGTTCCTGAATAGCTGAGAATGAAATCTCATTTTCATTCATCTTTTCAATGAGTAAGGAAACTTTATAGAAGATATCGCCAATACGCTCCAAATTGGTAATGATTCGATTCATTCCACTTACTCTTTTAGCCAATCCTTCACTTAAATTTTTACTTGAAATTTTGATGAGGTAATTTGCTATCTCAACCTCAACTTCATCAGTTATTTCTTCATACTTTTTGATTCGCTTATACAAATCATTTTTCTTTTTTCGATTATCTTCTGTGAGCAATTCCCTGGAAAAGCCTGACATTCTGCTTGTTATCTCACCAAACTTTGCCAGCTCTTTTTTAACTTCAGCGATAGATAATTCCGGCGTCTTATGCAAACCCTCACCAATATATTCCAATTGGAATTTCTCGTCAGTACCTCCTTTGGATTTTACTGTAAATTCAGCAAATCGCACCAAATATGGAATCAGCCAAACCATGACAATCGTATTAGTCAGGTTAAAGCTTGTATGTAAAACCGCTAAACCGGTACTGCCAAATTGTGTTGGATTATCAATAGGGTTTCCTCCAAAGAAATAGCCGGTTAAACCAACCACAAGTTTCAAGAAAAACGGGAAAAACAACAAGGCAATTACAACACCGAATAAGTTAAATGAACTATGAATACGCGCTGCCCTTTTAGCATGCACATTACCCACGGATGCAGCTAATTCAGCGGTGATTGTTGTTCCGATATTTTCTCCAAGAACCATTGCCGCCCCCACTTCAAACGGGATTACACCACTCACCATCAACGTCATTGTTAATGCGACCGTGGCAGAAGACGACTGAATTATTACAGTAAGCAAAGCACCAAAAAGAACCGCAATAACTGTAGAGAAGTACGGGATATTATTAATTCCGACAAAGAAAGAAACAATTGCCGAATCGGGACCAACCTCCGGGACTGAATCCTTCAAAAAACCTAAGCCTAAAAACAACAAGGCAAATCCAATGATAACGCTTGCCCAGCTCTTTAGCTTGGATGAATTCAAGAAAAATAATGGAATGCCAATTGCGAGTAATATTAAAGTATAAGGACCAATATCCACTTTAAATCCAAAAATATCTATTAACCAAGCTGTTACCGTTGTTCCAATATTGGCGCCCATAATGACACCTGCAGCTTGGGTAAGCGTAAGAATCCCCGCATTTACAAAAGAAACCACCATAACCGAAGTTACGGAAGATGATTGTACTAAGGTAGTTATCCCTAAACCTGTAAGAATTCCTTTAAATGAGTTTGAGGTGATTGAACCTAAAATATGTCGCAGCTTTTTTCCGGTGGCCTGCTGTAAGCCGTCACTCATGATTTTCATTCCATAAAGGAATAAAGCCAAAGAGCCTAAAAGCACGAAAAACTCAAATAAACCCCATTTATTTTTTGTTTTTACGACATAACTATCTGACCAATCAATTTGAGAATTACTTTTTAAGCCAAGTTGAAAAACATATTCCTCGTTATCAAGAAGGTTTTTCAGTTGATAGCGAGTTAGATTTGTTGAAATATCTTCAATAACCGACCAGCCCTTATCAGAATATCCTTTCTCAAAGCGTTCTTGATCCATTTTGAGATTATAGCGGATTAATATCGTGCTTTCTTTATCAAGCTTGCTTAATATCAGATAATTAAGGTTCCAGTGAATGTCAATCTCTTCGTGTAAAGCATTGAAATGTATGTTCTCAATAGATGGGAAATCATACTGTGTAGAAAAGTTTTCTTGAGCCCTTAAATAATTCAAATTTAAAATTTGAAAGATTAAAAGAAAACTAATTATTAGCGCTCGTCTCATAAACGATTTGATATTTTAAGCGAATATCCGCTTTACTGCTTTTTGCATACATATAAAGAAACCCCTTATGTGTGAAGGACTATCCCTGCGGATATTTTTTACAAATATAAATTATATTGTAGCTAAGAAAATGTGTTTGTTGTAAAAATTATAACTTTTGTTCATAAGTCAACCAACATGACTTTTGCAATCCATATTTATTGGAAAAATAAGGCAATCAGCCACCAATGCGTTCGTTTTTTCCAATTTCAAAGATGATTTTAGACGATCTCAACATAATTCATCTCGGCAAACATCTATTTGGTACTCCTTTCTGTATCTTTCCTGCATAATTCACCAATTCATAAGCTTATCAATTCAACTTTATCGTAATAAGCTTATGAACATTGTATTATGAAGTTTTAGTAGTTGTTTAAAAAAGTGTTTATTTAAATATGAATTTTGATTTAATTTTGGCAATTTTGGCGTTATGAGTTGTTCGCGGTAGTTTTCTACAGCTTCACATCTCATGCCTGAAAATTTCTCAAAATTAAATTCATGAATTAAGCAGGCTTTGTCAAATTATAACAATTGCCTAAAAACTACTGAATAATGAGATATATATTTACTATCATCCTGATTTCCTGCGCCATGCTTGTAAATTCACAAAATTTACTTACCGCAGAACGCGCTTCACATTTTTCAAAAATGGCATTAAAATGCATACATCAAGAATATCCCAACAAGCCCGGTGAGGTATTGGGCAGCGATAAGGATGTCAAGCCGGTTCGTGAATATCGCCCCGCATTTTATGGATGTTTCGATTGGCATTCAGCCGTACACGGACATTGGATGCTGATAAAATTGTTAAAAGAATTTCCGGAGCTTTCGGAAGCCGAACAAATCCGCACCGCCCTAGCAAAAAATATTACAGCCGAAAATATTCAAGTAGAACTCAATTTTTTCTTGGACAGCAATAACCGTAGTTTTGAGCGTACATACGGCTGGGCTTGGCTACTTAAGCTCGTTTCTGAACTACAAGACTGGAACGACCCACTGGCTTCTGACTTAAAATCCGCCCTAGAGCCGCTTAGCAAGCTGCTGGCACAAAACTATTTGGATTATTTGCCGAAATTGGTATATCCCATACGTGTTGGAGAGCATTCCAATACTGCATTCGGGCTTTCATTCGCATTGGATTACGCACGAGATACCAAAAACAACGAGCTTGAAAAAATGATTGTCGAGCGTGCCAAAGACTTTTATCTGCAAGATAAAGGCTGTCCCATCAATTGGGAACCATCGGGATATGATTTTCTTTCGCCTTGCTTTGCCGAAGCAGAACTCATGGCAAGAGTGCTGTCGGTAGATGAATTTAGCATTTGGCTGCATGATTTTTTAGGCGTGGATGAAAAAAATCAGCTTATTTTATTAAACGAGCCGGCAATCGTAAGCGATCGCACCGACGGCAAGTTGGTTCATCTGGACGGGCTCAACTTTTCAAGGGCTTGGGCATACGCCATTATTGCATCCAAGCTAAAGCCCGAGCAAGCAGCTATATTCCGCCGGGCAGCCCATACACATATCATGCATTCGCTAAATGCAATTAGCGACGGCAATTACGAAGGGGAGCATTGGCTCGCCTCTTTTGCAGTATATGCAATGGAGCAGCTTGATAAATCAGAATACTAAGCCGCATAATTCATGAATTGAGCAGGCTAAGACTCCTTATCCGAAAAAAACAGAAGTTAGGCGAGTTAAATTTGATCCGAAGCCAGCCATTCGGCATAGCTGGTAACAGTTTCGCGAAGCAGCACCGAAACAAGCTTCACCGATTCAGGTAAATTAGCTTGTAAACGCGTTGCAAAATCAATGACCATCAGTTCACTGGTGGGTTGATAGTCTAATAATATCACTTTTTCGAATGATGCTTTCAGCTGTTCACTGACTTCGGCAGGCATGGCGCTATTCAGCACAAGGGCATGGTCAAATACATCTACAATATGGTCTTTTACTATCCGCCTCAAATCGCCAAAATCCATCACCATGCCATGCTTGGGATGCCCTTTTTCCATATTGGGCTTCCCGATGACAGTTATCTTCAGTTGATATGAATGTCCGTGTACGTTTTTACAAAGACCGTCATAATTCATCAGGGCGTGCGCCATTTCAAACTTAAATTCTTTGGTAATTCGAATTCGATTCATAAGATTTTTTTGTTAATATCAGTTTTTTATGAGTTTTGCCTGCACACTTTGATGCCCGGCTGTAGTAAGTTGAAGCACATAAAAGCCCGGCGCCAAAGATTCTACCGAAAGGGGCATGGAGGCAGCTCCGGCTTCGTATGTTGAATGCATCACAATTTTTCCACTCAAGTCGATGATATGCAATGTGTAATTCACGGACTTGCAATCTATGCAATGCAGTTGTACATACCCATCCGTCACAGGGTTCGGGCTCAGTCTCAGCTGCATACGATCGGCATAACGACTATCTAGATTGCTTGGATCAGCCCAGATAAACTGTGCAAATTCGGGCACATCAATGAACGGATTCCGATTATTTTGCAGTGCATATATCTTTTCGTTTCGCTCCAATTCCTTTTCACTTACCGGATCTTGATTATGCCATTTAAGCATCAGCTGAACAGCCCAAGGACGCAGCTCAGCTCCATCAGCCATATCACTTCCTTTCCAATTTGCATCTTGCCCAAGGTAACGCACATTCATATACAGCATTCCGCGTGCAAAATCTCCTTTATATTCATCAATGGGCTCAAAAACTATGCCACTATAACCTTCGGTGGTATTCGGTCCCAGCTTCGAGCCATTGGTTGACACCCAGCTTGGTTGTGCCACCTCGCCATAAGGATAGTTTGCCCTTCGGTTATTTACATAGCCGTCCACCGGTGTGATATGGTATAAATCGGTATACATGGGCAGCTGTTTGTTAAACCAGCTTGCGGGCCAAGTATGCTCACGGTTATAGCAGTGCCCTTCGGCAGAATAATTACCGCATTGATCCGTGAAAAAGCTATATTCGTATGCAGGTACTCCTCCCGGATGATCGGAATACATATCCCAAACCTTATCATTCTCCTTGCGGTCGGTTTGGTAAAAATCTTGCCACAGCTGGGCATAGGTTCTCGGATTGTGATTGCGGATAATCTGATGCAAGGCTTCTTTCAAGTCCTCACCCGTAAGTCCTTCAGCCTCATCATAATATCCCGCCGGTTGCGCATGAACACTCAAAATAAGATACAAGAGCAAATTCAGCAGAATAAAACGACTGAATCGGTTATATTCCAAATTCTTTATCATAATGTTACAAGTTTACAACCAAAGATTGGTAAATAAGTAAAGTAAGGCAATAACAAATATGATGATAGAAGCAATCATCTGAATTAAGCTGGACAGCAAAATATTAACCCTCGAAAGATTCATGCTCACCCCTGCTATGCTCCAGCCAAAACCAAAAAACACAAGAAATGAAGGCGTTAAAAGATCCAAAGGCTGAAAATGCATGGCTGTCATACCCACGATGAGCGTATTGATTCCGGCGGCAATGGTCATGATAAAAAACTTGATGTAATTATCAAAAGAAAACAATCGTTCGCCCTTTCTGATTTTAAATGCTTCGAACAGCATACGTATGCTGACAGCCAATAAGATACCGAAAACAACCCATTTGTAACGTATGACAAACAAATACATAAAAGTATCACCCAGCAAGGCACCCAAATGGTACATCACCCCCTGCAACAATCCAAATGTAATAGCAAGTAGCACATTTAGCCAATGCGGGTTACGGCGATCACGGTTTAATCCCAAAGCAAGTGGGAAGGTATTGTAGGCAAGCGCAGCAATAAATAATATACTTACAAAATATTTCAATTCGGTAAATCTTAAGGCAAAGATAGTTTAATTCTTATGCCACAAAAACCAAACTCACTATTTTCTCCAGCCATTGGGCATCCACTTCATCAAAAGCGGCAAGGTCGCTACTATCCACATCCAATACCCCAATAATATTTCCTTCAGAATTTCTTAGCGGAACCACTATTTCCGATTGTGAACGGCTGTCGCACGCAATATGTCCGGGAAACTGATTTACATCCTCCACTATTAGCGTTTCTCCCCTATTAACTCCTGCCCAACAAACTCCGGTATCCTTTTGAAGGTCAATACATGCCAGTGAACCCTGATACGGACCTACCTGCAGCTTCCCATCATGCAGCAAATAAAAGCCGGTCCAAAAATAGCTATCCATCTTATGATGTAATATCGCAACAATAGTCGCCATATTTGAAATCATATTATTAGATTTAGGTAATTGCTCCACAATCTGATTATACAAACGGGCATAACGTGCAGCCTTTTTATTTTGTTCCATCCTCTTCATTTTTGATTTTAGCAAAAGTAAAGTTTTCTGCAAATCCGGTGAAGGTATAAGGAAAAATCTAGCCTGAATCAGCTTTCCGAAACCGTTTGCAGTCACTGATAGTTTTCGATAAAAATAATGTATTAACCTGATTTTGTGAGGATTATCTTGTTTTTAAGCTTTTTTAACCTGTTATATTCCCAAATCTATGGTTAGTTTTGCGGCACTATTTAACATAAAATCATTAGTTTATCTATCGAAAACCTTTAATTAATCTATCATATGAGTATTAAAAAACAATTCTTAAAAAGTAAACCTGTTTGTAAAGTAAGTTTTAAAGTATCCAAGGCAGAAGCCGCTTCCGCATCGGAAATTGCAATTGTTGGCGATTTCAATGCATGGGATCCCAAAGCAAATACAATGAATCAGCTGAAGGACGGCTCATTTAGTCTAACTATTGAATTGGCTACACCCGGCAATTATCGTTTCCGCTATTTAGCCGATAATAATCGCTGGTTTGATGAAACTGAAGCCGACGGACAAGAAACAAATGAATTTGGCACCATAAATAATCTGCTGAACCTATAAGAAAATAGTGTACAAAAAGATCTAACCTGTATAATTCATGAATTAAGCAGGCTAAAACTGCAGTTATGTTTAAATAGCTGCAGTTTTTTTATTTGGACTGCCAACTAATGCCTATTTTTGTAAAAATCATAGGCCAATATGACTGAAACTTCTTTTTTTATTGAACTAAAGGTTCGCGATTACGAATGTGATATTCAAGGAATTGTAAATAATGCCAACTACCAGCATTATTTGGAGCACGGGCGTCACGAATTTTTGCAGCATATCGGATTAAGCTTTGCACAACTGACCGAAGAAGGAATATTACTTGTAGTTAAGAGGGTTGAAATTGATTACCACCACCCTCTCCGCTCGGGTGATTCGTTTCAAGTACATTGTACAGTCGAGCGCCTTTCGCCACTACGCTTTGTATTTGTACAACAGATTTATCGCAAATCCGACAAACGACTTATTGTTTCCGCAAGAGTCACAGGCACTTCCATCAATAAAGCAGGGCGTCCTTTCCTGCCGGAAATTTTGGATCGCGCTTTTAGCTGAAATGAAGTGTTTTAACTAAATCATTAATGGTTTTTGGGCTGCCAAAGACAAGCTTTGCCATAGATTTGGAAATTAACAAGATTTTAACCGACCAAACTAGCGCTTTCGCTTTCGCCATATAGCAAATTTCTTCTTTCAATGGCATACATGATACATCCAATGCCATGAAAAAAATTTATTTTTATATAAATAACAATGCTATTGATAAAAAGATGTATATTTGGAGAAAATTTACACGAAGACCGTGAAACCAACATTAAAAGATATCGCTCAACTTCAACCGGGAGTTTATCTCAAAACCAATGAAAATGCTTCTGATAAGGCGTTTTTGTTAGGAATTAAAGATTTTGATGATGAGTTGAATCTTATGGAGTTGTCGGCAACTGTCGATAAAAAAGATGTGAGGGATAAATATATTATTAAAGAAGCCCACATTCTTTTTTCTGCACGAATGCTGTTCAAGGCGTTTAAAATACCTGAAACGAAGGAGGTTTTAGTAGCTTCAAATAGTTTTATCTTGATAAAACCTGATGTTACAAAGGTTTGTCCTGATTATTTAAGATGGTTTTTAAATCATCCACATACCGACCACCAACTAAAACAACTGACCCAAGGCACGAGCAGAGTTCCTTATATCAGTCAGAAAAAATTGGGAAACCTGTCTATTACACTTCCTGAATTATCGGTTCAGAAAAACATTGCTGCCGTTTATAATTTAATGGATAGGGAAAAATCCATTCGACAAAAGCTAAATAGTAAAAGAGAAGAATATCTACAACAACTGTTATTAAATATCATAAAAGAATGAAAAAAATAATTTACCAAGACATTAAAAAAACTGTATGGGATGCCTGTGACACCTTTCGAGGAGTAATTGACCCTTCACAATACAAGGATTATATACTGACCATGCTGTTTATTAAGTATATCAGTGACGTCAATAAGGAGAAAAGACAGCAATATGCTGAAAAGTATGGAGGCAATGAGGTTCGAATTGAAAGGGCAATGCAAGCCGAACGTTTTATTATCCCTAAAACCAGCACCTTTGACTACCTCTATGAAAACCGGAATGAAACCAATATTGGTTCATTGATTGATATCGCCCTAGCTGATTTGGAAGAAGCCAATCGTGCAAAACTGACCGGAGAAAGTGGTTCGGGAGTTTTTAGGAATATCTCATTCAACAGCTCCAATTTAGGGAGTGAAAAAGAGAAAAACGGTAGATTAAAAAACCTGCTGGTCGATTTCAGTAAATTGGATTTAATGCCTTCCCACTTAGCAGATAAAGATGCCATTGGCGATGCTTACGAATATCTGATAGCCAATTTTGCCAGTGATGCAGGTAAAAAAGCAGGCGAATTTTTTACCCCTTCAGAAGTTTCGCTGCTGTTGGCTATGCTTACCAAAGGAGAAGAGGGGGCTATGATTTATGACCCTACCAATGGCTCCGGCTCATTATTGATAAAATCAGCACATCAGGTTGGTAGCCGAAACGTAGCTATTTATGGACAGGAAATTAACGGAAGCACATGGGCATTAGCAGTCATGAATATGTTTTTGCACGGCTTTGACAACGCAAATATCCGTTGGGGAGACACAATCCGAAATCCATTGCATACCGAAAGCAGTAACAGCTTAATGAAATTTGACAGGGTTGTTGCCAATCCTCCTTTCTCACTAAACAAATGGGGAAAGGACATCGCTGAGAACGATCCGTTTAACCGTTTTTGGCGTGGGGTTCCACCGGAAAGCAGAGGCGACTGGGCTTTTGTTACCCATATGATTGAATCCGCCAAAGAAGGAAGCGGAAAAGTGGGTGTAGTCGTACCGCATGGAGTTTTGTTTAGAGGCAGTTCAGAAGGGAAAATTCGCCAACAAGTAATTGAGGAAAATTTGTTGGAAGCCGTAATTGGTTTGCCATCTAATCTGTTTTATGGAACCGGTATTCCGGCATCTATTCTTATTTTCAATAAGGCGCGGGCTTCGGGCTTCGACTCCGCTCAGCCCGCAGACCACCCGGAAACTGTGCGAAGCAGAAGTGTACTGTTTATTGATGCCAGTGAGCACTACCAAAGCGGAACCAATCAAAACCAATTGCGAGAAAAAGATATTCTAAAAGTCGTAAATACTTATGAAAAGTTTACTTCTGAAGATTTGGAGCCGGGAGTATTGGAAGAAAAATACAGTTATGTGGCTACTTTTGACGAAATAAAAGAGAATGATTTCAACCTGAATATCCCACGTTATGTGGACACCTTTGAGCCCGAACCAGCAGTGGACATGAAAGCAGTGAAAGAAGAAATAGAAGAATTGGAAAGTGAATTGAAAGAGGTGCAGGAGGAAATGAAAAGCTATTTGGAGAAGTTGGATTTTTAGGAAACGAAAGCTAAGCAAGATTTAAGCTTTGCTAAGCAAGGTGTTTTACCTTATATAAAGTGCTGATTATTAACATAATCAACAAAGTTAGAGAGATTTAAAAGGATTAAGCAAGATTAAGAAATGAATAAAGCTATCTCAGAAATAAATACCATAATAACTATTGATTATCTGATTAACCAGAAGGAAAATCAATATTTTGAGCGAAAAGGATTGGGAGACGAATTTATTAAACCATCTAAAATTGCTGAAGAAATAATAGGCATGCTCAATGCAGATGGTGGGACTTTGGCGTTTGGCATATCTAATTCAGGGATTATCCAAGACTTAAATGATTTAGTAGAAAAATTAAATGAATATCGAAAGCTTGTTTTCAATTTTATAGATCCTCCCAGTAATGTAAAGTTGGAAGAAATAATTATAGGCGGTAAGCTTATCTTTCTTTATCATGTAGAACAAGACATTGAAAGAGTTTTTCAAAGAAAGGATAACGAAGAAGTCTTTTTACGTGTTCATGACGAAAACAGAAAGTTAGACAGAGAACAGATTAGAAAACTTGAATATGACAAGTCCATTAGAAAATTTGAGGAAGAAACTGTTGCGGATTTTGATATTACAGATTTGGATACAGAACTGATAGATGCCTATAAGAAAAAATTAAATTATACGGGAGAACCCTTAGAATTATTGGTTAAAAGACATTTAGCTATTAAAAAAGACGGTAATTATCTATTCAAAAAATCTACTATTTTGCTTTTTTCAAAAGATCCTGAAAAATATATTCCATCAGCATCTGCGAGATACATTCGTTATGAAGGAACCGAAGCTTTGACCGGAGTTGAACACAATGTGATAAAGGATGAGAGATTTGAAAATAATATTCCAAAACTGATAGACCAAATAAGAGTTTTCCTGAAGGCTTCTTTTAAGGATTATCACTTCCTGAATATGGAAGACGGCCGCTTTAAAAAAGTAATGGAATATCCCGAAGAAGCATGGCTGGAAGGAATGGTAAATGCACTTTGTCACAGATCTTACAACATTCAGGGAAATGCAGTTTACATTAAACATTTCGATGACCGGCTGGAAATCAGCAATTCAGGGCCTCTTCCAGCTCAAGTCACTGTTGAAAACATAAAAACAGAAAGATTTGCACGTAATCCAAGAGTGGCAAGAGTGCTAGAAGATATGGGATATGTGAGACAGTTAAACGAAGGTGTTTCAAGAATTTACGAGTCAATGGAGAAATCTATGTTGTCAATACCGGAATATAAAGTAGTTAACAAAAATGTATATTTGACACTTAGAAATAAAATAAGCAGTCATTCAAAAACTATTACAGAAAAAGTCATTAATCTAATCGGACTCAATTGGATTAATCTAAATGAGACACAAAGAAAGATTTTACTCTTTCTTTTCCTCAATTCCAAAGGAACACTTGAAGAATTATCGGAATACACCCAAATAAATAAAAATACAATTAGGAGTTATTTAAACCAATTTATAGAGCTGGAAATTGTAGAAAGACAAAGCCAAAAACAAAGAGACATCAACGCCAAATATGCATTTAAAAAAGGTTAAGCAAGAATACGGATCCGCTAAGCAAGCTTAAATACAAATTATAATCTATTGATTTTTAGTAATATACAAATAATAAGCAAGAAAACATTAAGATTAAGCAAGGAAATATTAAGATTAAGCAAGATTTGTTAAGGGTATAAAAGATTAGAAAAATGAGCACTGAAAAAAAATTTACTTTTGATATAGATGAACCTACAGCAGCATTTACAAAGCATTTGTCTTTAGAAGGAAACGATCGTATCATTTTATCAGCCCCCTTTGGAGCCGGAAAAACATACTTTTTAAAAGAGTTTTTCGAAGAAAACACAGACAAATACGAATTCATCCATTTATACCCGGTCAATTATTCTGTAGCCTCCAATGAAGATATTTTTGAGTTGGTTAAATATGATATCTTGATTGAGTTGATGGATAAAACTGTTGAATTTGATCAGATTCAATTTAGCAAAATAGAGTTTCTACCACTCTTCATTAAAAATAACAAAGGGAAAATATTAAATACACTTTCCCCTCTTATTTCGAGTATCCCAAAGGTTGGAAAATTGATTTCTGGTATGATGGATAAGATAAAAGGGTTAGTTACGGAATTTGAAAAGCAATTTGATGGTGTCAATACAGATGATAAACAAACAACTAATAACTTTCTGGAAGAGTTTATCCAGCAAAAAGGCTCCATTTACGAAGAAGACTTTTACACACAATTAATTTGTCAATTGGTCGATCAATTAAAAAATAAAGATAATGAAGGAAATGCTACCAAAGAAACTGTTCTAATAATAGACGATTTAGACAGAATAGACCCGGAGCACATATTCCGTATATTAAATGTGCTTGCCGCACAAATGGATAAAAACACTGCTGATAACAAATTTGATTTTGACAAAATCATTCTTGTCTTTGACCAACATAATGTACGAAATATCTTCAGGAATAGATATGGAATGGATGTTGATTTCACGGGATATATTGATAAGTTCTATTCTTATAAAATATTTGAGTTCACAAATATAGAGGGACAACAGAAAGATATCACCGAAATTTTAAAATCAATTATATCTAACAATCTTTACGTTGATTTTGATAAAAAGGATGATACATTTGCTCAAGGAATTGTTTACGTTTTCAAAAGATTGGTTCAAGCAAATGTGTTAACAGTTAGACGTCTTTTAAAGGTATGGAATCAAAAAATGACTTTCTCCTATAACCTTAATTCTTTTAATACTGTTATTGAAATACACTATATACATTTTTACATTTTAAACTTAGCCGAACTCTTGCTTTTTATATACGAAGATTGGGACGATGTTCTTTATTCAATTAAGAAAATAACTGAATTAGACTTTAATGAAGACCCTACTAACCGTGATTATGTACGTTCAATAATCAATGAAAGCTTATTACTCTTGGATGCAGAAAATCATGGTTTTAAAGAGGGCAAGGAGTCTTATACTTTTATTAATAAAGAATATAACATTAATTTCAGTTACTCTTTAAAGTCCAGCATTAGATTATATTATTGTGATTTAGAAGTTAAAGATAGGAGCAACCTTGATAATCCAAGTCTATTAAGTATTCTGTTCTTAGCTTTAAATGAGGTGAAGGAAAGAAACATGTTAAATTGATATTATTCTATGAAATAAATAATGTAAATATTGGAATTATGAAAAAGAAATATAATCGCTCTATAAGTTTGAAGTGTGCCACCTGCGGTGATACTACGTCTTTTGAGTTTAATGAAGATAAAACATGGGTAAAATGTGTTCGTTGCGAAACAGAATACCATGGCGGATATGATGAATTAGTAGAATTAAATGAAAAAGAAATTGATAAAGGGGTGGAAACTATAAAAAAAGAAGTTTCAACAGACTTTAAAAACAAAATTTCTAAAATGCTAAGAGATACACCTAAAGGGAAAGAAATTTAAAGTTTAAGAAGATGGAAATAAGTATCATTATATCATGCTTTGCTGCGTTGATAGCGTTGGGAACTTTTTGTTTTACAGTCTGGGTTTATCGTACTCATGATCAAAGACTTAAAACACAGCAAGATCAAATAAATGAGTTTAACCTTAGAAAACTAAAACAAGAGGAAGAAGAAAGAAAGAAAGCAATTATACAAGCTTATGCTATAAAAAACGAAACAGGGACTAGAACCATAGAGGTCTATAATCGCGGAAAAGCAATAGCTAGAAATTTTAAATTAGATGTTAGGGAAGCCAGTGGTGTATATATCCAAAATATTCCAAAAAATACACAACTTAGACCTCAAAACTCTGTTAAGATAATTTGTCATTTAACGACAACACGTCCTGATGAGATTATAATTACTTGTAATTGGGATGATGATTTTAAAGAAAATAATTACGATGAGATTTCTGTTCCATTGGATTAAATAAATGCTTAAATGAGTAAAGAAAATATAAAACAAGATTCAATGAATATAAAACCCGGCTATAAAAAAACAGCTATTGGGGTGATTCCAGAAAATTGGGAGGTGAAAACATTCAAAGAAATTGGTGAAATTTTCGTTGGCCGGGATGTTAAAGAAGATATATTTTGTGAATTTTATTCTGATAAATATCCTTACCCAGTTTACTCAAATACTGTGGATAATTATGGACTATATGGTTTTTATTCAAAACCTGAATATAAGGAGGAGGCTGTAACAATAGTTGGGAGAGGCGTTGGTTTAGGAACTGCCTTTGCTAGAAGATCCCCTTTTGGCGCAATTGGAAGATTATTAGTCTTATTTCCGAGAGAAAGTGATGTTTCTTTTTTGGAGGCGACTATAAATGAAAATGTCAATTTCTATTTTGAATCTGCGGCTATTCCACAATTAACAGGAGTGCAATTAAAAAATTATAAACTCCCCATCCCCCCACTCCCCGAACAAAAAGCCATTGCCGATTGCCTTTCAACTTGGGATAAAGCCATTGAAAAACAAACTCAACTCATCAAAGCCAAAAAAGAATTTAAAAAAGGATTGATGCAAGGGTTTTTCACCGGACAGTTGACAGTGGAAAATGGTCAATTGGTAAAAGCCAAAGAAGGGGAAAATTTTACGGAGGATTGGGAGGAAATATCATTTGAAAAATTATTTATAAGAATCTCTGCAAAAGGATTTCAAGTTAAAACAAAAGAGTATTTAGAAACCGGGAAATATCCAATAGTTGACCAAGGGAAAGAAAAAATAATTGGTTACTCTAATCAGAATTGTGTGTTTAGAAACGTGCCAATTATAGTTTTTGGGGATCATACACGGATTTTGAAATATATTGATTTTGAGTTTGCTGTAGGAGCTGATGGCACACAATTATTAGATAAAAAGAAACCAGAGAACAATCTTAAATTTTTATTTTATTTACTAAGTAGTTCACATATACCTAATCTTGGATATAGTAGGCATATGAGGGTATTGAAAACGAAAAGATTTAAAATTCCAACTCCTAAACTTCAATCCACTATTGTTCAAGTTCTGCAATCTGCAGATTATGAAATTGAGCTTTTAGAAAAGAAGCTTGTTCAATTTCAAATCCAGAAAAAGGGCTTGATGCAGGTTTTGTTGACGGGTGAGAAAAGGTTGGTTTAATTGTTAATTGTAAATTGTTAACGCTTAATTTATAGACAAAACCGATAGATTTAATGACTAATTGGTATTTAAAATGAACAAGACTTATAATTTTTACTGTGATGAAAGCACTCATATTGAAAGAGATGGACATCCTTTTATGATACTATCTTTTGTAAGTACGGCTTATCATCAATTAAGGCTACATAATGAGGCTATTCGCGCGATTAAACGACGAAATTACTTCAAAGGCGAACTAAAATGGAGTAGGCTGTCTAAATCTCAGTTTAAATGTTACAAAGAAATTGTAGAGTATTTTTTTGCAGCCGATTTAAAGTTCAGGGCTATCATAATTGATAAGAGCAGGTTAAAACACGAACAATTTAATCAAACGCATCAAGATTTTTATGATAAAATGTATTTCCAATTGCTCAGCCATAAGTTAACTCCCAATGACACCTATAATATTTATATTGATATAAAAGATTCATACTCATATTTAAAAGCCAGAAACCTAAAAACATATCTTGAACGTGATTACAAGAATATTAGAACCTTACAGGTAATTCGGTCGTATGAAAGTGAGTTGATGCAACTTGCCGATGTTTTGATGGGAGCTATAAATTATAAATTAAGAGAATTAAACAGAGTTAAGGCTAAAAACTTTATAGTTGAATTGATTGAGAACAAATGTGGTCGTCCCTTTACTTTTCCAACAAGAAAGAGTGAGGATAAGTTTAATCTCTTTTTTATAGACTTGAAATAATGGGAGTTAATTTTAACATATTAAAACAATACAATGATTTATTAGAGTTGAACTATCTTTCTCCTCATGAACGAACAAGATCCCTAAAGGAGATATTTGACAGGGATATAAGAAATAACTCAAGCTTCAAGTTTAGACAAAAGACCATACGCCCTATTAAAACAGATGGCGAACCGGATCTTGATACTCTCTTTCAACATTTAACCCGTCGATTAACAGAGAAAACAGATATAAAGGGGCGGGAATATAAAAGTCGTTCAGAGTTTGATATGAAACGTTCAGAAAGACTTCACTGGATATGGCATCATATTCAAGAAAAAGAGGAGATTAAAATCTTTAGTGTAAAAGATCGAGTTAGAGGGAGAGATAAAATTCGGACGTATCTATTTGATGAACAAGAGAAATACGCGATTGTTTTGGAGCCCTATAGAAATACAGAAGATTACTATTTATTGTCGGCATATTATCTCGAAAAGAAGTTTGGGGGACCAGAAACAATTATGAAAAAATATGCGAGAAGATTAAATATTGTGCATTAAAACGCAAAGTCCGGTGCACATCGTTGGTACATCGGACTTCGAAACTCCTTTCTCCTATAATGGCAGAATGAGCATTACAAAAGTATGAATTTTATTTACAATTGTACAAACAATCTTTAATAAAATCATGTAATTTTAACAAATATTGTGGTTTTAATCAGAAAAAGTCATGAAAAATACTGGTTTCCAAGAAAACAAGAAGCTTTTAACAGCTCAAAATGGTTTCTTAAATAATTTGATTTTAAAAGATACTTAAGTGATGAATGATTAAAAAATGTTAGAGTTGTGATAAAAGATGTTAGAGTTATGTTAGAATGAATGACAAAAATCACTGATATACAAGCTTATAGCTGATACTTCTTTAAACATTATAAAATAAATTGTTAGAGAATGAAGAGAGGTTTAAGAAAGCTAAGAGAAATTAATAGAAGAATTGGTTATGAAAAACACTAACACCCTAACCTGCATAATTCACCAATTCATAAGCTTATCGATCTAGTTTTATCGTAATAAGCTTATGATCATTAACTTAAGAGGTTTTAGTAGCAATTAAAAAAACTATTTATTATAAAATGAATTTTGATTTAATTTTGGCAATTTTTACGTTATGAGTTGTTCGCAGTAGTTGGCTACAGCTTCACAGCTCACGCCTGAAAATTTCTCAAAATTAAATTCATGAATTAAGCAGGCTAAAAGATTACAGTTGGCAAATCACTTCTTTTCGCCTACGGATAAATTTTAACTACAGAAACGAGCTCTAAAAAAATGAAACTAGTACAAATTCATTGAAAATGATTGAGATTTATTCAAATAATTAATCGCTAAATATTTTAAGTGCTATGCTTGAATTTCTAAACTATCAAATAACTTGGGATAATGTAACTGACAGAGACAAAATACCTGATTCGTTGCTGTATGAGTTAGAAAGGATATATTCTGAGATTCAGAACCCCAAGAAAAGTACTGTAAGTAAGTTACAAAAACTAATAAAGAAATATCCTGAAAATCCCCAATTAAAAAACTATCTTACAGTAGTTTACAAAGAACTGGGTGATTATAACAAGGCGATGAGTTATAATGACGAGCTGCTTAAACAGCATCCCAAATATTTTTTTGCACTGGTCAACAAAGCCTATCATTATGAGTTCCAAAAGGAATATGAAAAAATGAAAGAGTTATTGGGAACAAGTTTTGACCTTAAAAAACTTTACCCTGAGCGTGAGGTCTTTCATATTTCTGAATTCATGATTATGCAAATGATGGCTGTTAGTTATTATGCGGGTACCGGTGATATGGAACAAGCCAACCTTCGTTTAGAATTCATGAAAGATGTGGAAAAGGATTCAGCTTTTGTCCAAAAAGCTGAGGAAATAATGATAGCAGCTAGAAGGGACGATACTCTCAAGAGATTTACTGAAGAACAAAAATTAAAAATCACGCCCGAACACAAATTTTCACCAAACTTAGACTTAGGAGCGAAATCCGATTTCAATTATACTGAAACCAATAAGTTATACACGATAGATTTTGCTGAAGATTTAGAAAACATTCGTGAATACCTGAGTTTAGACAGAGACAGATTGATTGAAGATTTGGATATGGTCTTAAAATATGATTACACTGAATTTATGTATCGTCCTGAAGAAGATGATACCGAAGCCGGTTTTCATGCCTATAATCTTTTAGGTGAACTGGAAGCTGAAGAAGCTTTACCGACTGTACTAGAAATGATGTGTATGGATGATGAGTATTTAGACAGAACTTTTGGCGATTATTTAACTCAAGATGGCTGGATGTCACTGATAAAAATGAGTAAAAACAGACCCGGTGATTTAGAAAACTATTTAAAACTTCCGGGAGGTAATACCTATTTTCGTTCAGTTGCAATTGATACATTGACACAGATGTTTATTCATTATCCCGACAAACAAAATGAAGTCAAAAATATTTACAAAAGGCTCCTGCAATTTTTTATAAAATCAGAAATTGAAGACAATGTAATCGATTCAGTATTAAACGGATTTTTCATCTCAGATTTAATTGATTTAAGATTGAAAGAGTTTTTGCCTCAAATCAAAGAACTTTATGATTCCAAGAAGGTTAGCCGTTCTATTTGCGGCGATTTCAAAGACGCAGAAAGAGATATCAACAACATCCAGCCGTATCCTTATGCTAAACGAGAAATAAAAAGCATTTATGAGCTGTATGAATTTTATTACAGGCCGGATGATGATGATTTCACATTTGATTCATCCAAAACAATAGAAAGTTTAAATAAGCTTCGCCATTTGACCCCCAGGACTACAGCTAAGATAGGCAGAAATGATCCTTGCCCGTGTGGAAGTGGGAAAAAATTCAAAAAATGTTGTTTGGGAAAAGGAATTTATGATTGATACAGTAAAAATAATGAAAATGAAAACAGTCGGAAGACCTGAGTTCTAATTAAAAATTCATACGCATGAAAAACACTAACTTCCAAGAAGATTACAGCTCCCAACTTCCGGCATTACGGATGTTGATTAATCTGGGATATACCTATTTGCCAAAAGAAGAGATAATGCACCAACGCTATAAGCGCAATAACAATGTGCTGTTAGAACCAATTTTAAAAAAACAGTTGGCAAAAATCAATGAAATCAGGGTGTCTTCCACCCAAACCGAAAAGTTTACCCAAAGCAATATTGATGAAGCAGTGTTACGGCTAAAGGAAATTCCATTGGAGCAAGGTTATTCCAAAGCTACCGAATACATCTATGATCGATTATTGCTTGGCACTACCTTAGACCAAACCATTGAAGGCAATAAAAGGGAGTACACTTTGCAATATATTGATTGGAAAAATCCTGAAAATAATGTGTATCATATAGCTGAAGAGTTTGACGTAATGCGTCCCGATGGTAAAAAAGAATACCGCCCTGATATTGTGTTGTTTGTCAATGGTATTCCTTTAGCCGTTATCGAAAACAAACGCCAAGATATGGATGACCCGATTGGGCAAGCTATTTCACAACATATCCGAAATCAACAAGAAAACGGCATCCGAAAGCTCTATGTATATACTCAAATAATGATGGCTTGTGCTGTTAACAAAGCGCTATACGGTACCAACGCCACTCCGGCAAAGTTTTGGAGCATTTGGCGTGAAAACGAATTTGACTTTGCGGAAATTGAAAATACCAAACATAAAATCCCTTCCGAAGAAGTCCGAAAGCATATAATGAACCGTAGAAAAGAGTCGAAATACTTTGGAAATGTGCAAGCCGAACAAATCCATAATGCCCTAACCAACAGCTTTACGCTTATAGAGCAGGATGTATTTCTCTTTTCGATAGCACAACCCAAACGTTTGTTAGATTTAGTAGCCAATTTTATTCTCTATGACAACAATATCAAAAAAATTGCCCGATATCAACAATATTTTGCCGTAAAATCGGCAATAGAACGCTTAAGGGTCATAGAAAATGGAAAAAGAAAAGGAGGAGTTATTTGGCACAGCCAAGGAAGTGGCAAATCGCTTACTATGGCAATGATGGCTAAAGCCATTGCTCGAGTGGACAATATTAAAAACCCTAAAATCATTTTAGTAACCGACCGTACCGACTTGGATCGCCAGATTTCCAAAACCTTTGCAGCCGTAGGAATGCAGGTAGATAATGCCAAAACAGGTAAACATCTGATAGCGATTTTGGAAAGCAATTCAGATAATGTGGTTACTACGATTATCAATAAGTTTGATACGGCTGTCAGAGGAATCAAAAAACCCTTAACCAGCCCTGATATATTTGTACTGATCGATGAAGGACACCGTAGCCAACACGGAATCTTTAATATCAATATGCAAAAGTCTCTTCCCAATGCTTGTTATATGGCTTTCACCGGAACACCACTTTTTAAAGAGGATAAAAATACCATGATCCATTTTGGTGGAATGATTGACCAATATACAGTCAGACAAGCTGTAGAAGATGGTGCTGTTCTGCCTTTGGTGTATGAAGGGCGCTATAGCGACCAAAAAGTAGATGAAGATATTATCGACAACTACTTTAGCTATGTTTCAGAAGATTTGACTGAATACGAAAAAGCCGACTTAAAAAAGAAGTTTTCAAAACGTAGCCATATTGCCGATTCCGAAAAGAATATTGAAGCCATTGCTTGGGATATCGTAAGGCACTACCAAACCAGTTTTCAAGGAGCCACTCCCTTTAAGGGGCAAATAGTTTGTAATTCTAAACGAACGGCTATAAAATATTTCAATGCCATTAAACAAATTGGAAGAGTAAGCTGTGCGGTAGTAATATCTCCTCCAGACGATAGAGAAGGAGAAGATTCAGCTTATACAAAATCATTCGATAATGTTAAAAAGTTTTGGCGGGCAATGATGGACCAATATGGGAATTCCAAAAATTACGAGGAAAGTATTATTCGTCAGTTCAAACACGATGAGCATCCTGAACTGATCATCGTAGTAGATAAACTTCTTACAGGATTTGATGCTCCTAAAAATACGGTGCTTTATCTCACTAGAAAGTTAAAAGGGCACAGCTTATTACAAGCCATTGCCAGAGTAAACCGCTTATATGAAGATAAAGACTATGGCTATATCATTGATTATGCGGGAGTAATAAGTGAATTGGACGATGCACTGTTGACCTATTCCGATTTGGTGGATTTTGATGAAAAGGACTTAGAAGGTACATTGACAGGTATTAACAAAGAAATTGAAAAACTTGAGCCGGCACATCAGCAGCTACTGGAGTTTTTTAAAGATATTAAGAACAGAGGTGATAATGAACTGTTTCAACAAAAGCTTCGGCATAAAGACATTCGGGATGATTTCTATAAAAAACTGGCAGACTATGCCCGCATATTGAAACTGGCAATATCTTCGATGAAGTTTCACCGCGAAACCCCTGATAAGAAAATTGATCGCTACAAAAACGACCTTCGATTTTTTATGAATCTACGCACTGCTGTTGCCCAACGATATTCCGATAAAGTTGATTATAAGGCGTATGAAGGTCAGATTCAAAAACTAATCGATCAACATATCTCAACAAAAGGGATTAATAAGCTCACGGAACTGGTCAATATTTTTGATGAAACGGCTTTCCAAAGTGAATTGGAAAAAACAGAGGGGACCACTGCAAAAGCCGACAAAATAGCATCCCGAACCTCAAAACATATCAATGAGAAAATGGATGAAGATCCGGTATTTTACAAAAAGTTCTCTCAGCTGATAAAACAGGTTATAGATGACTTTTATGCTGAACGGATTTCAGAATTGGAATATCTTAACCGAGTTAAAGAATACAATGAGAAAGTCCGAAACAAGACCGATTCAAGCATACCTGAAGAAATCAGAGAAAACCAGACACAAAGTGCCTTCTTTGGAATTATCAATGAATTTTTTGAAGCAAAGGACGTCAATACCCTTGTTGACGATGAGGTTTTGGTAGAAGCAACGAAAGCAATTCATGAAATTATAGAAGATAAGAAGCAGGTAAACTGGGAAAGCAATCCCGATATCATTAACCAGATGCGTTTGGAGATTGGAGATTATGTGTATGATGAGATTGGTGTAAAAATAGGATTACGCTTGGACTTTTCCGAAATCGATGAGATGGCTGATAGAATAATCAATGTTGCGAGAATTAGAGGATGATGGATGATAAATTGTTAATGATGAATTTGGAAGAAATTATATATGGAAGTAAGACCATCAATTTTGAGTTGATATATTCCGATAGAAAAACATTGGGTATAACAGTCAATCCGGATTTATCCATTCAAGTTAAAGCTCCAAAAAACGCCTCAAGAGCTAAGATATTTGAAAAGGTTGAAAAGCGGGCTTCATGGATTATTGAGCAGAAACAATTTTTTCTTTCTTTCCAACCGCGAAAACATGAATACTTGTATAAAACAGGTGAAAGCCATTATTATTTAGGAAGGAGATACCAATTAAAACTCATAGAGGGAAATGCTGAAATGGTATTTTACAAAGGCAGGTTTTTACAGCTTGAGACCAAAAATAAAAAGCCGGACCATGTTAAGGAGCTTATGGAATCATGGTATAGGGAACGAGCCAAAGCTAAATTTGCCGAATATGCAGAGCCTTTAATTGCTCGCTTTAAAAAATATGATGTAGCCCCAAAAGAGATTTACATTCAAAACATGAAATACCGTTGGGGAAGCTGTTCCACAAAAGGAAATATCATTCTAAACCCGGAATTAATCAAAGCACCCAAAGCCTGTATTGAATATGTCATCATTCATGAGCTTTGCCATTTAATTCATAGAAACCATACCAAAGCCTTTTTCAAATTACTTAGCCAAGAAATGCCCGATTGGAAAAAATGGAAAGAAAAATTGGAACATTTTATGGCAGAAACTGCCGGTTAAAAAGCAAAAAAGAGGAAGAAAGACACTATCCCATTAAGTGTGTAAGTTTTAATCAGAGGGTCTTGCTTTACAGT
>CAZDWA010000035.1:0-22510 GCA_964509065.1 uncultured Lentimicrobiaceae bacterium
ATTGCTTCATGCTCTTTTTTTATTCCGCTGCGCTCCATAAAAACGCAATTCCGCAATGCCCAAAGCTGTCGCCCCCGACATTATCGGGGAGCTCCTACGCCAATTAATAAAAAATGCAAGGATTATATTTTTTGTATTGGCGGCATTCTACTCGCTGCGTTAATGCTATTTAGTAGTTATTGAGAATAAATCTTTTTCGATTCATATTATCAAGAAAAAGGACAAACAAAGAAAGTAAAGCATTGATTTTTTGGGCTTGATGCATAAGTTTTAAGAAAAGCACGATATCTCTAGCGAGGCTTTGCCCTGCAATTAGCTTCAATTTATGAAGGCGATGTGTTCGATATCGAAAGCTTTCAGTACTCAGCCATCGCCTAATCTTGATTAGCCTTTATTTACACTTGATTTCGATTAAGTGGATGCGCTTTCAAGGCTTCATAAAGTATGCTTACCGGATGCTTCGCTTTTTTCCCTGTACCATCTGCAATCTGATGTCTGCATGAAGTGCCGGAAGCAGCAATAATATCGCTTTCATCACTTTTACGCAAAGCAGGAAATAATACCAACTCCCCAATTTTCATCGACAACTCATAATGCTCTGCCTCATAGCCGAATGCGCCTGCCATCCCACAGCAGCCGGAAGGTATTTCTTCTACTGTACTATTTTGGGGAATTGCTAAAATACTGCGTGCGGCTTTGGTCGACCCAAGCGCCTTTTGATGGCAGTGACCATGATACAGCACTTTTGCCGGCTTTTCAATGAAGGCATCGGAAGTGAATTTGCCATTGGCATAAGCTTTTGCCAAAAACTCTTCAATGGTATATGCATGCTTCCCAATAAACTTTGCCTTTTCTTTCAATTCGGGACGCACAAGCTCCGGATATTCATCACGAAAGCTTAAAATGGCGGAAGGCTCAATGCCAACCAAAGGAGATTCTTCTGTAATGAGAGGCGATAGCATTTCAATATTTTTTTCTGCAAGCCTTGCAGCTTTGCGGACAAAGCCTTTGCTTAGAAAGCTTCTACCGCTTTCAACATGGGATGGAAGACGAACCTCAAAACCTAGATTCGTGAGCAATAATATGGTGTCAATTCCAATATCTGTATCATTGAAACGTGTAAATTCATCATTAAATAAGTAGACAACCCCATTTGTTACTGGTGTTTCAGACTTTGTTTTTTGCTTTTTAAACCAAGCATCCAAGCTGGTTTTATATAAGGCAGGAATCTTTCGTTTACTAGCAAATCCGCTGACTTTTTTTATCAAAGGCGCTGTGAATCTACTTCTTAGTATCGTATTTGTCAATCTTGGACTCATGCTGCCGATACGGTTGATCAATGCAATGTTTGCTATCAAGCGTGCCCGCATAGGAGCTCCGTTGGCATCATAATAATGTTGTAAAAACTCTGCTTTCAGTTTTGCAATATCCACTGAGCTGGGACATTCTGACTTACAAGCTTTACATGAAAGGCATAAGTCCATAATATCGTATATCTCCTTGTAGTCGAAGGGATTTGCTTTGGGTGAGCGGCTAAGAAATTCGCGTAAAATATTTGCTCTGGCGCGGGTGGTATTTCGTTCTTCGCGAGTGCCCATATAGGAGGGACACATCATCCCACCAATTTTTTCGGTTTTTCGACAAATTGCCGTGCCATTACACTTTTCAGCTGCACGAAGGATACCCATATCTTCTGAAAAGTCAAAAACGGTTTGAATTTCAGCATTATTTTTTAAGCCGCTATAACGCAAAAAGCTGTTCATTGGCGGTGTATCAATAATTTTGTTGGGATTAAATACAAGATTTGGGTTCCAACTTGCTTTTATTGATTTCAGTAGCTCAAAATTTTCTTTTCCAATCATCAGCGGGATAAATGCTCCTCGGAGACGTCCGTCCCCATGTTCACCACTAAGCGAGCCATTGAATTTTTTCACCAGCTTAGCTGTTTCCAATGCAAGCGTATGAAACAGTGCCACATCATCGGCATCCTTCAGGTTTAAAACCGGTCTCAGATGCAGTTCTCCTGTTGAAATATGCGCATAATACACACAGCTTTTTCCATACTTTTTCAGCATTGCATCAAAAGCATCCACATAGTCGGGCAGCTTTTCGGGGACTACGGCTGTGTCTTCCACAACTGCCACGGGCTTCGCATCTCCCGGCATATTATTTAGGATGCCCAGACCTGCTTTACGAAGTGCCCATACCTTATTAATATCGCCTCCGCTGATTAAAGGAAAATGATAGCCATAGCCTACCTTGCGCATTGCCGCTTCCAGTGAGTAGGCTTTTTGTTCAATGGCGGAAAACGAATCTTCGGCAAATTCAACAATCAGCAAAGCACCGGGATTGCCTTGAATGAAAAACCGATTTTTCTGCTGCTCAATATTTCGTTCGGCAAGCTTTAGGATGGTATTATCCATTAATTCTACAGCTACCGGACTGTATTTCAGTGCAATAAGGTTTGCTTCCAAGGCTTGTCTCACATTTTCCATATGAATACAAAGCAAGGCTTTATGCTTTGGGGGTAGTGGGACTAGATTCAGCTTAACAGCAGTGGTAAATGCCAAAGTGCCTTCGGAGCCGCTAAGCAGCTTGCAAAAATTGAACTTGGGTGCATCTTCCTTAAAAGGTTCTGAATCAAGTAAAATATCGATGGCATATCCCGTATTTCGTCTTTTAAGTGCTTTATCCGGATATTCGTTTTTAATCCGCTCTTGATTCCCTTTGTCGGAAAGTATACCGCGAATATTGCGATAAATTACACCTTCGAGGCTGTCTAACTTGCATTTTTCTTCGAATTCGGCTTTTGACAACGCACCAAACACCGCTTTGCTGCCATCGCTGAGAATCACTTCCATCTCGATGACATGATCGCGTGTGCTGCCATACACCAGTGAATGTGCACCACAGGCATTATTGCCAAGCATGCCGCCAATCATGCAATAGTCGGCTGTAGATGTTTCAGGACCAAAAAACAATCCTTCTGCTTTCACAAATTGATTCAACTCTGTCAAAACGACCCCGGGCTCCACTTTTATCCAGCGTTCTTTAGCGTTAAACTCCAGAATCTGATTCATATAGGTGGAAATATCGACTATAATTCCATTTCCGACCACTTGTCCTGCCAATGAAGTGCCGGCAGCTCTCGGAATCAGCCCAACTTGAGCTTTGGTGGCAAAGCGGATTAACTTTTTTATATCGGATGCGTTACGAGGACGCGCCACAGCCAAAGGCTTTTCGCGGTATACGGAAGCATCGGTGGCATATATCACACGCATGGACTCATCAATATGAAGTTCCCCTTCCAGTTCGGAAGCTAAATGCGTAAGTAAATTGTTGATATCGCCTTTATCCATGCTGCAGAAAAATCAATATGCAAGATTAATCAAAACATATGGAATAGCTGCCTTGAAGTTTGAGATTTTATCAATAAACTCGAAAATATGTCAAGGAAAAATAACAGCTTTAAACTATGTAAGTGTTTTAACCTGCATAATTCACCAATTCATAAGCTTGTCAATCTAACTTTATCGTAATAAGCTTATGAACATTGCGTTAGGAGATTTTAGTGGTAATTAAAAACTATTTATTAAAAAATGAATTTTGATTTAATTTTGGCAATTTTTACGTTATGAGTTGTTCGCAGTAGTTGGCTACAGCTTCACACCTCCTGCCTTAAAATTTCTCAAAATTAAATTCATGAATTAAGCAGGTCAAATTAAGTCGTTTGCAAATGTTAAAATCGTGTTTTCTGAAAAACCTTTAGCTTCTAATCCCGGAAGTATTGCATTTACAATTGCTTCATGGCGATGCGGGCAGTTTACCAGGGATTGTGCAATTGTTGCTGTCAAATCATCTGAGTTTGAAAAATGAACTTCTTTAATATGCCCTCTGCGAACGTATAAGCTGATTTCCAGTTCTTTATTTGCCAATTTCAGCTTTCTGTTGAAGCGATAATCGGGTGAATAAGCGAAATTCCAATCCCAGCTGCGGTATTTGGTGTCTGCAATTTCTTGAATTTTTTGAATTTCTTCCTCGCGCAGCTCTCTGCTGTATCTGATATGTTTAAGCTCTTTAATATAGTGTCGCAGCTCATCTTCAAAATCCTGCAAGCTGTAAGTTGTACCGAGGAGGGACTGCAAGTTTATGATTTCAACCCGATTTGAAGGGATTGCTTTTGTTTGGTATGCACTAAGATCATGATTTATTGACTGCTTAATCTTATCCAAATTTGCATTAAACAAAAGCGTTCCATGATGCAGGCTGCGGTGTTTATGAATATGAGCCGCATTCCCGGAAATCTTTTTTCCGTTGATGCTGATATTGCTTATTTCGGTGAGCTCTGCATCAATTCCTTTGGTTTTAAGAAAGGAAATAATAGGTGCTGTGGCACGTGCAAAGCTGATTTTATCCATGCTGTTAATCGGATGATTTGTGATAAAGCTGAAGTTGATATTTCCTTCACCTTGAAATACGGTACCACCTCCCGAAATTCGACGTATTGCAGGTATACCCGCTTTTTCGAGCCAGTGATGATTTATTTCGGATAAGCTGTTTTGGTGTTTGCCCATTACAATACAATCGGTATTTTGCCAGAGCATGAACACTTCCTCCTCCAGATTATGAGCGATATATTCTTCTGCTGCAATATTGAACCAAGGGTTTGTGCCGGGTTTAATAAGTTCTATCATAAATTGATGCCATCTACCTACAATGCGTGCAAAAATAACCTATTTTTGCATGCTTATTGGAAGCAAAACACTAATTTTATGGCATGCTTTTCGGATTCACTATTAATATGGTCAGCGATGAAGTTGATGTCATTAAAATAGTGCTTGAATAGGAATAAGAGATGTGTTATTTTAAAATATAATTGTAATATGAAGAAAATAAGTCGGTTAACAATTGGAGTTTTCATGCTGCTCAGCTTGTCTTTTACATTTAACTCGTGCGAAGTTTTACAACAAGTAGCAGATATGCAGCGCTTGGCATTATGTAAATTTGACCTTGACGGGGTAGATAATATTAATTTGGGTGGTATTCAGTTAAAGCAGGGGATGAATCGATCTGACCTGACTGCCGTACAAATTATACAACTAACATCTTCTGTACTTGCTAAGGAGCTGCCCTTGAAATTGAATATTTTGGTAGATGTGAATAATCCAAACGACAAGCCTGCGGCTTTATCGAGTATGGACTTCAGCTTCAATGTGGACGGTCGTGAGTTGATAGCCGGAAAAGTGGATAAGAGTCAAGAAATTGGAGCCGGAAAAACTGTTCGAGTTCCTGTTCCGGTGGAAGTAGACCTTTTTAAAGTATTTTCCGGTGAAAGCGCCGATTTCATTTCGAATTTAGGATTTAAGCTGACCGGAGGAAGCAGCGAAGCTGTCGATTTGCTGTTTAAAGTTAAGCCTTATATTAATGTAGGCGGTTCACAGCTTGCGTATCCCGGGTTTATTGAGTTAAAACATACCTTATAACAGCCTACTGAAGTATATATCATTGAAAAGCAGTAGCTTTGGATGGAATGGAAGAACTTAAAAAGCTAAGAGAGCGCTATTTTTTAGATTCTTTTCGATCCTTATACGCTGAATTTCCACGCGGAAAGATTATTCCTTCCGAGTCACCTGATTTTATTGTGCAATACCGTCAACGGAGGAAGATAGGTATTGAAATCACAGAAGCTTATCCTGTTGATGTTCAGTCTGATAAGTCGGGATATCATATGGCAGATTTGACACTTAATGATGTCATCAGCTGTATTTTACAAAAAGACAAACGACTGCCAATTTATCAAAAGCAATGGCTTCAGGAGATATGGCTTGTGGTGGTATTGGATTCGACACGCGTTAAAGGGTTAGGTTTCCCTTTTGACCATTATCTTTTAGGAAATTTGGAAACGGGATTCGATAAGATATTCCTTTTGCTTGAGCCCGAAAAGCAGTTGCACGAGCTGCTGCGTGAGTCACAGTGAGTTAAATGAAAACCTTTAGTTCCCTTTTTGTTTCAAATAAAAGGCTTCCAGTTCATCGAATGCGATTTTAAACCAAGCCGTATAATTATCCGGATTTGCTTTGATATCTGCTCGCAGCTCATCAAGGGGCATATACTTCCAGGTTTCTACTTCTTCAGGATTAATGGTGGGCTCTTGGTCTGTAATACCTAAAAATACATGATCTTTTTCATGTTCTATAAGTCCTTGTCCCACATCGGCTTTATAAATAAAATCAAAAGCTTTAGTGATTTCGCACTGCATTCCCATTTCTTCCATCAGTCGGCGCGAAGTAGCTTCAGCAAGGCTTTCTCCATCACGAGGATGACTGCAACAGGCATTGGTCCATAAGCCGGGAGTGTGGTATTTACTGAATGCACGTTGTTGTAAAAGCATTTCACCTTTGCTGTTAAAAATGAAAACCGAAAAGGCACGGTGTAATACTGCTTTTTCGTGGGCTTCCATCTTTTCCATCAATCCAATCTGATTATCATTCTCATCAATTAAAACAACAAATTCTTTTTCCATTATTTAAAACTACTTTTATGAGGTTATTATTTGCTTTTACAGCCTTTTTTAGTGTATTTCGGTTTAAAAAAACATAAATAAATTCACACTGCCGCAAAAATACTCCCTTATTTTGGAAAAACAGCTATCTTTGCCCACAATCTATGATTTTAAGATTTTTTGTGCGAATGAATTCCAAATGTTTCGGAATCAATGAAAAAGCTTAGTTTAAACGAGATTTGAAGCGAGCCTTCCTCTGCGGAGAAGTAAAAAAAGTATTAAAAATATTTTAAACTTGTATAAGTTAAATATAATACCTATTTTTGCAGGCTCAAAAATTGAAAAGAAGATATATGTATTTAACTGCAGAAAAAAAGACGGAAATTTTTTCAGAATATGGAAAGAGTGCTATTGATACCGGTTCACCGGAAGGTCAGATTGCGCTTTTTACATTTAGAATCAAGCACTTAACAGAGCACTTGAAGGTTAACAAGAAGGATATGGCCACCATGCGTTCCTTGGTTCGTTTGGTAGGTAAGCGTAGAAAGCTTCTTGATTATCTAAAAGCAAAAGACATTGAGAGATACCGCGAGATTATTAAGCAATTGGGTATCCGTAAATAAGAAAATAATCCTTTACACTCGAAAAAAGGCAATTCCAGCAATTGCCTTTTTTTGGCGTTGATAGGGGTTAATCTGATTAATATTATTTTATACGAACTTTATGAGTCCAAAAGGAATAACGCAATCGTTTGAACTGCCTGATGGAAGGACGGTTACAATCGAGACCGGCAGATTGGCTAAGCAAGCTGATGGTGCTGTAGTAGTCACAGTAGGAAAGACCATGTTGATGGCTACGGTAGTTTCATCGGCTGAGGCACGTGAAGACATTGATTTCATGCCGCTATCGGTTGAATACAAAGAAAAATATGCAGCAACGGGTAAATTCCCCGGAGGCTTTTTTAAACGCGAAGGGCGCCCATCTGATTATGAGGTGCTTATTGCACGTTTAGCCGACCGCGCATTACGTCCGCTGTTTCCGGAAGATTATCATGCGGAAACACAGGTTATCATCAACCTTATCTCAGGTGAACAAGATGTGTTGCCGGATGCATTTGCAGCCTTGGCAGCTTCTGCAGCCTTGGCAGTATCGGATATTCCTTTCGGAGGACCAATTTCCGAAGTGCGTGTAGCACGCATCAATGGCGAGTTTGTGATAAATCCGCCTATGTCGGCATTGGAAGATGCTGAGCTCGATTTGATGGTTGCCGCTACCATTGACAATATTATGATGGTGGAAGGTGAATCGAAAGAGGTTTCGGAAAAGATGATGCTGGAAGCGCTCAAAATCGCACATCAAGCCATTAAAGTACAATGCCAAGCACAACTCGATTTGGCGGCAAAGGTTGAAAAAGCACAGACAAAGCGTGAATATTCACACGAAGTAAATGACGAAGAGCTTAAAGCCGCTGTGGAAGCATTTGCATATGAGCCTTGCTATCAGCTTGCCTTAAAAGGGAATCCGAATAAACACGAGCGCACAGATGCTTTTAAAGCAATTCGCGAACAGTTTTTGGAAAGCCTTGACGAAGAAGAAAGAGAAGAAAAAGCATCATTGGTAAAACGTTACTTCCATGCCGTTGAGAAAATGGCGGTACGTAATGCCATATTAAATGATCGCGTGCGCTTGGACGGAAGGAGAATGGATGAAATTCGTCCAATTTGGTGTGAAGTAGATTATTTACCTTCCACACATGGCTCTGCCATTTTCACAAGAGGTGAAACACAATCATTGGTTACTGTAACACTTGGAAACAAGATGGATGAGCAAACCATTGATGGTGCTGTGATTGAAGGTACATCTAATTTTATGCTGCACTATAATTTTCCCGGATTTAGTACGGGTGAAGCCAAGCCTTTACGCTCGGTCAGCCGACGTGAGATAGGGCACGGAAACCTTGCTGAGCGCGCGTTGAAGCCGATGATACCAAATGGCGAAGAAAATCCGTATACCATTCGTGTGGTATCCGATATACTTGAGTCGAACGGCTCTTCATCAATGGCATCGGTTTGTGGCGGTACCTTGGCGCTGATGGATGCAGGTGTAAAGATTAAAAAGCCGGTTGCCGGAATCGCCATGGGATTGATTTCGGAAGGCAGAGACGGAAAATTTGCCGTATTGTCCGATATTTTGGGCGATGAAGACCATCTTGGTGATATGGACTTTAAAGTAGCAGGTACCGTAGATGGAATTACTGCCTGCCAGATGGATATTAAGGTGGACGGACTTTCATACGAGGTTCTGGAAATTGCTTTGGAACAAGCTCGTGAATGTCGCCTGCATATCCTGAATGAAATGGCAAAAACAATTACCGAACCACGTGCAGATTATAAAGATATAGTACCGAGAATCGAAAAGATGGTTGTTGATAAAGAATTTATCGGCGCAATTATCGGACCCGGCGGTAAGATTATCCAAGAGATGCAACGTGAGACAAATACGACTATCGTAATTGAAGAACAAGGCGATTTTGGAGTTATCGATATTGTTTCACCCGATAAAGAATCTATCGAGCTGGCAAAAGCACGTATCCGTGCAATTGTAGCAGTACCCGAAGTAGGGGAGATATATCTTGGCACGGTGAAAAGTATATTACCCTTTGGGGCCTTCGTTGAAATTTTACCCGGAAAAGACGGCTTGCTGCATATTTCCGAAATAGAATGGAGACGACTTGAAACTGTAGAAAGCGTACTTAAAGTGGGAGATAAAGTGAAGGTGAAACTGATAGGAGTTGATGCCAAAACAAATAAAATGAAGCTTTCACGTAAGGTATTACTCCCAAAACCGGAAAGCCCACAAAAATAATGTAACATTAATTTAAACCATTCGTAAAAGACAGAGGCAAACGCGCAATAATTTGATTCCATGAGGCAACTTAAAATTACCAAACAAGTTACAAATCGTGAAACTGCATCTCTTGATAAGTATTTGCAAGAGATTGGAAAAGTTGATTTAATTACCGCCGAAGAAGAAGTTGAACTTGCTCAACGAATTAAACAAGGCGATAAGATAGCTTTGGAGAAATTAACCAAAGCCAATTTGCGATTTGTGGTTTCAGTTTCTAAACAATATCAAAATCAGGGTTTAAGCTTACCTGATTTAATTAATGAGGGAAATTTAGGTTTGATTAAGGCTGCACAGCGTTTTGACGAAACTCGTGGCTTTAAATTTATTTCGTACGCAGTTTGGTGGATTCGTCAGTCAATCTTGCAAGCTCTTGCCGAACAGTCACGTATTGTACGTCTTCCGTTAAATAAAATTGGCTCCATTAATAAGATTAACAAAGCTTATGCGAAGCTGGAGCAGGAATATGAGCGTGAGCCCAATGCCGAAGAAATTGCAAATCTTCTGGAAGTAACTGAAACTGAAGTTAAAGAATCCATGAAGAATGCCGGTCGTCACATTTCGATGGACGCCCCACTGATTCAAGATGAAGATAATACGATGTATGATGTGTTGCGGAGTGAAGAAGCAATAACCCCCGAAACCGAATTGCTCTACGAATCGCTTCGTAAAGAAATTGATCGTGCCATTTCGACGCTCACACCAAGAGAAGCAAATGTAATTCGTCTTTATTTTGGCTTGAATGGTAGCCACCCGATGACCTTGGAAGAGATTGGTGAACAGTTTGACTTAACTCGAGAAAGAGTGCGTCAAATTAAGGAAAAGGCAATCCGACGCCTGAAACACACAAGTAGAAGTAAAATACTGAAAAGTTATTTATAACAGAGAAGGAGCCTTGCACAGCAGCGAGGCTTTTTTTATGCCTGGCTTGGGCAACTAATCTAACCTGCTTAAATCAAAATTCATCTTATAATAAACGCTTTTTTAAATTACTACTAAAATTTCATAACACAATAATCATAAGCATATTACGATAAAGTTCGCTTGACAAACTTATGAATTGGTGAATTATGCAGGTAAGGTAATGATCATAAGCTTATTACGAAAAGCTTTATTGAGAATATTATAAATTGGTGAATTATGCAGGCTAAAAAGCGTACTTTTGTGTGTTAAATCATTGCATATGAAACCTCTTATTGCCCCTTCAATACTTTCTGCGGATTTTACGGAGCTTGGCAAGGCAATCCGTCTTATAAATAACAGCAAAGCCGATTTTGTTCATTGTGATGTGATGGATGGATTGTTTGTTCCCAATATTTCTTTCGGCTTGCCCGTTATTCGCGCAATAAAAAACATTGCTACCAAGCCTTTGGACGTGCATCTGATGATTGTGGAGCCTGAGCGTTATATAGATGAATTTAAAGTCGCCGGAGCAGATATGTTATCCATTCATATCGAAGCTTCAACCCATTTGCATCGAAGCCTGCAACGCATCAAAGCAGCAGGAATGAAAGCCGGTATTGTGCTTAATCCGCATACCGCTGTCAGTCAATTGGATTACGCACTTGAAGAAGCGGATTTTGTGCTGCTGATGTCGGTAAATCCGGGTTTTGGTGGTCAGCAATTTATTGAATCCGCATATCGAAAGATTGCCGAATTGCGAGAAATGATTTTACAGAAAAATCTTGATGTGCAGATTGAAGTAGACGGTGGGGTAGGGCTGCACAATGCTAAAAAGCTTGTCGAAGCCGGAGCAGATATATTGGTCGCAGGAAATGCTGTTTTTGGTGCTGAAAATCCCGAACAAGTCATTGCCGACTTGAAAAACTGCATGAATTAAGCAGTTTAATCAAACTCATTCATCAGGCTTTCTTTTGCTGTTGGTCTTTGATTTTAAATGGCATTTAGCCACTTTTTTTGATTAAATTTGTAGCCAATTAAAATTATACATTATGAATAACGTATTATTGGACCTTGCTCCCAAAGCAATATGGGAGTATTTTCGGGAAATCACATTAATTCCCCGTCCTTCCAAGAAGGAAGAACTAATTAATCAATACCTTATTGATTTTGCCAAATCGCATAAACTTGATTATGAACAAGATGCAGTTGGTAATGTGCTGATTCGTAAAGCCGGTACTCTGGGCATGGAAAATCGTCAAACGGTTATCTTGCAAAGCCATGTGGATATGGTTGGCGAAAAAAACAGCGATAAAGTACATGATTTTGAAAAGGACCCTATTGAAGTCTATATTGAAGATGGCTGGGTAAAAGCCAATGGCACTACCTTAGGTGGGGACGATGGTATTGGAGTAGCTGCGCAACTTGCTATTTTGGCAGCTGATGATATTGAACACGGTCCCATAGAATGTTTATTTACCGTGGATGAGGAAACAGGACTGACAGGTGCTTTCGGCTTGGACGAAAATATGCTCAAAGGACGTATATTGTTGAATCTTGACTCGGAAGATGAAGGCGAGCTGTTTATAGGATGTGCTGGAGGAAAAGATACGGTGATTTATTTGCCATATACCAAAGAAAAGGCAGCTGCAGGCATGAACGCCTATGCTGTGAATATTTCCGGTTTAAAAGGCGGGCATTCCGGTGATGATATCCATAAGGGGCTAGCAAACGCAAATAAATTAATAAACCGCATTTTGTGGGCTGCCACAAAGAAATTTGGTGTTCGTTTGGCATTTATTGAAGGAGGAAATCTTCGAAATGCGATTGCACGCGAAGCAGTTGCCAGAATTTTGGTGGCTCCCGAGCATGCAGCTGAATTTGAAGCTTTTGTAACCGATATGGGTAAAAAGATGGTGAGAGAATATAGCGTGACCGAGCCTAATTTATCCGTAACTTTTGCCGCCGAAGCTGATTATCCGGAATATGTAATTAATTCGGCTGACCAAGAGAAGCTTTTATCCGGGCTTTATGCTTGTCCACATGGTGTGATCGCTTGGTCACAAACCATTCCCGATTTTGTTGAAACCTCAACAAACCTGGCGGCTGTACGAATGGAGGCAGATCATTTTCTAATAACAACAAGCCAAAGAAGCTCGGTGGAATCGGAAAAAGAAGATGTGGCAAATATGGTACGTGCTACTTTTGAATTGACCGGAGCCAAGGTTGAGCATAGCAATGGATATCCCGGTTGGGAGCCAAATCCAAATTCGGCAATCCGTGAAATTACTGTCAAATCTTATAAGAGATTATTCCCCAATGAACCTATTGTAAAGGCGATTCATGCCGGTTTGGAGTGTGGTCTAATTGGTGATAAGTATCCGGGTATGGATATGATTTCTTTTGGGCCTACCATTAAAGGTGCACATTCACCTGACGAGCGCATGGAAATTAGTACGGTACAAAAGTTTTGGGATTTAACCTTGGATATTTTAAAAAATATTCCGGAGGTTTAATACCTTATTCCGAGAGATGAAGCACTAACAGTGCGAGGAGTACAGTGATGTACTTTATATTCATCAAGAAGTCGGCAGAAGACATTGTATTCTGTGTAGGAAGAACACAGAATACAATGTAGGCTTGTGTGAGAGGCGGGGAAGTAGTCTCCCTACTTATTCTATTTTTTTTAAAAATCACAAATAAGAATTATTTCATTTCTGATTTATTCTTAATATTGTATGCGAAGTTTTTGCATTCAGTAATCTCGTGATTTGATTTCATGGAATCTCATTTGCTTATTTACATGATCTAATCACTTCATTTGCTGCAATTTATTGATATTTAAAACAACAAAGATGAAACGATTTAAACGTGTTTTGATAGGCTTGGGCATTGTTATTTTCATTATGCTTGTGGCTTCCTTAGGTGTTTTACGCCATATTTCAAGGCGTGCCTTACCCGATTACACCAAAAATCTTGTATTAGACGGTTTACGTGATGAGGTCAAAGTGTTCAGGGATAGTCGTGCCGTGCCGCATATTTATGCCAAAAACAACCATGATGTTTACTTTGTTACCGGCTATCTGATGGCACAAGACCGTTTGTGGCAGATGGATTTGCTCCGCCGTGTCACTATGGGGCGGCTGTCAGAGATTTTTGGCGCAGATATGGCAGATACCGATCAATTGTTACGTGCCCTGCGGATGACAAATAAATCTGCCAAGGTGTTTGCAGCTTCCGATGCGAAATTACAACAAAGCCTTGAAGCCTTTAGGGATGGGGTAAACTTGTTTATTCGCCAAAATTCTTCCAAAATGCCTCCTGAATTTGCCCTTTTGGGCTATGCTCCCGAGCCATGGCATGAGTTACATACCTTGAATCTTATCGGATATATGGCTTGGGATTTGGCAAGCGGCTGGCAAAATGAAGTGAGTCTTTATAAACTGGGGCAAAAGCTGCCGGCAAATTTTGTAAAGGAGTTGTTCCCCACCAATGAATTACAGCCAAGTTATGTGTATCCGCATGCGGGAGATAGTTTGTTTGCCTTATTGGAAAGCAGTAATATGTTAGATGCGTTATCGCTTGAAGTGTTTAGTGCAAGCAATAACTGGGCTGTTTCGGGTGCGCGTACATCAAGTGGTAAACCACTATTAGCCAATGATATGCACCTTGGTTTCGGCTTGCCCGGAATTTGGTATCAGATTCATCAGATTGTGGAGGATTCATTGAATGTGAGCGGTGTGGCATTGCCGGGCGCTCCTGTAGTGATTGTAGGACATAACGAACATATTGCATGGGGAATGACGAATTTGTCAATTGATGATATCGACTTTTACAAAGAAACAGTCAATGAAGAAGATTCAAACTTGTATCTTTTTAACGGGGAATGGCGGCCGCTTGAGGTGGTAAAGGAAAATATCTTAACCGGAAAAGGAGATACCATTGTTCGTTACAATCGTTTTACACATCGCGGACCTATTGTTTCAACTTTTAAAAATACCGGCTCCGATGTGATTTCAATGCGCTGGATAGGAAATGAGTTTAGCAATGAGTTACGTGCAGTGTATCAGGTAAATAGAGCTGAGGATTGGAATGATTTCAGGGAAGCTTTTTCGAGTTTTGGTGCAGTGAGCCAGAATGTGGTTTATGCCGATATCAATGGAAATATCGGCTTACAAGCAACAGGTACTGTAGCCATTCGGAATGATGGTGACGCAATTACAGTCTATCCGGGAGATACCGATCAATACGATTGGATAGGCTTTCTTGATTTTGATGAACTGCCCAATTCATATAATCCACCGGAGGGTATGGTTTCATCGGCAAATAACCGAACAGTAGGAGAGGATTATCCACATTATCTTGGTACTTGGTTTGACTTCCCGGCACGAATTGACCGTATACGCGAATTGCTAAACGAAAAAGCTGTTTTAGGCATCGAAGATTTTAAAGCGATTCAGCTGGATCAAAAATCGGCTTTTGCTGCGAAATACCGTGATGAAATCGTGGATATTGTAGCAATGCAAACAGATAAATCCGCTTTGGTAGAAGATGCATTAAATACGTTAAAAGAATGGGACTTTAACTTGGGAGCGGATGATAAAGCCACACTCATATTCGAAAACTTTTATATTCAATTTCTACGAAATATACTGCTTGATGAAATGGGCGAAAGCCTTTATAATGAGTTGAGCCGTGGGCTTCAGCGACATATTTTTGTGTATTTCTTTGATAATCCGGAATCCGATTGGATTGACGATATCCGTACAGCAGAAAAAGAAAGTTTTGAAGATATGGTGTACAAATCTTTTGTGGATGCCTTGGATGCCATTACGGAGGATTTAGGTCCTTCAAAAGAAAATTGGAAATGGGGGAAAGTACATCAATTATGGCTGAAGCATCCAATGGGGAAAGTCAAGCTTTTGGACAAGCTGTTTAAATTGAATATCGGTCCATTTCCAATTGGAGGAAGCTTTCATACTGTCAACCCGATGGCATATGACCCTCGAACTTCGTTTGAGGTAAATCACGGAGCTTCACAGCGCCATATTTACGATTTGTCGGACTGGGGTGCTTCTCAAGTAATGATACCGACAGGCACTTCAGGTATTCCTTCAAGTAAGTATTATGGAAATCAAGTAAATGAGTTTGTTACAGGAAAATATTATACCGATATTTGGGAGTTGGATGAATTGGAAAAAACTGCGAAATATAAAGCGGTTTTCAGCCCAGCTAAATAGATTTTATACAGTAGAATCCCTGATTTTTAGTAGCTGTTCGGCTATAAAAACTGCCGCATTTCCATCTCCGAAAATAGGTGGAAACTTAATTGGTGGCTGTTGGTCAAAATAAGCTTTTGCAGCAATTATTTTATCGAAATCTGCATCAGCCAATATGGCTGCAGCTTGTTCCACTATTTCAACCCATTCTGTTTGGGCACGTAAAATAATGGATGGTTTTTCAAAGAAATAAGCTTCTTTTTGCAGCCCGCCCGAGTCGGTAATAATTAGGCATGCATGCTTTTCAAGTAGTATCATTTCAAGGAAAGAAGCAGGTGCATCAATGATGATATTTTTTTTGGAAATCAATTTTTTATACAGCTCTTCTCCTAGGTTTTGCCGGAGTAGTTTTGAAGTGCGCGGATGGAGTGGTAAATAAAAAATTTCATTATCTTCTTTGGCAATATGTAACAATGCATTAAAAATGGACTGCAATCGTGCGGGATTGTCCGTATTTGAATCCCGATGGATGGTGCATAAGATATAATTTCCGGCTTCAAGATTTTTGCTTTCAAGGAAGTCTGCTTTCAGCTGCATTGCCTTTTCTGCGAAATACATGCTGTTATCGTACATAATATCACCACAATGAAATATTCCCGGATTATCCGCAGTATACGGATCATTATTAATCAAACTAAAGCCTTCGTTTTCAAGATTACGTATTGCGGTAATAGTAGGGGCAAATAATAGACTTGAACAATGGTCACACAGAATGCGATTCAATTCTTCCGGCATTTGTTTATTAAATGAGCGTAATCCTGCTTCTATATGTGCAATGGGAATATGAAGTTTTGCAGCGGTAATAGCAGCGGCAAGGGTAGAATTTGTATCACCGTAAACAACCAACACATCCGGCTTTTCCTGTAGGAGCAGGGGTTCAAGTTTTTCAATTATATGCGCTGTTTGCCGGGCATGTGAGGCAGAGCCGACCTCAAGATTGTATGCGGGAGCGGGGATTTCAAGTTCTCTGAAAAACACCTCCGACATATTGTCGTCATAATGCTGACCTGTATGAACAATAATTTCTTGAATGGATTTGCTGAAGTGATTTCGAACAGCGCGGCTTAATGCGGCTGCTTTAATTATTTGGGGTCTTGCACCTATAACAGTAAGTACTTTTAATGGTTTCATCGGCTAAATTTGGTTAAAGAATTCCTTCATCACTGAAGCTGTAATAGTCGTTATGCCCAATAATCAGATGATCAAGCACTTTGATATCCAGCATTTGACCGGCTTGTACAATTTTTGTCGTGATATTTTTATCTGCTTGGCTGGGCTTCAATTGTCCAGAAGGATGGTTGTGGCATAAAATTATATTTGATGCATTGAACTCAAGTGCTTTACGGAATATCTTTTTCGGATCTGCTACTGTTCCTGCTACACCGCCTTCGGATATTTCGATGATGCGTAAGACTTTGTTTGCCTGATCGAGCAATAAAATCCAGAATTTTTCATAGGATAAGTCGCTGGCTGTACCGTAAATACTTTCAAAGGCATCTTTGCTGGAGCGGATTGTTTGGCGTTCCAATGCTTCGGCACTTCGCCTGCGTTTTCCCAATTCCAAAGCTGCTACGATATTTGTTGCTTTTGCTTCACCTATACCTCTGAATTTCTGTAGGTCATGAATACTCAATCGTGATAGTTCAATAAGATTATCATTAGCACTTTTTAGGATTTTACGCGAAAGCTCCACTGCTGAATCTTCCATATTGCCGCTGCCAATCAAGATTGCCAATAGCTCGGCATCACTCAATGCACTACTGCCCTTGAGCATCAGTTTTTCACGCGGTCTGTCATCCACCGCCCAATCTTTTATGGAAATCTTTTCCGTTTTCTTTTGCATTTTACTGTTGTTTACTACAAAAATACGGATATGTATCCAATATATTGTATTTGGCATCTAAATTCACGCATTATTTGTTTCAAAAGGATTTATTCCGACAGTTTCTGTAATTTAGCTTGCTCAATTGCAATAAAATGTCGGAGATATTTAATCAGCATAAAGTTTTTAGCCTGAAAGAGGTTACCATGAGTGTTCAAAGGACAATCCGGAAACGCTATACATCTCGATTTTGGGTTAAGGCTGAAGTAAATAAGCTGAATTACTATAAGCTGTCGGGGCATTGTTATCCGGATTTGTTACAAAAGGAAGAAGGGAAGGTGGTGGCTCAAATGCGCGCTACAATTTGGAATGCCGATTTTATTCGAATTAACAGGCAATTTTTAACGATTACAGGCTCCGAATTGCATGATAATATTTCCATATTATTTCAGGCTAGCATTCAATTTGATTCTTATTACGGAATTAGCCTTCAAATCCATGATATTGACCCATCATACAGCCTTGGCGAGCTGGAGCGGGAGAAGCAGGAAACAATTGCACAATTAAAGAAAGAAGGTATATTCGATTTAAACAAACAACTTTCTATGCCATTGCTTCCGAAGCGCTTAGCTGTTATTTCGGTTGCCACAAGTAAAGGATATGCAGATTTTATCAAGCTGTTGGATACGCGGATGGACGGCTTTTTAATTGAGCATTATTTATTTTCATCCATATTGCAAGGGGATAAGGCTGCTACAGAAATTCGCCAACGTTTAATGCAAATTAAGGGGCTTGTTCATCATTTTGATGTAGTTACTATTATACGTGGAGGCGGTGGTGAGGTAGGCTTGTCCGCGTATAATGATTTACAACTTGCGCGCAGCATATCCGAGTTTCCGATACCGGTAATTACGGGCATCGGGCATGCAACAAATCTTACGGTAGCGGAAATGGTGGCACATACAAATTCAATTACCCCAAGTGCCTTAGCTGATTTGCTGCTCGAACAATTCACTGATTTCATCCATGTCATCAACGAAACGGCACAAAGTCTGAAGCGCTTACCCGATACTCTATCAAGGGAGGGCATTCAGTTGAATTATGTATCAGAAAAGCTGCAATCGATAGCAAAAAACAAACTTTTGGTTGGTTCTTCACGTTTGGATGAATTGATTTTTCGCTTGCAAACTAAAAGTTTGGAGGTTTTAAACATCCATGAAGGCTTATTAAAACGCTTTAACAATAATCTTTCAGAAGCTGTTAATCAGCATCATGCAGGCGAGCGCCATGCCTTGGAGCGCATGAAATGGAGTGTTGAATTTGCGCTTAAATCAGTTTTGGAAAACGCAAAACAGCAAATTAACCGAATGGAAGGCGAAGTGGATTTACTGCATCCCGACCATGTGTTAAAGCGCGGCTATTCCATAACCAGAATTAACAATAAAATAATTACAGATATTTCGCAGGCAGCGGAAGGGGATACTTTGGAAACAAGCTTGTATGGAGCTGTGTTATTCAGCAAGCTTCTTACAGCTAAAAAAACTAAAACAGATGAGTGATGAGATTCGTTATACGGATGCATTTGAAGAATTGCGTCTTATAGTAAAGGAGATGGAAAGCGGTGATATTGAGATTGATGAGCTTTCTGAAAAGGTAAAGCGGGCTGCTGTGCTTATTCGTATTTGCCGCGATAAGCTGATGGCTACCGAACTGGATGTAAAGCAGATTTTATCCGATTTGGAAGCTTCCGAAGATTAGTTTTTGAAATTCATTTCATACACATCTTCGCGAAGTTTGGCGATTGCTTGTGCCAGCATGTTGGGCGGCTCTTTCATGAGTATCTTACGTGCCAAGTCGTTTGCACTTGCTTCTTCATCTAATTCTGCATTGGCAAGATGCACCAATTGTATCATTTCTTCTTTGGCTGTTACCAGCATCTGCCATGCTGTTTCACTCACATAAATTTGTTGTGACAAATTATGTTCAAATTCTTCCCGAATCGTATATAAGATGGCTTGTGCCAATGCATTTGCATTGCTGTGTACATTTAGATTGTGTTGTATAAGTAGTTGTGGATGAATGCGTTCTAGCAATAACACCAATCTTTCACCTGCCTGAATCCGTAAGGGTATCAAATGACGGTACTTTTCAACCTCCAAAGGGTCGGCTTCAGGAAACTCCTCATTGGACACTAACTTATTTTCGCTTGTTTCAAGGGGTTTGTTTCCTTTTCTGAAGCAAAGATATAATACTGCCAGCATGGCTATCAGGATGATAATAATTGGAAGTAATTGAATATGTTCCATGGCTTCAGATTGGGGATTGTTTAGTCTTCTTGTTCAATAAGGTCTTCTTCCGGTAATTCTGCTTCTTGTCGGAGGTTATCAATAATGAATTTTTGACGATCGGGTGTGTTTTTTCCCATATAAAACTCAAGCATTTCATTAATCGGGGTATCCCGTTTTAAGATAACCGGGTCTAGGCGCATATTTGGTCCTATGAAAAAGCGAAACTCATCGGGTGAAATCTCTCCAAGTCCTTTAAAGCGCGTTATTTCAGCATTTTTACCGAGTTTTCTTATGGCATCGATACGCTCTTCATCGCTATAGCAATAAATCGTTTCCCGTTTGTTTCGTACCCTGAAGAGCGGTGTTTGAAGGATGTACACATGCCCGCTTTTGATTAATTCAGGATAAAACTGCAAGAAAAAGGTAAGCAGCAACAAGCGAATATGCATGCCGTCCACATCCGCATCCGTTGCGATAACAATATTGTTATAGCGCAGATTTTCCAATGAATCATCAATATTTATTGCGGCTTGCAGCAGATTGAATTCTTCATTTTCGTAAACAATCTTTTTTGATGCCCCATAGGAGTTTAGCGGCTTTCCTTTAAGCGAAAATACAGCTTGTGTTTGCACATCGCGGCTTTTGGTAATACTTCCTGATGCGCTATCACCTTCGGTAATAAATAAGGTGGTTTCGAGCCGTTTTTCATGGTTTGAGTTAAAGTGAATTCTGCAATCGCGTAATTTTTTGTTGTGCAGGCTGACTTTTTTTATGCTTTCACGAGCCAATTTTTTAATATTGGCCATATCGCGCCTTTCTTTCTCACTTTGCATAATTTTTCGCAGCAGGGCTTCGGCTACATCGGGATGCATATGCAAATAATTATCGAGTTGGCGTTTAATGATATCGCCGATGAAGGTACGTACTGAGCGCCCATTTGGCTCCATATGCATGGATCCTAATTTTGTTTTTGTCTGCGATTCAAATACAGGCTCTTGTACTTTAATGCTGACAGCAGCCACAAATGAATTACGAATATCGGCTGTGTCGTAATCTTTAGCATAAAATTCGCGTATGGTCTTTACGATTGCTTCCCTGAATGCATTTTGATGTGTCCCGCCTTGAGTAGTATGCTGTCCGTTAACGAAACTGTAGTATTCTTCGTTATAGGTGTTGTTGCTATGCGTAAAGGCACATTCAAAATCATCTTCTCTAAAGTGAATGATAGGATAAATCATGGTTTCCGGACCTGCCATATTGCGCTCCAGCAAGTCTAATAGACCGTTTTTAGCATGAAAGCGTTGTCCGTTGAAAATAATTGTTAATCCATTATTAAGGAACACATAATTCCACAGCATTTCTTCGACATATTCATGCAGGTAGCGGAATTTGCCGAATGTTGCCTCATCCGGTATAAATGAAATGATGGTTCCTTGCTTTTCATCTGATTTGGAAAGCGGCTGATCATCAATCAATACTCCTTGTTGATAGTCCACCACTTTTGTTTGTCCTTCACGGATGGATTGGGCTCTAAACCAATAGGAGAGGGCATTTACTGCTTTTGCTCCTACACCGTTCAGTCCGACTGATTTTTTAAACGCATGTGAATCGTATTTGGCGCCTGTATTTATTTTACTTACGCAATCAATTACTTTACCCAAAGGCATACCTCTTCCATAATCGCGCACTGTAACTTTACTGCCTTCAATGGTGATTTCGATGGTTTTGCCATTTCCCATGACAAATTCATCAATGCTGTTATCGATAATTTCTTTCAATAGCACATAAATACCGTCATCGTGGGAAGTACCATCTCCCAATTTGCCGATATACATACCTGGACGCAGACGGATATGTTCTTTCCAGTCTAAGGTAATTATACTATCATCCGTATAATTTTCGCTCATTCGTTTGATTTTTTACAAAAATACTTATAATTTTTCATAGCAAGTCGAACAGATTTTCGACTTTTTTATCATGAATCAAATAATATACGAAAAATCAATCAATTATTCAGATCCGGGGCGCTCAATTTGGAGCTTTTTTATTCTTCTATCCAAGGATTGCCATGTAATTCCAAGGGATTCAGCGGCTTTAGCTTTGTTCCCTTCAGTTTGTTTAAGCCGATAGCTGATAGCCAATTTTTCAATGTCTTCCAGTTTATTATTTAATATATTGGAAGGGTCTTCGCTTTTAGATTCAGTTTCGGAAAAGCCAGGAAAGTGTTCAAGCTGCAAGATATCGTCGTCACAAAGGATGAGCGCCCGTTCCATAATGTTTCGTAGTTCGCGTATATTGCCAGGGAAGCTGTATGAACTAAGTTTTTGTATGACTTTTTCATCAATTGACCGAATATCTTTATTCATTTTTTCTGCAAACTGTTGCAAGAAGTAGTTCATCAACAATTCGATATCTTCTTTTCGTTCCCGCAATGGCGGAATATGGATAATAAAAGTGGTAAGACGATGGTATAAATCAGCCCTAAATTTTTTCGTTTGCACCATTTTCTTCAAATCTTGGTTTGAAGCGGCAATCACGCGTACATCCACTTTGATATTTTCAATTCCTCCTACTTTTCGTACTGTTCGTTCTTCGAGGGTACGTAATAGTTTTGCTTGTTGAGTCAGGGGCATATCTCCAATCTCGTCCAAGAATAAGGTACCTCCTGAGGCTGCTTCAAACCATCCTGCTCTATCTTGATCTGCTCCGGTAAATGCGCCTTTACGGTGTCCGAAAAACTCGCTTTCAAACAAGCTGTCGGTAATTGCAGAACAATTTACCGAATGAAAAAGCTGTTTGCTACGGCTGCTTAGCA
>CAZDWA010000036.1:0-22304 GCA_964509065.1 uncultured Lentimicrobiaceae bacterium
CGGACTTTGAACCCCCTGATTAATTACTTACACAGATTGTGGGATACTCCCTTATTAAACTGCGCGGCTCGTTTCTATAATAAGGCGCAAATATCTAAAGTGATTTCAGTCTATTAATCCCGTCTCCCCATAAATATCATGATGTAGTAAAATAAGGTCGCCAATGATGATAAAGCTGCTACCACATAGGTATAGGCTGCCCAACGAAGTGCTTCTTGGGCTTTAGGCTGTGTTTCACGACTGGTTACTCCGCTGCTTTCAAGCCACACAAGTGCCCTGCGGCTGGCATCTATTTCTACCGGCAAGGTGACAATACTAAATACAGTAGTGAGTGCAAACATGATAATACCTGCCAACAACAGCTGCGGAAAAATTTGAATCATGGCAATTCCAGCCAAAAGCACCCATTGAACCCATTTGGCACTAAAGCTCACAATCGGAACTAATTTGCTACGCATTTGCAGCCAATGATATGCAGTGGCATGTTGTACGGCATGCCCACATTCGTGTGCTGCCACAGCTGCCGCAGCCACATTACTGGCATTATACACACTTTGACTCAAGTTTACTGTCTTATTCACCGGATTATAATGGTCAGTAAGCTGCCCTTGTACCGACAAAACTTTTACGTCATTAATCCCATTGTCCGCAAGCATTTTTTCAGCAATATCTCGACCTGTCATTCCATAATTTACAGCTAGTTTGCTGTATTTTTTAAATTTCGACTGAAGCCGATTTCCAACAATCCAACTTAAAAAAGCAAAGAATCCAAAAATTACCCAAATCATTTTCCTACAGTTTAAATTTAATTATTCTATGGCAAAAGCTTTGCCAAAGTGGTAAATTAAATGTTATAAAAGTTCAAAAATTGAATAAAAAAACAGCATATCAAGTAATTCCTTGCAGAATTTAGAGCTAAAAACGGTAATTGCTTTTTATCCGATTTATATAACCCGCTGAAAACAAAGCTTTTAAAAATACAGTATCAAGTGTTTGATTGATTATATTTGCACAAATTAGCTAATTTCTTACTATGAAGAAAATTTCTGTTTTTCGTGAAATCCGTTCATACTTAATTATTACCATAGGACTTTTTGTCATGGCATTGGGTTGGACAGCCTTTTTAATCCCCAATGAGATATTGGGTGGAGGGGTAAGTGGTATTTCAACCATCATCTATTGGGTCACCGGGCTTCCTGTTGGTATTTCCGTGTTTGCCATCAATGCAATCTTATTGGTTTTTGGTTTACGTATTCTCGGTAAAGGCTTCGGCATCAAAACCATTTATTCCATTGTTGTACTCTCCGGCTTTTTTGCGTTGTTGCAGTACTATATCCCTGAACCTTTTGTCACGGATAAGTTTCTGGCAAGCATCGTAGGTGCAGGCATGGCTGGCTCAGCAATGGGTTTTATCTTTACACAAGGAAGCAGTACCGGAGGTACGGATATCATTGCATTAATTGTAAATAAATATAGAAACATCAGCCCCGGCAGAGTCATCCTCATGCTAGATGTCTTTATTATTTCAAGCTCATTTTTCGCATTCCGAAGCATAGAAACCTTGGTATATGGGTTTGTGGTGATGGCTGTTACCACCTATGTCATCGACCTGATTATCACGGGAAACAAGCAGTCTGTTCAATTATTTATCTTTTCTCAAAAGCCAAATGCCATTGCCGATCGTATAGGCAATGAAATGGAACGCGGTGTTACATTTATCAAAGGAACCGGCTGGTATAGCAAGTCAGAAAATGATATTTTGATGATTATTGTACGTAAAACTGAATATCAACAAGTATTTCGAATTGTAAAAGAAGAAGACCCACAAGCTTTTCTTTCGCTCAGCACGGTAATGGGTGTGTATGGTGTTGGATTTGATACAATGCGTTAATACTCTGTGAGTTCAAATTTACAGCACTTTATCTAAGCTGTTTTCTTTAGAGGTCCCATTTGTATCCAAATAACGGCAGCCAGCATGAGCATACAACCCAAAAGCTGGGTCATAGTCATTAATTCGCCTAAAATTAAAAAGCCACCAATGGCTGCAAAAACTGCTTCAAGGCTGAGTATCAATGCAGCATGATGTGCTTTTGCATAGCGTTGTGCAGCAATTTGAATGGTAAATCCAATGCCTGCAGAAAATACTCCTGCATAAATAATCGGATAAATTGATTCCATTATGGCTTGCCATGAATAATTTTCAAAGAAATAAGCTATTATTAGGCTGAGCAAACCGGAAAATGCAAATTGCAAGAATGCAATAAATCGGGCATCATGATGAGGGGCTATATGTGAAAGATACATCATATGGATTGCCCAAAATAACGCACTGATAAGTACAAGCAAGTCACCGGGAGACAACTGCATTTGTCCGTGTACAGAAAGCAAATACAATCCAAAAGTGGCAATTAAAGCAGCATACCATGACTTGCTGCCGGGCGACCTACCTAACAATAGCCCTAATGCCGGTACAAACAATATGTATAAACTCGTGATAAAACCTGCTTTTCCGGCTGTGGTATATATCATCCCAACCTGTTGTAAACTGCTTGCCACAAACAAAAATAGTCCGGCAACAAGCCCTCGTTGCAGCAGTTTCTTATCTTTCTTTACAACTTGCTTCTTTTTTGTAAATAAACCTGGAAAAGTAGGTATCAGCACCATGGCTCCAATTACAAAGCGCAAGCCGTTAAAGGTAAAGGGCTCAATATACTCCATGCCTTTCCGCTGCGCCACAAAGGCAAAACCCCATATGAGTGCAGCTAGAAATAGCAAGACATTTGCTTGCAGTTGTTTCGATTTCATCATTAATCCATTCGAAGCTTTTTCCAGTAATTCGTGAGCAATAGTGTTGAAACGATTGCGATAGCCGAAAAAATAAATAGCTGTAAGTAGTTTTTATACAAAAGTTGACCAACGGCAAACAAGGTGCTGTAAATTGCCAACACTCCAAGCAGCATACAAATAATTCCTGTTGGTACGTCCCATTTTAAATCTTCTTCTTTTTGCAGTACAATACCTTCTGCAGCAGCCTCATCAACTATCTTTTTCCATCCGGGACCACCTGGACGAATGCGTTTGTAAAAATCACGTAAGGTTTGCGTATCAGCGGGCTTTGTCATAAAGGTAACCGACACCCAAGCTATCGTAGTAATACCAACTCCGGTAAGAATTTTAAATGTTTCGGAGGGATCAAAACCCGTAAACTTCTTTAAAATCACAAAGCTAAGTGCAACTAAAAACGACACTATCATTCCGGCTAATTCGGTAAAAGCATTGATGCGCCACCAGAACCACCTCAAAATATAAATCAAACCTGTCCCGGCTCCGATTTGTAATAAAATATTGAATGCCTGCAATGCATTTTCAAGTACCAATGCAAATAAAACAGCAAAAAACATTAAAACAACAGTTGTCAATCTTCCAACACGTACTTGTTGTTTTTGGCTGGCATCAGGCTTCAGGAAGCGGACATAAAAGTCATTTACAATATAGGAGGAGCCCCAGTTAAGCTGTGATGCGGTAGTAGACATAAATGCAGCTATCAGCGAAGCCACCACCAAGCCAAGGAAGCCATGCGGCAAGCGTTGCAGCATCGCAGGATATGCCATGTCATGCATGATATATTGCTGATTTACATCAGGGAAGGCTTGGCGAAGTGATTCAAGGTCGGGGAAAACAATTAATGACAATAGTGCTACAATAATCCAGGGCCATGGGCGCACGGCATAATGGAAGAAATTAAACAGCAAGGTAGCACCCATAGCGTTTTTTTCATTTTTTGCCGATAGCATGCGCTGTGCGATATAACCTCCTCCACCCGGCTCGGCACCCGGATACCATACGCTCCACCATTGCACGGCAAGTGGTATTATCAATAAGGACACAAACATATCGGTTTGGGAGATGCGTGGAACCAAATCAAGTTTTTCGCTTACCGCCGCATGTGCAAAAAGCTCGCTTAAGCCTGTTGTCTCCTGCCCTACCAAGATAATTGCTGCTCCAATGGCACCAATCATTGCAAGACTAAATTGAAAAAAGTCAGTGAATAAAATACTCTTCAGCCCTCCCATAGCACTGTAAAACACCACTATCACAGAGGCAGTAACCAAGGTTGTTACCGGCGACCAGCCCAGCATCACCGCATTAATTTTAATTAATGCGATTGAAACAGATGCAATCACCATAATATTAAAGAATGCACCCAAATAAATCGCTCTAAACCCGCGTAAAAAGGCTGCCATACGTCCGCTATAGCGTATCTCATAAAATTCAAGATCGGTAAGTACCTTCGATCGATTCCATAATTTAGCGTAAACAAATACCGTGAGCATACCGGTTAACAAAAATGCCCACCATACCCAGTTTCCGGCTACGCCGTTCTGACGTACGATATCAGTTACAAGATTAGGAGTATCACAGGAAAAGGTTGTGGCAACCATACTGATTCCCAACAACCACCAAGGCATATTACGACCTGATAAGAAAAAGTCGCTATAGCCTTTTCCGGCACTTCTAGAGCTAAGTACTCCAATGGTTATCAGAGTAATAAAAAAAACGATGACGATAATCCAGTCTACTAAATTCAATTGCATAACAAATTACTATTTGGTGAGCATAAATTCCTTAAAATATTGTCAATTATTTGTATTGTAACCACTGCTTAAGCCTGTCGGAAACCTCTTGCTGTTGCGCTTCATCAAAGTGGCGTAAACGTGTGGCATGCGAGCCTCCCGGGAGTACCAACTTCATGGCATTGGTTCTTTTTCCGGGTCTTACCGCAGTTGATGACCAAGCATCATATTCTCCATACACATAAATCATTTCATTCCCATTTCGGCGAAGCCAACGATTTACCTTTTTACTTAGCTTAGGGCTATAGTTTGCTTGCGTATCTTTTGGCAATGCATGATGAAAATGCGGCTTTTTGACATGTATCAGCAAATCTCCAAATGGCTTTGTATCATAGGAATAGAACCCCATTTCATTTAAAGCCTGATAAAAGAATGGCTGAAAACCTTCAATGCTTTGATCTGAGAAAAAGTCATAGCCTGCGGCAGCAATAAATGCCTTAAATACATCTTCTGCTTTGGAGCCAGGCTCCGGAAGTTGTTCGCATGGCATGGGATACCATTGCCAATACGCAAATCCCAGTTCAAGTACATTGTATTCAAAGGCTATTTCAACACCTCCCACGCGCTCGAAGCTTAGGTTTCGTGCTTTTACAGAATCGGCAAACATGGGAAAGAAGATTTCACGGCGTTCGAGTAAGTCTTTTTGTAAAGCCAATAAGCGGTTACGGCATTCTTTATCGGCTACTTTTCTCAAAAAACGATACACCCTTTTATCTTTTTCTCCAAAGTTCAAGGGGGCTACATAAGGAACCGAAGCCTGCACATCTTCCGGGTAAAAGTATCGATAATAGATTGTGGTTTGCCCCCCTTTGCTAATGCCCGTACTCACCCATGCTTCGGGATAAATTTCTTTAAGCAGCTGATTTACGGCATGCAAGTCTGCTGTTGCATTACTTAATGTAAGCTGGGACCAGTCCAAGGGCTCAGGCACACTTTTTCCAAAAAAGCGATGTTCGGCTACAATCAGGTTCGCATCCAAAATTTTCGCCAGTTCTTCATCATATTTGGGCCAAAGTGCATAGGCAGCCACATATCCTTCCGTAACAAAAACCACCGGTTTATCGAATCCTCTGTGCCGAATGATGATGCGTTGCAAGAATTCACCCTTTTCAGTGTTTTCATGGTCTATCGGCTGCTTGACAAAGGCTTCAAATGCCTGTTCATAGCGTTCGACATTGATAGTTAGCTCACTCAGGCTGTCTATTCCGGCTCCTCGAAGTAGGTCAGCCAGTTGCTGTGCTTGTATCTGAACAAAAAACAACAGCAAAACAGCTGTTAAAATTCCAAATTTCCTGATTTGCATAGCCTTATTTAAAATTTGTGGCAATTTAGTGAAATTGGCAATGCCATTCACTTTGAGCCATAAAAAAACCGCCAATTTGGCGGTTTTTTTAGTTATCATCAGTTGATGTTATTTTGTAACAATTACTTTTGATGTATGGATTTCTTGATTTGACTGCAGTCTCAACATATAAATGCCGTTTGGCAAGCTGTTAACGTTGAATTGCAGCTGATAGTTACCGGCGGTTTTATTTGCATCTTCAAGCTGTGCAACTTCACGTCCGTTTAAATCAAGTAATACTATATTTACCGGACCACTAGCATTTACTGCATACTTCAATACTATATTTTCGCTTACCGGGTTTGGAGCCAGTGTAAGGATATGGGCAGTTTGATCTTGAATACCCACATGCCATCCTGTTGTGAAAGTCACTGAAGTTCCGGGTGTTAAGGTTCCACTAGCTGTTTCCACATCTGCTACAGCAAAGTAATAAGTAGTTTGTTTATCAAGTAAACCAACGGGTGAAACAGTAATTTGTGTTTTATCATCATTGATAGTAGCTGTAAATGGGAAATCATCTCCATCAACTTCTTTCAAGGTGATTAAAGAAGCCACATTAGCATTAGTAATTGCCTGACCTCCAACCATATAAACCGGAACACTGAAGTCAATATGCAAATCAGCTTCAGTGGGGAAATCAATAGCACCGTTGACCGGATCAAATGTGATGGAAGCAGGAGCAGCTGATTCATCTAAGGAGTTGGCAGCTTGGAACACATATTTTGAAGAATTATCTTGGATAAAGACAACCGCAAACAAATCTTCCATTTCTTCCACAAAGGTTGTACTCATATCATGGGTATAGGTAATGGTTTCAGGTTGATTTGCGCTGAAGCTCATGGTTTCTCCATTAGGTCCGGGCATCATCTTCATCATTACATTATGGAATTCGGTTTCCCCATTACTTGCCACATTATTATATGTAACTTCTTCAACAATAACCACGTAGAAATTCACATCATTGATATCGGCATAGGATGTAACATCTGCAGTCACCGTAAAGTTATTTCCATCTATCGAGTGTACAGCTTCAATTTTTACAAATGACGGGTCGGCCATTGCGGTATTGTAGGCGTTGTTTACAGCTGCTGCGGAGGTAGCAACACCTTTTCCTTCGGCAAAGAGCATGGGAACGGCATTTACACCGTAGAAGTTACGACGGATACCACCTTCAGCAGTATAATATGGGTCTCCGGAGCCGGGCCAGTTCATCTGATATTTAATTAATGCAATATTTTCTCCGTTTTGTGCAATGAAAGGATTAAATACGCTGTTGTTAAATGAATAGCAGGGACCACAAGTTGAGCTGGTAAACTCTTCAAACAAGGGACGACGTTGTAAGGTTTCTGTGGGGATACTGATTTCAGTTTCTATAAGGTCATTATCCGGATTATCATCGCCACCACTTTGTCCATTGGGATTGGACAGCCATACTTTTAAAGTATGTAGTCCCGGATCAGGATTTATTAATTGTGCACATGAAAATGTGTGCGTTCCACCGGTTGTAACATTAAGTCCGTTGTAGGAAGTAGTATTCACTGCCCCATCATCCAAGCTCCAATTAATATCATATGAAGTAATTGGATCAAGACCGTTATTCACTATATTTCCGCCAATGGTGCGCTCTCCCAAGAAATATGGAGGCACATCAATTGAAGCAACAGATGCATCAAATTGCAAGGGAACCAATAGTTCGAAATCATCGAAATACCAATCATTGATATTATAGCTGCTTCCGTTAAAGAATAAGCAAAACTGGAACGTAGTGCTGTTCACATCTTCATTATCTATCACAACAGTTCGGGTATGAGCAGCTTGTGCGCTACTAACAGTTTGTACCCATGCATCAGTCCACTCATCAGCTTCGGAAGCACGTGTAGCAATACCAATTTGGTAGTTTCCGGAATAGTGATCAATCATTTGCTTAAAGCTTACGATAGCTTTTGAATTGCCAGAAAGGTCGAGAGCCGGAGAAATTAAGCGTGTCATCGTATTAAATTGAGGTGACCAAGTCAATTTACCCTCAGCTGCCACACCACCGGCATTGGCGGAGTTTGCAATTTTCCAGTTGCTATTCTGACTTGAAATAGACCATCCCGCAGGTGGCATCAAGTTACCGCTAAAGTCTTCAGTGAGCATTACCTGACTAAAAAGCGAAAAGCTTACGAACATAGCAATAAAAAACGTAAAGATCTGTTTCATAAATTTAGTAGTTTTAAGGTTAATAATTTCTATTTTATTGATATTTAGCATGTTAAATAAGTATTTCCGTTAATAAAGAGACATGCCTATTTATTCTGCAAGAATAATAAAATATATCAACAAAGCCAACAAAACAGCATAAAGAAATATGACAATTATTTTTTTAAATAGGGGTAGTTTTTTCATGCAAACCAATTTTCTCTTTTATTAAAACTCTTGTAAGAAATCCGTAAGTCCAATATCGGAAGTAAGTTTAAATTTTTTACGCAATCGGTAGCGGCTCATTTCTACAGCGCGAACCGTAATATTATTTAATGAAGCAATTTCTTTGGAAGATAAGTTCATGCGCAGCATGGCACATAAATTACTTTCATTCTTTGTTAATGTGGGAAATTCTTCTTTCAGGCGAACAAAGAAGGCCGCATTTACCTGATCCACAGTTTTTTGAAACTCTTCCAGCTCTTTGTTCATATTAATATTTTGCTGCACGGTCAAAGCCAATTCTTTAATACGATTTTCTCGAGCATCGGCCGGTGTATGACGAAGTCGTTTCAACTCAGCTTTCAATTCATGTAAAAACTTATTTTTTTCCACCAAATGCAATGCAAAATTGGTCAATTCATTTGATTTTAAACGCAGTTCACGCTCCACCAATTCGTGGCGCTTTTTATTTAATGCTGCTTCTTCCTCAAATACGGCACGCCTTTTTCGGTGCTTGTACTGGAGCGCCAGATAGGATAAAACCGCAATAAATATGATAAAAAGCAAGGACAACAAAAGCAGCAGCTGACGAAATCTAAAAATTTTCTTTTCACGCTGCAGCAGCGCTATCTCACTATCTTTGATTTCCAGTTCCTTTTCTTTCAAATCGACACTAAATCGGGTGTGTAGTTCGTCCAATTGATCGGCTTTTGTAAGATTAAACAGCGAATCTTTCAATAAAGCATGCTTTTTAAAATAGTCTAAAGCCCGTGGCATATTTCCCAAATGCTCGTATGCAACACTTAATCCAAAATTAGCATCTCGCTGACCTTCAAGATGGTGCGACAGGTATGACAAGTCGATTACGTCCTTGAATAAATGAATTGCCTCATCATAGCGGGCAAACTTATTATAATGCCTGCCTATATCTACCATCACTTTAATAAGTGCCACGGTATCAGCAGCTCGTCGAGTAAGCTCTTTGCTTTTTTGGAACAAATCAATAGCCTTATCGGGCAAGCTTTGCTCCGATGCAATCAAAGCCAAGTTCAAATAATTTGTAGCCAAATAGTTCCATTGTTCATGCTTTTCATTTAGCTGTACTGCTTGATTGTAATAATCAATAGCCTTATCAAAATCGCCTTGGATACGATATATCTCCCCTACATTATTGAGTGAAGCTGCAATATGTACTTCGGAATCAAGCTTTTTTCGGATATCTAATGATTTTTTGAAGTAGAGATATGCATCATCATAATCTTGTTGGTTGTAGTACACCCCTCCTATGGCATTATATGCAGTAGCAATTTCTGCTTGAGACTCCACCTTTTCAGCATATTCCAAAGCAGTCCTGAAATAGTTCATTCCCAGCTCATAATCGAACTGATTTTCCATATATATATAGCCCAGCTTGATATAAATTCGTGCGAGCTCAATATAATTCTCAAGTGATTTAAAATGCTTAATACTAATTAGATAATAGTTAATAGCCGGTTGAAAATTATGCTTTGTCTCAAAAATATCAGCTAAGATTTTATTACTTACTGCACAAGCTTCGGCTGACTGCACCTGATTGGCAAGTGCCAATGCTTGTCTTGAAAAATATAATGCTCTGTCAGGGTCTTGGTTCTTTAATAATTCTGCCAAATGGTTATAGCTTGCAATTTTATCCGAATCATGTTCCATGTCGGCAACCACCAATATCATGCTGTCCACATAGCTGGGATTTTGCTCTGCCGCCAAAGTCGGCATAAGCATCATCATTCCTGCCATTAAAAAGGAAAACAACAGTTTTGCTAATTTCATGATATTCGTTTATTATTTTTCGATAAGCCAAAATGATTCAGCAATATTAGCGAAAATAAATTTCAGTAGGCTTATGTGCATATCATTTCATTCCCATCTTATCAAATTTTTCCGGATTTGAGTGCTGCTTGTTTAGCCTGCTTAATTCATGAATTTAATTTTGAGAAAGTTTCAGGCATGAGGTGTGAAGCTGTAGCCAACTACCGCGAACAACTCATAACGTAAAAATTGCCAAAATTAAATCAAAATTCATTTTATTATAATCACTTTTTAAATTATTACAAAAGCCAACTAACGTAATGATCATAAGCTTATTACGATAAAATTAGATTGACAAGCTTATGAATTGGTGAATTATGCAGGTTAGGGAAGTTTCCCCTACTGCATTCCTTTCAATATAATTATTACCTGCCATTACTAAAAAATAGAACCACCCTAAGCCAAGGATGGTTCTATCAAAACAGGCGTAAAACGCATATTTATTTATTGATGATCAGTTTTTTAACTATTGTATTTGAACCTGCTTGCACACGTACCACATAGGTGCCGTTACGCAGATTTTCAGTATTTAAGCGTACGATTTGTTTGCCGGCAGCAGTTTGTCCCAGCAGTTTTCCAAGAATGGTTTTACCCATCATATCAAACACTTGTACTTCCCCATTTCCTTCGGTAAAGAGTTCAAATGATACATTCAATTCGTTTTGGGCAGGATTTGGATAAATGCTCAACCCAATCTCATTTTGAAACTCATTAATATTTAAATAATGACTGATTACATTATTGGCATTCAATATTTCTCCCGATACCGAATTTACCAGGAACCCAATAAATGTCAGTTTTTCATATCTCCATTCTTCAGGAATTTCGAGCGAATAGGAATAATTATGTACGTCTCCGGCCGATATAGGTGTCGGTAAGCTTTCAGCGGTACCGAAAGGAGTATCCAAAATAATACGTGCAACATGGTTATAATGCATATCTTCCGGCGGTACGGTGCCCGGCAAATCTTCAAAGCCACACATTGGTCCATAGCCTCCACCCGAATAATAATTTGCTTGTCCCCAATTTGCTGCTGTACCCCATAGGCTGTCTTCGGTAACGATTACACCAAATCTCAATTCATCCGCCACAGCGGCAACAAATTCAGATTGTAAGTCAAAGTTCACAACACGTGTTTCTTCATCCCATTCAAAGTTGACAATATCAATGGTAGCAGGGCTAATTACGTTCATACGGCGTAAATAGCCGGTTTCAAGGTTTGTAGGATCATCATCTCCGGGAGTACGGTCAGATGTAACTTGTGGATAGCCCATGAATCCGGGAATGATATTTCCCATGGCAGCATCGTATGGCTGATAAACCATTGGGTCACCGTTATGGACAGCAACGCCAATCCAGTTTTCGGGATAAGTTTCTTGCATAAATTCCATAAAGCAAATGCCTCGTACGCAAAAACCGCACCAAGTTCCGGTAGCTTCCTCTGCCAATACTTTTTTGGTGGGTACAAAAGGTACCACAGAAACTAAAGATTCAATTGTGTTATCATCAGGATTTAAATCGGTTCCACCATTTACATTTTCTATAGTCGTAACAATGCTAAACTCACCCAATTCTGTCAAGGTAATTTCATCAGGATGCGTAAAGTCATAAGTTTCACCAATGGAAATATCTACTCCGCTTACAGCATATGTTTTCGGCGCACCGCCATTAACCGTATAGCTAACATCAAAGGAAGTAATATTTTGAATTCCGAAGTTGCTAAGGGAGCCTTTCAATGGGAAAGCGTCATTTATACTCACATAGGGAGCAAGATCAATCTTAGTTAATGTAGCATCCAAATCTAATGGAACATAAATTTTTACGTCATCAAGATAAAAATAATTCATGTCATAAAGATTACCTTCCATGAAAACACTTAGCTCCACATTAGCAAGGCTTATGCCTTCCAATGCAATCATTTTAGCTTCCTGTCCCACACTTGAAGATAAAACAACATTCCAGACAGTTTGCCAATCTCCTCCATCCACACGATAAGCTACTCCTAAGTTTATTGAATTGGAATAATGATCATGCTTGTAATTAAAACTCATTACAAGACCATCGATTCCGGTAAAATCCAAAGAAGGAGTAATAAGATGGGTCGAACCATTATAACTGGTCCATGATAGTTTGGCTTCCGGGGCAACACCACCGGCATCATTGGACTGACTTTGTGACCACTGATTTGGAACACCTTCACGGCTCCAACCTTCAGGAGGAAAAGTGCCGGAGAAATCTTCGTCAATAATCACCTGAGAAAAGCCGGAAAAGGCGAATATCATCAGGGTAATAAGTAGTAGATTTTTTTTCATAACATTTAATTTTAATGGTTTTTGATTAATAACTTTGTTTTGCAAATTTAAGCAGTTTTTATCAGTTCTTTTGAAGAATATGCAGTTCGTGAATATAATAAATACCTCTTTCTTAAACTCGATCGAGCACGAAGAAGCTGAGTTTTGGATGTGCTTTCCGAAATATTTAGCATTTTCCCGATTTCTTTATGTGAATAGCCTTCAATCACATTCAAAGAAAATACTTTGCGATAGCCATCCGGCAAATCGTCTATAATGGAATGAATCTCTTGTTTATGGATGTCAGAAGTAACAGTATCGGACGCTATAGCATAGTCCGGCATATAGTTTAATTCCGTTTCAGTATATGTACGTCGCTTCCTTTTATAAAAATTCAAAGCGGTTGTTATCATGATGCGGCGCAGCCAGCCTTCAAAAGATCCTTTTTGAGAATAATCAGACAGATAGCGAAAGACTTTAATAAATCCTTCTTGCATAATATCTTCTGCATCAGTCAAGGAACGAGAATAGCTCCGACATACAGGTAACAAACGAGGGGCAAAATGCTGATATAACCGAAACTCAGACTGCCTGTCCTTTGCAATACATCCGTATATTAATGCAAGTTCTTCCGAAATACTCATTTGAAATATTCTTGTCAGACAAATTTATCTAAACAAAAATAATTCACTTATACAAAAGAATAGCGATTTAGTACTACAACAAAGACTATACAAGACAGTGTATTGTGAAGTTAATAGAAAGCACGAATACTACAATTGAAATTTTATTTAGCTGTTTATCAATCAAATAGTATTTTAAACAGCTCTACTGATAGGTTTTCAGTAGATAAATTTCAAGAATCGATAAAATAGATGTGTTTACAGGCTGATTTTGTTGAAATTCTAGCAGAATTCATGAAATATCAGTGAAATTCCTTTATTCAGAACGAGCTTAATTCATTGAAAAAAGCTTAAAACCATCCGGCTCCCAATTCTCTGAAAGGCCATGGAATAGCAATCAATACAAATATGAAGCCGATGATAAATGCATAAAAGAGCTTTTTAAATACAGTTGAATTCGTTGGAGATTTCTTTGCTTTCAAATAAAATCCGGTCATTATGGCAATACCAAATACCATGATGCTGATATGTTCTACCAAATAAAATCGTGTGAGAGTATGTTGCATGGATTCACCGGCAAAAACTACTTTCGGACTTATAAAATAAAGTACAAAGCCCAGCAGCAACTGAATATGCGATAGGATTACGGTGATTTTTGAAAAGCGTAATGCCTTATCTGAATTTTTATTTGAAAATGCAGCTTGATACAAATAGACAAGGCTTGCAATTAAAAAAATCAAAAATACCCAACGTAAACCGGAATGACTTTTCAATAAAGGATGGTACATAATAACAAATTTGTTTGATAATCAGTGATTTACAATATATCAGCGAATAAATATCAAGGAAAAGTAGTTTTCAGAACTTTTCTTTACACGACACAAATATTCGCCTAACACCGTAATACAACAAAGACAGCTATCAAATTGTTTCATATAGCCGGGAAATAATTCAATTGCTATTTTCCGATCCGGCAATATCATTGAATACCGTAAACGAGCATATCTCGTCTTTTATTTACGAATTGCAAAGCTTAAAATCACACCAAGCACAAGGCTCAGGAATGCGGCAAACAAAACTTGTGCATTTTCGGGCAACAGAAAAGTAATGGTATGCGCCGGAATCCAAAAAATGGGTATTGTCTTTTTAAACACAAAATTCCAAAGGCTATCCCAATCCATTTCATTAAAAATTCGACGCACCTTCATCGGCTTCAGCAAGGCTATTGCTCGACCATTCCACATGGAAACATGTGCATCGGTAACACGGTGCAGGCTCATCATTACCGGAGCATAAATCAAGTTCATGGCAGCACTTATACAAAAAGCCACAAACAGCTTACCCATACCAAATGACTGTTGCATCATTAAAGGAGCTTCTTTGAATCCTAAATAAGCCAAAAAAGCGGGTACTCCCACCGAAAACACTACGAAAGCTAATTTGATTGTCAAGCCCAAAAAGCCCCAAATGATTGCCTTTGGGAAAAGCCCAAAGCCGGGAGCATTATATTTGCCGGTTTTAACGCGTAGTGCCAAGCTCTCGCCAAAAGTAGCCAAGATACCGAACTTCAAAAAGCTCATCCACATCCCGTGTGTGTCATTTAGGTAATTATAAGTTTGTCCCAAAGCGGGAAACAAAATAAATAGCAATGCCACCAACAGGATGACAAAGGCAACAACAAAATCTGATTTTTTCATACTATTTTAGAAGGAGTATTATTTTTCTATTCGAATACGCGCATCCACTGCCACAACAGCTTTTTCATCTGCCAACAATGGATTTAAGTCCATTTCTGCAATTTCGGGCGCAGCTTCTGCCAAGGCTGACAAGCGACTTATTGTTTCTACAAAAGCAGGAATATGAATACCTTTTTGTCCCCTATAACCTTCCAGTAGCTTATAACTCTTGAGCAATTCAACCATTTGTGTGGCTTCGTTTGTACTTACCGGCACTAATGTTTGAGAAAAATCTTTCAATACCTCAATAAATATACCGCCCATGCCGCACATCAGCATATGACCAAAGTCAACTTCACGATTCAGTCCTGCAAACAGTTCCAAGCCCGATAACATCGGCTGCATGAGGATGGCAGTGGTTTCAGGGATTTTTATCATACGCTCAAATTCAGAAATAAGTGTTTCTTCATCGCGTACATTGAGGACAACCCCTCCCACATCCGACTTATGTACAGGACCTACGACCTTCATTACAAGTGGATAGCCTAAGTTTTTCGCAGCTAATTTGGCGTCTGCCGCTTTATCGACCACTGCTTCACCGGCGCGCGCAATTCCTGCGGCATCAAGCAAGGCCTGAATTTTATCAGGGCTGATATAACCGTTTTCGCAGCCATCAATAATTTCACGAATTCGCTTTGTATCTATTTCAGGTCTGCTAAAGTCAGTCTCAGAAGGTGTTTGAGTAAAATATACTTTTGACAGTGCATTACCCAAGACTACTTCATCAGGAAAATTAACCCAACCTTTTTCAATAAATGAATCCACTTCTTCGGCGGCTGTCAAAATTGAAGGCAGTACGGGAAAAATCGGCTTTTTACTATCTAACATCTTGGTATGCAATACTTCATACACATCAAATATTCTCGTCAAGCCGGGCGTACCAAAGATAACCACCATAGCATCTATATCATCGAAATCATTATTTACGGCATCGATAATAAGGCCAAGATGTTCAGCAGTTCCGGTGGCTAAAAAATCGATTGGGTTGGCAACCGATGAGCCGGGGAATAGTTGTTCTTTAAGTGATTCGGCTGCTTCTCCGCTAATGCCGGGCACTTCCAAGCCGCCATCAGACAACGCATCGGTCAGCATCACAGCCGGTCCGCCGGCATGTGTGATTACTGCGATATTTTTTCCTTTAAGCTCAGGATAAGAAAATACAGAAGCTACTGCTATGAGGTCTTCCCTACCATAACAACGGACAATACCTGCTTTTTTAAATAAGGCTTCCACTGCTGCATCCGGACTTGCCAATGCGCCTGTATGTGATGAAGCTGCACGGCTGCCTGCGTCACTTGAACCGGCTTTGACAGCCGCTATTTTACAGCCTTTACGTACCAGCGAAGCGGCGTGCTTGAGCAGCTTTTGTGGCTTGGCTATATTTTCGATATATAACAGCTTAATATGTGAATCCTTTTCAGGATCAAAGGTCAAATCCATATGTTCAAGGATTTCCTCTACGCCCATTTGTGCCGAGTTTCCAACAGAAAATACATTGGCAAAACTTAGCCCATTGGGTATGCCTGCTTCCATGATAAAACAAGCTGTAGCCCCGGAACCGGAGATAAAATCACAGCCTTTTGCATTCAGCTTGGGAATGGGATATGTAAAAATACTATGGTGCTCGGGCGTTAAAATCCCCACACAATTTGGTCCGATCAGTGAACCATTGACGCTATTGATGGTATTTACAATTTGTTTTTCCAACAAAGCGCCTTCTTCACTTTCTTCGCTAAAGCCGGCAGATAAAATAATAAACGCACGGGTTTTCTTTTGATTGGCAAGCACATCAATAGTATCAGGCGTATAACGAGCTGCAATCGCAATGACTGCCAAGTCTACTTCAGGCAGTTCATCCACATTTCGATAGCTCTTCACTCCTTGGATTTCATCTTCCTTGGGGTTAACCACATAAAGTGAGCCCTTAAAATTACCGTCCATAATATTTTTCAGCACTTTTCCGCCGGGTTTGGTAATATCATTGGATGCTCCAACCACAACAATGCTATTAGGATGTGTCAACTGCCTTGTAATCATAGTATTAAATTTTAATTTTTATAGGATTCTAACAAGGCAAAGTTAATAAGATAAGAGCGACTAACAGTCTGCACCGCCAATTTAGAATGATTCAAAAAAAGCAGCCTTAATCAAGCTGCTTTTTTGAATATTTTATTGAATGTATAAAATCAATTTATTTTAGGAGTACTGAAAGCGCAACCACTCCGGGTCCAACATTGGCAATAAGTACCGGGGAGGCTTCATTGATAAAGACCGGCTTTTTAGCTGTCAGCTTTTCCATTTGTTCGGCATACCAATTTGCACTTTCAATATTGTCGGCATGTGATATGGCATAACCCCAGATTTCTTTATCTGCGATAAAGGATTCCATTTCACTCATAACCATTTTCATGCTGGCTTTTTCTGAAAGCGGCTTTCCAAACACCTTGGTAGTGCCTTGATTATGTACTTCCACAATTGGTTTAATGCCGAGCAGCTTTCCAAGAAGTCCCTTGGTATGGCTTACGCGTCCGCTTTTTACCATGAAATGCATGTCTTTTGATGTAACCAAGATTCTGGATTTTTCAACCCATCCTTCCATTTGTTTCACAATATCTTCATGCCTTTCACCATTTTCGATTGCTTCGGCAGTACGTAACACCGTAAGACCCAATGCAGAGGTAAGGCGTTTACTGTCAACTACATTAATCGTTTTTCCTGATTCGGAAGAAGCACGTTTGGCAGCATTTAAGCTGTTTTGCCAAGTACCACTCATTCCTGAACTGATGTGAACGCCAATTATAGAATCATATAATGATGCCAAATAATTGTATTTATTGATAAACTCAGTAAAGGCAGGCTGAGCCGATGTAGGATGAATGGCACTATGTTTAAGCTTTTTCACAAACTGCCCCGGCTGCATGGTAATCCTATCCAGATAAAACTCTTCTCCAAAGTGTACACTTAGCGGAATAACCTGAATCTGGTATTTCTTAATAAGCTCTGCCGGCAGGTCACATGTAGAGTCGGTAACGAGTCCGATGGGAAATTTTCTGTTGGAAGCAATTTCATTTTGCATCACCATATCGTCCACCTTTTGGAACGAAATAGTAGCTATTTCCGACAAATCATGAAAAAGATTCCAAGGCTCATCGGTATGAATATGAATGCGCATTTTTTCCGGCGATCCGGCAATTACCATGGAGTCACCATAGTTTACCATCAGATTTGCAAGCATTTCCCTTGTTAGGTTTTTGCCGTGAAGCATAGCTTCTGTGCAGTATCTATAGGTCACATGTTCGTGTGTAATGGCATCGATGGAATCGGCAATAACAATTTTGTCGGTATCAATAACCACCTGCTGTTGGCCATTTTTAAAATAATCGAACATTCCTTCAAGAAATACCACAAAGCCTTTGGCGCCTGCATCCACCACATTTGCTTTGGCAAGCACTGCCATTTTTGAAGTGGTAGCTTTTAAAGACTCCATTGCTTTTGTTAATCCATCAAAAAGTAGTTTTAAGAAATCTTCAATTTGATCTTTTAACACATAAATATAATCTGCCCAGTCTTTGATGACCGTAATCATCGTGCCTTCGACAGGATTTGCAATTGCTTCATAGGCATAACGAACGGCGTTACGCATATATTCGGCAAAAGCACTTACAGATAAGGTTTCCTCGTTTTGAATTTCATTACTGAAGCCATACAGAAACTGGGCAAAAATTATTCCCGAGTTCCCTCTGGCACCGGTCAAAGCAGCATCTGCAAGCTCCACGGCAGCCAATTTTAAATTCGGCTGTGGCTGTGCAGTATTAACAATACTACGCATGGTGGAAGCAAGATTTGTTCCGGTATCGGCATCAGCAACAGGAAATACATTGATTTTGTTTAGCAATTGCTGATTCTCAAAAATACGTTGAGCCCCGGCAATGAAACTATTGTACAACTGAATACCGTTTATTTCAGTGATTTTTATTGTTTCCAAAATATCACAATTTGGTGGATACTCATTAAAAAAATCCCGGCAAAGATAGGCAATTGTACATATGTTGTCTGGTTTTTAATCTCCATTCAACACATATATTAAAAGGTGTATTTGTTATCTTGCTGACTATCTGCGTATTATGATTTTAAATGAAGGTTGCATTGTTAATAACTTTTTTCTTAAAAGATTATAAAGCATACGATTTCATCAAAATTATCATGAATTTATTGATTTGTTAGCGTGATTTCACATAAATGTAAATAAGCATATAATTTTGAGGGCTTTTCGTTCTTTTTTTGGAATAGTTTTAGGTTTTTGTTGTCCGAATGAAAATGTTTTGTACTTTTGCACTCCATTTTTAATTTTATTTTTAATTCAACACATTAATTATGAACCAGTACGAAGCCGTTTTCATTGTAACTCCCGTTTTGTCTGAAGATCAGATGAAGGAAGCGGTAAAGAAGTATCAGGATTACCTGACAAACAATGGTGCTGAAATTGTTCACGAAGAACATTGGGGTATGCGCAAATTAGCTTATCCTATTCAGAAAAAGTCCACCGGATTTTATCATTTGATTGAATTCAAAGCTGCCGGAAGTTTAATTGCCGAGTTAGAAACGCAATTTAAACGTGACGAGCGCATTATTCGCTTCCTTACCGTAAAATTAGATAAGCACGCAGTGGCTTATAACGAAAAAAAGCGTAGAAGAGCGCAAGAAGCAGCAGCTCAACCAGCTGAAGCATAATGACTTATTCAGTAACCATTAAAATTATTTAACGATGTCAAAAGGAAGCTCAGAAATAAAATATTTAACACCGATAGCAGTTGACACCACACGTAAAAAATACTGCCGGTTCAAGAAAAACCGCATCAAATATATCGATTATAAAGATGCAGATTTCTTGTTGAGATTTGTAAATGAACAAGGTAAATTATTACCTCGCCGTATCACAGGCACTTCAACAAAATATCAGAAAAAAGTTGCACAGGCCGTAAAACGCGCCCGTCACTTATCATTAATGCCATATGTGGCCGATTTATTGAAATAAACCAGGAGGAAAAAATCATGGAAGTTATTTTAAAACAAGACATTGAAAAATTGGGGTTCACTAATGACATTGTGAGAGTAAAAGACGGATATGCCCGTAACTATCTTATCCCAAAAGGTTTAGCGATTATTGCTAACGACACGAACAGAAAAATTTTGGCTGAAGTATTACGACAACAAGAATTTAAAGCCGAAAGAATTAAGAACGAAGCGCTTACAATTGCAAAAGCACTTGAAGGATTAAGCTTGCGCATTCCCGCTAAAGCCGGTACCTCAGGCAAAATATTTGGTTCGGTAAATACCGTACAAATTGCAAATGCAATTAAAGAAGCCAGAAATATCGAAGTGGATCGTAAAAAGATTTACCTCGATGAAGATGCAATTAAAGAACTTGGTAACTATCAAGCCAGAGTTAAATTGCATAAAGAAGTTCAGTTTGAAATTGATTTTGAAGTATTTGCTGAATAAGCATTTACAAAATACACTATAAAAAACCTGATTTTTTATAAAGTCAGGTTTTTTATTTTTGATATCTTCGCTTCGGATTTAAAAGCTTTGCAAAATGCTATCTCGAAATAAGGCTAAACAAATAAACAGCCTGCAACAAAAGAAATATCGTGAAAAACACGGCATATTTGTCATCGAAGGCAGTAAGCTTTTTGTTGAAGCCATGGAAAACAATGCAGAACTTATTGATGTGTTCGCTTCTGATGACTGGCTTGATTCAAATATGCAATTAGTTGTAAATCAGATATTCAGCCGTATAAGTCAGCAAGAAATGAAATCCATAAGTCAGCTGCAAACCGCTCCCGGGCTGCTTGCTACGGTACGCATCCCCCATCACGAAATCGATATTCAACAATTGAAAGGAAAGCTTAGTATTGCGCTGGACGACATACGTGATCCGGGAAATATGGGAAGCATTATTCGTGCTGCCGACTGGTTTGGCGTTGAAACAATATTTTGCAGCCACAAAACCGTAGATGCCTTTAATCCAAAAGTGGTACAAGCAAGCATGGGCTCGATTTTTCGAGTGAAAATCATTCAAACAGACTTAATCAACTTATGCGGTGATTTAAAAAAGCTGGGATTTAAGCTGGCGGCGGCCGTAATGGATGGAGAAAATTTATTTGAAACAAAGCTTGACGCTAAAAACAGCTTATTAATTATAGGAAACGAATCGCATGGCTTGAGCAATGAGCTAAATAACATTGTAAATCAAAGAGTTACAATTCCAGCACATCAAATAAAAGAAAAGAAACACAGCGCGGAATCGCTAAATGCTGCCATGGCTGCCTCAATAATACTTGCCGCATTTAGAAACAGAAAATAAATCAAGCAGTATTTTAAACTTTTAGATGTGTCGTTTGTTTTATTGAAAAGACTATTTTTGTAAAAAAATACTTTACGATCATGTATTTAAAATTAATATTACTTAGTGTTGTTATTATCGGACTTGCCACTGCGGGTATTGCTGTAAAAATGTTTTTACAAAAAAATGGCGAGTTCAAAAAGCAATGTAGCAGCGTTGATTCACACGGCAACAGAATTGGTTGTGGCTGTGGTGGAGGAAAAAACAGCTGTGAAAATACAGAGCCAACTGTCTAAACCGGTATTGTAATTGACAGAATACACATAAAAAAACGCAGCCGAAGCTGCGTTTTTTTGTTAGGTAGTCCTTTTAATCGGCTGAACTGCCATCGGCAATATTTTTGCTTCGTTCAATGGATTGCAATACCAAGTAATTGTCACCAAATTTCTTTAGGTTATCCATTTCAACATCGAACATGTCATAATGACGTTCTTCGTCAGCAACTAAATCCTCAAAAATCTTTTTAGTGGCTGAATCGGCATTTTGCGCACATTCGTTTGCCCACACATTATAATCATGTGCACTTTGCTCTTCCATATCAGCAGCAAGCTTCAGCATTTCACGTACATCATGAATCTTTTTTACTTCACCGGCTACAAGCATTTCTACTTCACCTTTGAGAAATAAAATTCGCTCGGCAAGGTCTTCAACGTGAATCATTTCTTCAATTGCAGTACGTTTGAATAAACTGGCAAGTAAATCATAACCTTGATCATCACAATGGAAATGGAAGTACATATATTGATGTACAGCCAATAATTCTTCAGCAATGGCTTTGTTTAACAGCACAATACTTTTTTTAGCTTTTTCTTTCATCCTATATATTATTTTTAAACGGGTTTTTAAGGCTTACAAAAATAAACATTTCGCACAACTTTCATCAATTTAGCTTTGGAATATCGTTAATTTGGAATCGGTTTAGTTTAGTAAACCCCAAATTTGAATCAAACCATCTTCGCATCCTTTATATTTAGCCTGCATAATTCACCAATTCATAAGATTATCAATCTAACTTTATCGTAAT
>CAZDWA010000037.1:0-21649 GCA_964509065.1 uncultured Lentimicrobiaceae bacterium
CTCCGGCTTTATGATTCCGCAATACACGGCAGCAAGCTTGGTAAGTCAAAATAAACAACTGTGCATGCCGGCTTCCGTGGATACCATCGATTCTTCACAAGGGCAGGAAGACCATGTAAGCATGGGCGCCAATGCCGCCACACGTACCTATCGCGTACTCATGAACCTCGAACGTATCTTGGCAATAGAACTGTTCAATGCCGCACAAGCACTCGATTTTAGACGACCGCTGAAGTCATCCGATTTCCTCGAAGACTTTGTGGCTCAATATCGGAAAAAGGTTGACTTCGTCGAGCAAGACAAGATTATGTATACCGAAATGCAGAAATCGGTTGAATTTCTCAGAGAGGTGGAATTGAAAATAGCAGATGCCTTGGTAAAAGGCGTATAATGCTGTTATTCAGAGAATAAAAGATTGTACGGACGCTCGATGGCTGCAGCTATTTGTGCGGTGGAAACATATTTACTCCAGCGCTGAAACTCCCTTTCCTGGAAAAACACTATAAAAGTTGGATTGGAAAATACATTGTAGGTAGCCGCAATCTCGGGATGTGCTTCCGAATCCACAAAAAGAATTTTGATTTTAGGAAAATCTACATCAATTAATTCCTGAATTTTAGGACGTAGACTCACGCAGGGAGCACAACGGTCACTATAAAAATAAAGTAAGATTGCATCCTGTTGTGCAATTTCTTGTTCAATAAGTTGTTTATCCACAAAAATAATTTTTCGGCAAAGATACTATGAAAGTTATGATTAAAAGCCTTAATTTTGAATCCTGCTTAATTCATGAATTTAATTTTGAGAAATTTTTAGGCATGAGCTGTGAAGCTGTAGCCAACTACCGCGAATAGCTTATAACGCAAAAATTGCCAAAATTAAATCAAAATTCATTTATAATAAATAGTTTTTTAGTTACCATTAAAATCTCTTAAGACAGTGATTATAAGCTTAATACGATAAAGTTAGCTTTATAAATTTATGAATTGGTGAATTATGCGGGGAATGTTGTTAATCAAAGTCAGGTTTTAAAGGCTTTTGAGCAAAATGAGCCTGCTTTTTGAATGGATTTATTCAGGTTTGGGAGATAAAACGTTTTTCCGAATCTTTTTGTGAGTTTGAAAATTGATACAGTAGTGATGGTACAGCAGAAACGACCTCCGGTCTTGACATTTATTTGTATATTGAGTTTTATTGGAAGCGGATTGACCGCACTTAGTAATTTATTCGTGTATGTCAATTACAATCTTGTAATGGAATCCCTTCAAAGCATGGATTTTGATTTGTTTGAATTTGATCCGGCTTTATTTTTGGCAATAAAACGACCTTATTTTATTTTAACCGGCTTGTTGGCAATTTTTTCGTTTTTAGGCGTAAAACGGATATGGAATCTGCAAAAAATTGGTCTTCATATGTATGCTATTGCTCAAATTTTATTGCTGATAGTATCTTCAATACATATATATCGACCTATCGGGCAAATCCCAATCTTCGATTTGATGTTGACCACGCTGTTTATTTTAATGTATCTTCGTTTTAAAGAAATTATGAACTGATTTTATGCCAGCATCCAAAGATTATGGAAGAAAAAGCAACATATAAACCTAAAAAGACCGCTATCTGGTCCAAGCTATTTTTCACATTTGCATTTGTATATTACGCCAGCACAGCTATTTGGATATTCTTGGCATTATTTTTCCACGATTTTATAAAAGACATGGCAGCGCTATATATTGACGGATTTGCCATGTCGAATTTATTGTTTTTTATGCTCTTGCTTTTGGTTTTCGGTTTATATGCAATGCTTCTTACCGGTTTATTGTTTATGTACAAGGGCTTACCCAAGCTGGGCTTAATATTTTTTCTCACCTCTTCGTTAATTATCTTGGGGCTTCAAACCTCTATCATAAACTCTGTTGGCTACCATAAATTATACCTTGATTTGGGCGTAATGGTGGCAGTAATCTTGTTTCAATGGGTTAGAATGGCACAAAAAGCATAAAAATTTTGACTTTTAAGCGAAAAAAGTTGACAAATACGATTAAAGTCAATATTTTTGAAGATTATAATACGTGATATCGGCATAATCTAGCTTTAAGCCGTATCTCGGATATATAATTTTTATGTTTGTTTTAAAGCCGAAAATCACAAGATGAAAGTGCTTCAAACTTGTTGTCTGCAAATAAAACAAGCAAAAATAATGTTGTATTAAATAAATTTATTAATATTGTAGTCTTGTTCAAAATAAAAAAGGACAAATATTATTTATGTTTAAGTTTATAAGTATTTATTAATCAATTCACTAACCAAAATTCATCATTATGAGAAAAATTACGTTTATGTTAGTGTTCTTGCTTGCCGTAGGCATCAGCGGTGCTTTTGCGCAAACAAGGACCGTGACTGGTAAGGTTACCAGCTCACAGGATGGAGAGGGAATTCCTGGTGTTACGGTGAGGGTAAAGGGTACTACTATAGGTGCCATTACCAATTTTGATGGATATTATGAGCTCAATGTGCGTCCTGAGCACCGTACATTGGTCTTCTCATTTGTATCCATGAAGACACAGGAGGTTGAACTTGGTGCACAAACCAGCATTAATATCGAGATGGAGCCTGATGTGATCCAGATTGATGAGGTGGTGGTCACTGCATTGGGAATTTCCAGAGAGAAAAAGTCATTAGGTTATGCTGTGCAAACAGTGGCCGACGATGAGCTGGTTCGTACAGGAAATACCAGTTTGGTTGGAGCCATGCAGGGTAAAATTGCGGGGGTTGACATTAAACCTTCCAGCGGTATGCCCGGTGCTTCTTCACAAATGGTAATTCGTGGAGCCCGTTCATTTACCGGTGACAACACTCCCTTGTATGTTATTGATGGGATGCCTATTTCATCAACAGCACCTTACTCAACTGGAAATAGTGTTACCGGAACCGACGTTGCAAACCGTGCACTCGACATTAACCCCGCCGACATCGAAAGCATCGACATCCTTAAAGGACAGGCAGCTGCCGCTCTTTACGGTATCCGTGCTTCAAACGGTGTGATTATTATTACTACAAAAAGCGGACGTGGCCTCGCAGCCGGAAGACCGGTGGTTACCTTTAACCACAATACCAGCTTTGATGTAGTATCTCGTACTCCCGACTTCCAAACTACTTATGCTCAAGGTAGCTATGGCGTGTACCAGCCCACTGCTTCGTATTCATGGGGTCCAAAAATTACAGACCTCCCGAATGACCCAAGATATGGTGGAAATACCAATAACTCTTATACAGCAGAGTGGGGACTTCAAGAAGGAAAATATTTTGTTCCTCAGCTTGATCAAGCCGGAGTAAATCCTTGGCTGACACCTCAGGTATATAATAACTGGGACGATTATTTCCAAACTGGATATACTGTTTCAAATAACCTGAATGTTTCACAAGCCAATGCTGACGGAAACTTTGCCATAGGCGTTAGCATGACAGACCAAAAAGGTATTGCCCTTGCTACAGGCATGAAACGCTACAATGCCAAAGCTTCGGGTGAAAGAAATTTGAATAAAAACTTTACCGTTGGATATAATGCCAACTATTCAAAAAGTAATATTGATAAGCTGTCAGGTGCTAACGACGGTTCCTTGACAGGACCTTTGGCTGCTCCTTCAAGCTATAACTTAAAAGGAACACCTTATCATGTACCGGGCGATCCGTACAGACAAATTTACTTCCGTGGAGGTTCATTTGACAACTCATACTGGGTTCCGGACAATAACACCTTTAACGAAAAGAACGATCGCTTCTTCGGAAATGGTTTTGTGAATTATATCGCAAATCTGAATGAAGGAATGATTCTTCGTTTACGCTATCAAGCAGGTGTTGATACCTATTCCACTCACTTCCAAGATATCTTTGGATACGGAAGCCGTGGTAACTCAAAAGGTGTGATTGACAACTACGGAACTACCTATGCACTGTTTAACTCAACTGCTACTGCTAACTTCGACTGGAAGATTAACAGTGATTTTGACTTTAATTTCATGTTAGGTAATGAGTTAAACCATAGCACCAGAAAAACCTACTGGGAATCAGGAACTGACTTTAACTTTGGCGGATGGAACCATATTGGAAATGCCAGTATCGTTACTGCCGGTGAAGGACAAAATTCATTCCGTGATGTGGGTGTATTCGGTAGCTTGGCATTAAGCTGGAGATCCATGTTGTTCCTCAATGCTACAGGAAGAAATGACGTGGTATCACAAATGCCCAGAGACAATCGTACATTCTTCTATCCTTCAGTTTCATTAGGCTTTGTAGTAACTGAACTTCCCGGCCTTGACGAAGTTAACTGGTTGTCATTTGCAAAACTTAGAGCATCATACGCCGAAGTTGGACAAGCAGGTCGTTATCTTGAAAACTATTATGTAACTCCAGGTTACGGTGGCGGTTTCTGGCAGTCAGACCCAATCCAATATCCTATTGGTGGTGTGAATGCATACATGCCGAGCACTACTCATTATGACCCCAACCTGAGACCGCAGAATACTGCTTCCTATGAGTTGGGTGTTGACTTGAAGTTCTTTGATAACCGTTTCGGAATCGACTATAACTTCTCACACCAAACTGTTACTGACCAAATCTTCCCCGTGCCGCTTGCCGGTTCAACAGGAGCAGCTCAGTTAGTAATGAACGGTGGTAAAGTTCAAACCGACGTACACGAATTAATGATGTATGTTACTCCTGTGAGAACACGTCAGTTCCAATGGGATATGAGCTTCAACTTTGCAGCAGTAGAGAACGAAGTTCTTGAATTGGCCGACGGTGTTGAAAGTATTTTCTTAGGTGGATTCGTTACACCTCAAGTGCGTGCCGGAATTGGATATACCTATCCTGTAATTTATGGTACCTCATTTGCAAGACATGAAAATGGTGAAATCTTGGTTGTTGACAGTCCGGGCGCATGGAACCACGGTATGCCGATGACCGGTGAACCAGCTGTAATCGGTGAAGTATCACCCGATTTCATCCTTGGTGCAACCAATACTTTCAGATTTAAAGACTTGTCATTAAGCGCTACATTCGAATGGAAAAATGGCGGTGAAATGTATTCCGGATCGAACGGACTGTTAGACTTATACGGAATGTCATCTGTAACAGAAAACAGAGATGATACCTTTATATTTAAAGGTGTTAAGCCCGATGGCACGCCAAACGATATCGTTAGAGGTGGTGTAAACGATCCTGAAGCAATTCAAGATTTATATGCCAACGTACTGTCAGACGTAGATGAATATTACATCCATGATAATTCATTTGTAAAACTGCGTGAGCTTTCACTCAGATACCAGTTTTCAAAGCCGATTTATAAAACAATGAGTGTAGGCGTTTCATTATATGCCAGAAATATTCTGTTATGGACTGCATTACGTAATCTTGACCCCGAAACCTCACAAGGTAATAACAATATGGGAGGTTCATTCGAAAGATTCTCATTGCCACAGACTACCAGCTATGGATTTGGATTTGATATAACATTCTAATTTAAAAAATGAAGAACATGAAAAAGAAAATAAATATAGTGCTGGCAGCCATGCTTCTAATGATTGCATGGTCGTGCTCAAAAGATACCATGGACGACATTAATAAGAATGTCAACGACCCAACGAATGTTGCTGCTAATCTGATTATTACTGATGCGATGATTAAATCTGCTTTCAGTATTACAGGAAGTGATTTGGCGTTCTATGCATCCATTTATATGGAACATAATGTTGGCGTCTGGAGCCAAGGCTATAGTGCTGAAATTCGTACCGGTGAACCCACTAGTGCGACAACCTATAACAATATCTGGAACACTACCTATATTAACTTGGGTAACTTAAAAACCATTATAGAAAAATGTTCCCCCGGTGGACCGGAAGAAGATAATGTGTATACCTTAGGTATTGCACAAGTGTTGATGGCTCATAACCTCGCCACCTTAACCGACTTGATGGGTGACGTGCCATGGGAAGAAGCCTTACAGCCCGGAATTATCTATACTCCGAAACTGGATAAACAAGAAGATTTGTATAAAGAAGTATTCAGACTGCTCGATGCAGCCATTGAAAACTTTAACAAAGAATCAATTATCTATTTAGGTGCACAAGACTTTATTTATAGTGGAAATGCCGCTTCAATCAAATTGTGGGAAAAATTTGCCTACGGTCTGAAAGCTCGTTACACTATGAGATTGTCACATAAAAACCCACAATATGGTAAAGTTATCGAATATGCTGAAAAATCATTTGCTTCAAGCAGTGAGCAGGCTCAGTTGAATTACAACGGTAGCACCATGATTAGTCCTTTCCAAAAGTTTTATAACGACCGTGACTACTTTGGTGCAAGCGAAAGCTTTTATAACAAACTCGATGATCGTAATGACCCCAGATTAGATGTGTACTGGAAAATCCATCCAAAGGGAGACGAATTCTTATTGGCTCCAAACGGATCACCTGACCAGGTGCAAGGAATGTATGCAGTATCTGCAATTACAGATGCGACAGCTCCAACTTATTTGTTGAGCTATCACGAACTTGAGTTCTTAAAAGCAGAAGCTTATGCTCGTGACAATAATACACCTGATGCACAAACAGCATTAGAGAAAGCTATCACAGCCGCATTCCAAAAAGTAAATGTTGGACTTACCGCTGAAGATGCCGAAGAATACTTTAATGATGAGGTTCTACCGAAATTCAATGCCAATGCTCTTTCCGAAATTATGAACCAAAAGTATTTTGCGTTCTTTGAAGAAGAAGCTTTGGAAGTTTATCACGACTATCGTAGGCTGAAAGCAATGGGTAATAACTTTATCCAATTGTCAAATCCAAAGAATGCAGATCGCTTCCCATTGAGATTTACTTATGGAAATAGCGATGTGACTACGAATGTGAATGTACGCGAAGCATATGGCGATGGAACCTATGTATTTACTGAAAATGTATGGTGGGCCGGTGGCTCTCGTTAATATTAATTTTGTCGAAAATTAAATAGATAAGATATGAAAAAGATAAAATATTTAAGCTTTATTACCGCACTTATCCTTGTAATAACGGCTTGCGAAACCAAAGTGGTCGACCCAGCGGGTGACCGCGATGTAGCTCCCGTTCCAGGAATAGTGGATTTGAACCCGGCTACCTTCGACGTATATAACCTGGAAACTACCTTTGTTAAGTTTACTGTTGTTTTAGATGACTCAAGAGTAAGTGAAGCAAAAGTGCTCGTTTCTTATAAAGGTAATAAAAAGCGTGTTGAAGTAGCAAAGGTGAGCAGCTTCCCGAAAACTTTAGAAATTACAGCAAAAGATGTGGCAGCCAAACTTGGATTACAGTTAGATGATGTGAAAGAAGCTGATGTGTTCAACTTCGAAGTACAAACTGTAGTTGGTGGCGATGTCTATTTCTCCAGTGCAGCATTTAATGTTGCCGTAGTTTGTGCATATGATGTTGCAAATGTTTCAGGAGCATATACCGCTGTAAGTGAGGACTGGGGACTTGAAGCAGATGTTGAAATCGTGGTAGACCCGAATGATGACTACGTGCTTTATGTACACGGACTTGCTGAAGGAGACGGCCTTGTTGAAACCGGACCACTTAAGCTGGTTGTAGACGAGCTTGACTTTTCTGTTAAAGCCGGCAAATCAGTTTTAGCTGCCGATACCGAACCATGGGGACTTCCTTATACCGGATTCAACTATGAAGGTGCCGGTGAATTGAATACCTGTAACGGTACATATACATTAGCTATTACAGTAGGTGTAGACCAAGGTACTTGGGGATTGAAGAATTTCGTATTCACCAAGAAATAAAAACCTGAAATGAAATTGCTTGCTTGAGAAAATCAAATAGGCTATTTCTAATATATTTGTAAAAGGCTGCCTAATTGCTAGGCGGCCTTTTACATTTTATAGCTGCCCAATAGTCTGGTTAAGGAAATGTATGAAAGAAATTTTATGGGAAAATGGGTTTAAATTTTCTCCGGATAAAGCCGAAATATAGAATGCTTATTGCTTTACGATTTGCTCCATGCAGCTTGGGCAAAAGTTTTTTGATTTTTGATCAATATCTTCCACATAGGTGCTTGATTGCATGACACAGTCCGGATGATGGCAGTGAATGAGCCCAAAGGAATGCCCGAGTTCGTGGTTGATTTCTTTGATGAGGCGGTCTTGTAATAATAAATCGTTCTTTTTTAAGCCATAAAGCTCATTTTGCAAGCGGTATAGTGAAGCAATTGCCGAATTACCGTTTAAGTAGGCCTGCCCGAAAATGTATGTTAAAATTGGAATAAATAAATCTACACTTACCAAGCCGATGGTTTTGTGCGATTTATGGTTTAATTCCTTTTCTACATAATCCAGCAGCATATTGGCATTATATTGTTTTCTGTTGGAATCGTAATAAGGCTCAAGATCGTGAAAATGAACTTTTGTTTCTACAGCTAATTTAAACGAGTTTGACACATCTTCTGCAACAACTTCTAAAAGTTGTCTGTCAAAATATCCTAAGCTTATTAATCGGATGACGGTCATTTGGTATTTTTGAAATTTGAAAAAAGAACGGTTTTGATTCCTACTGTGTTTTATTCCGGTTTTTCAATTTCATATTTCTTCATTTTATTATAAAGCGTTACCCTGTCAATGCCGAGTACCCTGGCAGTTCTGGAAATATTCCATTCATATTTTTCCAGTATCTGGTGAATATGTTTCTTTTCCAATTCATCGAGGCTTTCAACAGTAGAAGTGTTGGCAGCTTTTGATAAGGGTAAGTCTCTTACTTTTATTTCTTTCCCATTGCCAATCACTATGGCACGCTCAATCATATTTTCAAGCTCTCTCACATTGCCCGGAAAATCAAACTCTTGAAGACGCTCCAAAGCGGCTTTTTCAATTGTTACGAGATTTTTGCTCATTGCGGTGCAGAATTTTTTAATAAAATGATCTACAAGCAATGGGATATCGCTTTTTCGTTCGCGTAATGCAGGTATTCGAATGTTTACCACATTTAATCTGTAATACAAGTCTTCTCTGAAGGTACCTGCGTCTACCATTTGTTTTAAATCACGGTTTGTGGCACATATTACGCGGAAGTCGGAAGTGATTTGTTTGTTTCCTCCAACCCTCATAAAGCTTTTTGTTTCGAGCACACGCAGCAGTTCAATTTGCATTTTAGCAGAGATAGTAGCAATCTCATCTAAGAAAATGGTGCCGCTATCTGCCATTTCAAATCTTCCTTTACGGTTATATACTGCACCTGTAAACGCTCCTTTTTCATGCCCAAACAGCTCGCTTTCCAATAAACTTTCGCTCAAAGCACCACAATGTACGCTGATAAGTGGGAAAAAGCGTCTTTGAGAGTTGGCATGTATGGCACGTGCAATAATTTCTTTTCCGGTACCGCTTTCTCCGGTCAAAATAACTGTTGCATTGGACTGTGCCACGCGTTCCACTTCTTTGAGCAGCTCTTGCATAGGCTCACTTTCTCCAATGATGTCCTCCACATTTTCCAAGCTAATGACCTGTTCACGTAAGCGCATATTTTCGTCTTTTAAATTCACTTGCAGTGAAGCATTTCGGATGAGGTGCGATAAATCATCCGGGTCGAAAGGCTTGGTGACATAATCGAATGCGCCATCCTTTAATGCTTGTACGGCAGTATCCACGGTGGCAAAAGCGGTCATCACGATTACAATGGCATCGGGCTTGAGGCTTTTGATGCGCTTAAGCATTTCCAAACCATCCATGCCGGGCATTTTAATATCCGTTAAGATGATGTCAAATACTTCTTCCTCAAGCATCTGCAATGCTGTTTTAGCATTTTCGGCACAGCTTACTCTGTATCCGTCCTCTTGAAACCAATTGGCTAATGAGTCACGGACAGAAGATTCATCGTCTACAATAAGTAATGATATTTCTTTAGGCATGGCTTTGTTTATTTTGATCTAATAGTGGGAAAGTGATATGAAAAGCGGTTCCTTTACCAAGCTCTGAGCTTACCTCAATTTTTGCTTTATGGCTTTGGATAATGCCGTGTACAATGGCTAAACCAAGTCCAATACCGCTTGCTTCATGTTTAGTAGAATAAAAAGGCTCAAAAATATGTTCAATATTTTCCGGGTCCATGCCTCTGCCGTTATCGATAATTGAAATACGTACCGAGTTTGGATCGGGATTAAAAGTATGTAGGGTGATTTCGCCGGTGATATTCGGTTGCATTGCTTCACTGGCGTTCACTATCATTGCAATACAAGCTTGTTTAATCTGGTTTGGCGTGCATTGGATTAAATCTTCCGTTGCAGTGAAATGTTTGTTGAAGCTGATGTTTTTCATTTTCATCGGATGCTTCATCAACTCATGCGTACTTTCTAAAATATCGTGCAAATGACTGATTTCTTGATGTTCATCGTCTTTACGTGAAAAATCCAACAGCCCTTTTACGATATCACCGCAGCGTTTTGTTTCGTTTTCAATGAGTTTTAATTTGCTTAAAATACCTTGTTTCTTTTCTTCATCCAAATTGGGATTGCTAAGCTGTTTGTGTACTAATTTGGTATACACCAAAATACCTGATAAGGGATTATTCAGTTCGTGTGCTACGGATGAAGAAAGTTTACCTAATGACGCAATACGTTCAATCTGAATGAGTTCTTGTTGCACTGAGCTTAGCTCCTCACTTTTTTTACGCACCTTATATTCTAATTGTCTCGACCAGTTTTCAAGTTCAATATTTGCGGCTTGAAGTTTGTCGAGCATTTTATTAAAAGCGTATGACACCAATTTAATATCGTCTAATTCGTCAGCCATCGGCTGTAGGCGGGTTTCGGTTTCACCCCTTGCCACCGAAAGACTTGCATCAATCAAGGCATTTAAAGGACGTTTTACATTCTTTTGGGTGAAAAACACCAAGAATAACGCCACTAATACGGTAATACTCAATGCAAACAAGAAATACTTGGTTGAAGACTCACGAATTGATGTGTCAAGCTGTCCCAGCGGCATTTTGATAATAAGTGAGCCCAACATGGTTTCTTCCGGGAAATGTGCATGGCAATCGGCTGTGAAACAGGATGATTCGTTAAGTATTGGGTTTCTTATCAGAAGATAACGCTCGTTATTGTCTGTAAGAAACATTTCGCATTTGCTTTTGCCGTCAATAATATGGTAGGTTTTTTCCTCTCCGGGAAAAATTTGATCCAAGGAGAGGTGGCAGTTCATGCAGTCCGGGTCTTCGTACTCATCTATGGGTTTGGTAGAGTAGGAGGTGTAAACCATATAGTCCGTATTGTCGTATAACTCCACCTCGTCAATACCCGAGAGTGTATTAATTAAATCTAGGGTGTTATAAAGTTCGGTTTTATCGTTGCGTAACATCGAATGATATAAAGCTCCCTCAACTATTGCTCCGACATTATTTCCGTTTTGATAAATCAAATTTTGCAGAAAATGCTCGTTAACCGTCCTAAATATAATTACATAAGTGCCTAGCAATAATGCAGATAGGGCTGCTATAATTATAACAACCCGGCTGTATATTGATGAATGAAACCGCACATATTGTTTGACGATTTTATTCTTTTTGGCTTTTGATTTCCTCCGCCACATCCTTTTTGTCATTGTATCCTTCCTTAATTACAAAAATAGTGATTTTCAGATACAATCAGCTATTATTTGTTTAAAAATCTAAGCTACTCATTTCATGAGCTACTAAATAGAAAATCTTGCGCCAAATCGTTCCATATCTCTTGTGGAAGTATCTGCAATACTTGTGGGCGTAATTCTCCGCCGTCATAAAGCACTTGCGCACTGCCTGCCTGATTGTTTTTCCAAAGGGAGGCAGCTAAAAAGTCTCTGAAACGTATTGTTTCCGATTTATACCATGCGTCGGAACTTTCGTCGGCTACGGTATTTACTCTTTCATTCATCCAGTTGGAGGGCTTAATCGTAAATAGCCATGCTGATTCGCGTTTTGTGTCCGTATCAGCATAAACAGTTGCTTCTTTATTTATTGCTAAAACTTCTCCGGAAAGCGGACTTAGGACATCCAAATACTTATCATTTTGTTCAATTTGTCCGATGTATTCACCTTTTTTCAGTTGTGCTCCCGCTTGAAGTTGTGGGCTAAATTTCGCATCTCCTATGAGTTTGCTGAGAAATGGTCCTAGCTCAATGCGGATGCTTCCTTCCGACTCAACTATTAACTGTAAATGATTTATACTGTGGAAACTGCCTTTTTGGCTTGCCATAGATTCAAATTTATGTTTGTGTTGCTTCTTCATAAAATAATGATGCATTTGATTGTTAAAAAGAAGGCTGCCGCTGAGCCCGGATGCCAAGTCGTGGGCGTATTAGCTGACAGCCTTTATGTTTGCACGATTATCGCTTAGAACTTTTTGTTTTGATTTCGTAACTGAAATATTATTATTTGAATATCAATATGCTAAGCTAAGTCTTAGTCAAATTATTTTAAAAATTCAGCTTCAAATTCCACCCACATCTCCGGTGTCATTTCGCTCATAAAGCCTGTTTTCAGCTCGCCACCATCTTGATAAGCAACTGTTTCGAGGCTCATATACTGTTGGTTAATCATGGATGCAACAAACTCTCTCAAGCGATTAAATTCTTGTTTTACCCATTGACGATATGCATCTGCCATGAATAAAAACTCGGTTTCACGTTTCCAGTTTGCCGGCTGAATTTTATAAATCCATGAGCTTGTCAAATCTTCATTTCCCATAATGGAATTGATGTCTTTGTTGATTTCGGTGATAACTCCCGAAACGGAAGCGATAAGCTTTACTTTTTTACCTTGGTAATGAATGGAAGCAAGTACATCGCCCTTTTTAATTTCACTGTTTATGTCTTTGAACTCAATTTTATCGGCTTTGCCAAAAGCTTTGCGTAAAAAATCATCCAAGCCGATTTTTACTTTTCCCGAAGTTTCTAAAAATGCCCAAGTATGTGTTTTGTCATATAATAAGCCGTTTGGGGTATCCAATGCTTGAGGAGCAAATTCTTCATTTCTATTTTCGTTAGCCATGCTGAAGCTCTTTGCTTTTCTGCTTAAGAGCAAGGTTACTACATATCCTGCAATTGCAATTCCTGCGATAATAATGAGTAGGAGGGCAGCCCAATTATCTTTTGTAGCAGCCAATTCTTCTGTTTGAATCGGATTAATGGCTTTTACTTGTGCAATAAGTTCGTGTGGTTTTGGATTTGCAAATCCGTGCTCGGCAAGAATTCCTTTTCCTGAAGCGAGCATCCAGCTCATATAATTAATGTCGGCTTCGCTCAGCTCAAGCTCATAGCTTACAAGGCTTAGGTTGTTCATCAAAATACGGGGGTATTTTCCAACCCACAGTGCATGTTGTAAGCTTTCGATTGAAGAATAAAAATCTTCTTGTGCATCAATTTTTCCGTTTCCGTTTCTGTCAACAGCTATAATTTGGATAGCTGCAGTTGGATTTTCTTCCATGAAGCGGATATAATCAGATAAATAACAGAATCCGATTGCTGTTGGATTTTTAGTTGCCATTGCAACAAAATTTTCGATGCTTCCGGCTGCTTCTGCTTGTATGCCGTTATTAAATCTGAAGTTTAAGTGACTAATAATATCATCAGTAATATAGCTAATGGTGTTTTCCATGGGGTTGGAAAAATATGCAAAAGGAATACCTTGTTCCATTAGGTCTACAATCTCCGGATTGTTTTGTGCGCTAATCGGAATAATTGCATCGCGTGCGATTAAAAACTGATGAATTGCTGTACCTTCATTACGAATTAAATCGTTGTCGGTTTGAATCACTAAATTAAGTTGTGAAGCATCAATTTTATCTGAAGGGATTGCTTCGGTAACGATGGTTTCTACTTGCTCAGCTTTAGTGAAATTCGGATTGAAACTTGCAAAAGCTGTGTTGATGATTATCAGAAGGCTGAAAAGAATAAGATTTGTTTTCATGATTATAATTTTTTTTAGATTATTTTTCTATCAATTTACCTTTATATAGGCGAATACCGTGCCAAACTTTGTAAAGTATCAGTAAATCAATGAGATACATCAAATAGTTGAAAAAATATACACTGCCGACTGTTGAAAAAATAAACAGTCCTTTTCGGATAGCTATCCAAAAGACTGATAATGAATACAATAAACCAAGTGTTTAAAAATACAACAGCTGTTGAAAAAATATACACACGGTTGTAAAAGATTGTAATACAGTAGATTGCACTAATGAATTTACATCGACTTGATGTTGTTGTTTCAATAATTAGGATGAAATACAAGCGTAATCTTTCTGGCTAAAAAATAGCTTTATGTAAATAATTGCATGCTTATTCAAAAAAATTGAGCAAGTCGCAGATTCATGAAATATAGGTTTGAAATAATTTTCTCAAGTTGCATTCTTATAATTTAAAAATGCCAATGCTTTAACATCTAAAACTTTATCATCTGATTTTGTAGCCATCTTATTATTAATCTTACTTAGATTAATTATAAATTGCAGGAAATCAACAACTAAGGGAATTTATAAGCTAAACTTTGTTTAATTTAGATGCAAAATATTTGAAGGGATAGCTTATGAGTCAGTATATAAAAATCTCTATAAATGGCAAGCAATTAACCGGCTTCGAGGGTGAATCGGTTTATGATTGTGCCTTGCGTCATGGAATTGAAATTCCTTGTATGTGTTACGATCCACGATTGGAAACTCTGAACTCTTGTGGTATTTGTGTGGTTGAAATTGAAGGCAAGGAGGGCTTACATTCTGCAAATCTCACCTATTTATATAAGGATATTTCAATAAATACTGAAAGCGATGCACTTAGCATATATCGACGCGAACGGCTGGAAGAAAAACTGCGAACGCATTTTGCGGATTGTCTACCTCCATGTACTACCGTATGTCCGGCAGGCGTAGATATTCAAGCAGTGATTGCATTGTTACGAAATAATAGGTTTCAAGATGCTGCATATCGCCTTGCCGAGCGCAATCCGCTTGCAAATATTTGTGCTGCAATTTGCCCGCATCCTTGTGAGTTTGCTTGTGGTGAAAGATATGATTCAAACGGTTCCAAAGTTTCGATACGGGAGATTGAAAAAGCTGTTGCCGCTCAACGACAATTGCTAATTGAAGACAATAAAGTTGAATCGAACGGAAAGTCGGTTGTGGTATTTGGCTCTGGACCGGCTGCTTTACTGGCGTCCTATTTATTGAATCAAAAAGGATATCTCGTGAAAATACTGGATTCCGCTGATACCTATGGAGGTTGGATGCGCGAAATAGCTAAAAATAAGCAGCTTTCGGAGGACTTATTGGATAAAGACATTGATTTTATTGCTGCTTCGGGTGTTGAATTTTCTACCATGAATGCGGTTGAGGAATCATCAAAACTTTCGGAGGCTTTACTAAAAGCTGATGCATTATTACTTACAACAGAAATTGTAGATTCCGCTAATTTAGTCCAACTTATTCGTAATTTACATTCGAATGATGACTTAATTTCGGATAATATCCTGTTGCAAGCCCAATCAGATTTCTTACAAACTGCAATTCCCTTTGTATTTGCACTCAAAGATTTTGATGAAAAACCAGAATTATTCGCAGATCAGCTGAAACAAGCTGTTATAGCAACTGATTCAATTGATAGCTATTTGACGAATCGTCCTTTTAAACCGCAATCCGAAGCATTTTTGAGTAAAAAGAAACATTTTATTGCGGTTGATACACCTCATGCCACGACTGAAATTAGTCGAAGCTCTCAAAATATTTCGGATATAATTGCCGAATGTACCGAATGTGGCTGTTTGAGTTATTACGACTGCAAGTTGCGTTTGTATGCCGATCGTTATGGCGCCAAACAAAAGGATGTGGATAGGCGTGTCATCGACATGAAGATTGACAGCCGTCACCCTTTCATTCGATTGGAGCCGGCAAAATGTATAGGATGTGGACGTTGTGTGCGTGTTTGTGCGGAAATAGTGGGTGCAAAGGCATTGGAGATGCGGGAAAACGAAATTAAATCCTATGCTGCCCCTGTGAATTCATTAGCTTTGACGGAAACCAGTTGTGAATCCTGCGGCATGTGTGTTACAAGCTGTCCGGTGGGAGCAATTTCTGAAAATCATGACTTTAGTTTTGGTCCTTTGCCGGTACAAGCCATACATTCGATTGATATGGTAGGCTCCGAAGGCTATGAAATTGAACTGTTCAATTACCGGGATGCCTTATATGCCGCAAGACCTTTGCAGCATGAAATGAACCGCTTGAGTTTAATCAATCGCCGCCAGTTGTTTGGATATAAGCATTTTAGCGATAAAGAACGTATTTGTAAACCCCTGCTACGTACAGCAGATACTTGGAAAGAAATTGAGTTTGAAGAAGCTGTTAAGCTGATTGCCGAACGTATCAATGCAGTTTCAGCGGATGAAAATGCATTTTTTGGAGGTGCCCGCCTGTCGAATGAAGAGTTATATATGATACAAAAGTTAGCTCGCACCGGCGCAAAAACCAATAATACGGCAAGCTTCCATTATATGGGAAGGGGTGAAGGCTATGTGCGAAATTCCAATGAAAATGCGATTTATTGCGATATACGTGGTGCGTCGAAGCTGTTTGTGGCAGGAGGGGAGCTGCACTTGAACCATCCTATCGTAAATCACCTGATTATGAATACCCGTCATAAGGAAGGTATTGAATTGGTGCATATTACGACAAAATCTGATTCTTGGTTCAGTAAAAAAGCCGATCAACAAATTCGGATACGCAATTATTTTTATTTCATTAAAGCAGTAAATTATTACATCCTTAAAGAAAAACGATATAACGAAGATTTCGTAAACAGCCGTACCGAAGACCTTGAAACATATATGAAATCCATGCTTTCGGAAGATTATGATACCTTGTTGCGTGCTGCCGGTGTAAGCCATGAAGTAGTTTCCGGTTTTGCCGAAGATTATATCAATGAAATGAATGCCTTGCTTATTTTTGAAGAAAAGGAACTTTCGGCAAATACGGGTATGTCCATGCATAATTTGGCGATGCTTACCGGCAAATTAGGTAAGACAGCTACCGGTATTATTGCGCTAAAAGAGCGAAATAACAGCCATGGTATTTTCGATATGGGCGTCAGTCCGCAGCTTGGACCCGGTGCAGAAGCCATTTGCGACCCTGATTTGCAATATCGCATGGCATTCTTATGGAAGACGGATGAATTGCCTTCTACTATATTGGATGTGAATAATTTATTCCATCAAGGCAAGCTGCGTAATGCCTTTATCTTTGGTGAAGACCCGGCAGGATGTGCGGTAGATAAGGAGCATATCATCGACAAGCTGAAGCAGATTGACTTCCTGATGGTTCAAGACTTCTTTATGTCGGATACGGCACGTATGGCGGATTTGATACTTCCGGCTTCTTTCCCTTGGGAGATGGGCGGCAGCTATACCAATTCGCAGCGGCGTATTCAGCAGATTGACAAGCAATTAGAAGGACCGCTTCGCCTGAATTCATTTGAACAGCTGTTGGAAATCACTAAACTATTGACACTTGTAACTACCGGTAGCCCGCAAGAAGCAATGGATGAAGCTTTAAGCTTGTTTCCAAGGCGTGGAGATTATAAAGAGTTGCGTTTTGTGTACAAAGAAAAAGATAATGCCAACCGTCAGTTTGAATACGGCTGCGATGTGCTGAATAAACGTATTGATGAAGAATTTGCCGAAAAGTTGGGTGGGAAATTTGTTGTTGCTAGCTCTTGATAGATTTTAAAATACCCATCAAGGCAGCCGGTATATCAGTATAAGCTTACTGCAAGGCTTTTTGATTTATGTTTCGTGCATCAGCTGATGATTTCCATTGGCAAGCGCTAAAAAAATAAGGTGTTACTTTTCAGCAACACCTTAGATTATGTAGCACAAAAAAATATTAGCCTGCTTAATTCATGAATTGGTGAATTATGCAGGTTAGAATTTAAAACGTGTGGTCAAAACAAAATGATTGTTGATAATCTTTTGTTGGGTAGGATTGGTAATCCAATTATTGGAGCTGTACAAGAAATAATCTTGATTCATGCTGCCGTTTATCCAGGCTAAATCCAATCCAAAATTACTTTCCGAATATCCTACTCCGAATGAAATATTTTGCAGAGCGCCATCATTCACTCCTTCTGCATACGGGCTTCCATATAAAGCATAGCCGCCGCGGAAATTGAAGTTACTGAAACGCCATTCTGTTCCAAAGCGGAGGTTCACCACCGATTGGAAATTATTTTTTATGGAATTGTTTTCATTGTTAAAGCTATAATCATTCGCTCTGAGGCGCATTTTACTATAGTCAACAAACTCCACATCCGCGCTTATCAAGCCCAGATTTCCAAAAATAAATGCAGCACTTCCTGTGCTACGCAAAGGCGTACTCAGCTCGTACATATATTCACCTGTAGGCGAATCCTTTTTGTTATAATCCGGTCCGATATATGCTTCTGTACTTGTTTGCCATACATCCATCAGATTACCGTAATAAGTGGGTGTATGTATGGAAGCACCTAATCTGAGCCAATCTACGGGCCATGCGATGACACCCAGCTTGAAGTTTAAGCCCCAGCCGTGCGTTTCCAAGAGTTCGGTATAGCTCCATTCATCAAAATCGTATACATCTTCCCAAACCAAATTATATTCTGTGAAAGTGGTAGAGCGGTAAAAGCGCGTATAAGGCAATCCTAATGTACCACCTATATATAATCTGTCATTCAGGTTTGCGCCTGCAGAAAATAGCCATTCATTGGTGGAGCCGTAGCTGCTCATCACTTCCGACTGCAATAATCCACCCGCTGGAATAGGGCTGTCGTAATATAATAGTCCGTCGCTGCCACGTATGGTGTCGAGCACATATACATACCATGCAGGATACAAGTCAAACGGATAATTATCCTGATTGATATTTGCAGGGTCTACTCCGTCGAGTCTGTCTAAATAAATATCGATTAAAGAATGCTCCCAATTTTCCCCTTCGATTGCACTTCTGCTTCCAAAGTGATTGGTACGATTCATTCCGATGCCGTAATGATAAAATTTCCATGGAGAAGTTTTACCGTTTATCTGAGGTATTTCATTTGTAAATACCATTCCGAAGTTTCCAAGGCTAAAGCGCATCCGTGAATCATCCGCAAATGAATTGTTATATGTTGACTCGACGCTTCTATTGAAAAGACCCGGGCTGAAGCTAAATTCGGAGCTGCGATATAATGCTATACCTGCGGGATTTGTGCTGAGTGTTGAAAAATCGGCACCTAAGGCCCCAAATGCTCCTCCCATTGCCATGCTACGGGCAGTGCCTTGGTAAAACTGTTGTGATAATCGAAGTGCATCAACTTCATTTTGAGCTGTCAACAGTGTGGCAGTGAGCAGGAAGGATGCAATAATCAGTATTTTTTTCATCTGTGTATTTATTATAAGCTTTTCAAAAAATCTCTAGTAAATCAGGCATTTTCGCAGCCTATTCTTTGATGAGATTATATTCTTACAAAAATTTATTTATGCCTTACTATTCATTTTAGCGGCGTCCACCTGAGCTTGTTGATGAGCTGCTGCTTCCTCTCGATGCGCCTGATGACGAACCTGATGATGAGCTTCTTGCCGGTGCCGAGTAGGAGGGCGAGCTGCTTCTTGCCGGTGCTGAATAGGATGAGCTTCTGTTATTTGAAGGTGCCGAATAGCTTCTGCTGTTCGATGTTCCTGAACTGCGTGCAGGTGCTGACTGACTCCTTACTGTATTTGTTTGACGCTGTACCGGTGCTTGATTTCTATTTATGGTACCGGAATTTTGGCGCGGCGTTGCTTGCGGACGTACATATTCATTACTTGACTTAGGTTGACGTGTACTGGGTGAAGTATACGATCTTGGTCTTTCATATTGTTGTGTTCTGCTTTGCGCATTTGATGAGGCAGGACGGTCGTAACGTTGACGATATTCCGAAACCTTATCTTGTGTGCTGGGTCTTGTGCTTTGTCCGGCTGATGTTCCGGGTCTTGTGGCACGTGTCACAGTTTGTTGTCTGTCTTGTGTGGTGCCGGAAGCACTTCCTGTACCTCTGTTTACTGCTGAGCCTCTTGCTTCGCCACTTTGTACGGAAGAACCCCTTTCGGCAGCGCGTGCACTGGTACCGACAGCGGGATCATTAATACGTGTGCCGCGATCGTTACCTATACTATTACCTTGTATATTATCGCTGCGGTTTCCTCTTGGAGCGCCGGAAGCAACAGTAGTCCCACCTCCGGTGGTAGCACGCGGTCCGTATACATAGCTGCTCGATTTCCAGTAAAACGGATTATCGATATTGTTGCCGTAATAATAGCCGTCATAGAAGCCGTGGCGATAGCCTGCCCAATAGCTGCCGTATCCGTATCCGTAATAGCCGCCATATCCCCAATAGTTGTAGCGCCAAGGATTATAATATCCATAGCCGTATCCATACCATGGTGAATACCAAGGATCATAGAAGAATGAGTTATAATAGCCCATATTGGAATAGTGATAAGGGTAGCCGTAGCTGTATGAGAGGCCAAGTCCGTAGGGATAGCCGTAGCTCAAACCAAAACTGCTTCCTGAACAATTGTAGCAATTGCTGTTATAACCGTCATAATATCCGAATGAGCTGTTCAGCCCACTGTCAAATCTTCTAAAACGGCTTGCATAATCGGAATCATAATAAGTTTCGGTAGTTGAATAACTCGTACCGTCCGGCTCGATAATGGTTTCATTTGTGGTATAAACCGGATTGACGGACGTGCTTTGAACTTGTGAGGCCGCATTGTCCTGATAATAGCTTTGGTATTCATAATCACCGTTAGTACTTTGTGTTACAACACGTTTTTGCACATCGGGTGCACTAGCCATCTGTTGTTCGTAATTTGTATTTTTATTACGTGAATAATAGATGTCATCATACACATGACTGCTTGTGGAACAGGCACTCAAGGCGAATACCACGAGAATGGTAAGAATGTTAAAAGTTTTCATTTTATTGATCTCCATATTTTTATTGTGCGCAATCTGCATGGTTTTATTATTTTTGCCACTAGATTTATCTACAATTAAGTTACAAATATTATACCAAACTTCAATGGCAAAAGATTTTAGTTCACGCGAAGATAACTATTCTCAGTGGTATACCGACATAGTTACGAAGGCTGATTTAGCAGAAAATTCTGCAGTACGTGGTTGCATGGTCATAAAACCCTATGGTTATGCCATATGGGAAAAGATGCAAGCCGCTCTGGATAAGATGTTTAAGGATACAGGACACCAAAATGCATACTTCCCTCTTTTTATTCCCAAATCTTTTTTCAGTAAAGAGGCAAGTCATGTGGAAGGTTTTGCAAAAGAGTGTGCGGTAGTGACGCATTATCGTTTAAAGAACGATCCTGATGGGCAAGGCATCGTAGTGGATGAGACTGCTAAGCTGGAAGAAGAGCTGATTGTGCGTCCTACGAGCGAAACAATTATCTGGGACACCTATAGAAATTGGATTCAGTCGTATCGTGACCTTCCTTTATTAATTAATCAATGGGCAAATGTGGTACGTTGGGAAATGCGTACGCGTTTATTTTTACGTACTGCCGAGTTTTTATGGCAGGAAGGG